>PLLF01000070.1 GCA_003140855.1 Vulcanimicrobiota bacterium
ATTACCTCGAACCGTTGCCCATTGCCGTTCCGAAAATCGATCAGGGCGGCCATGATGTCGGCGTTGGTGTACCTGCGTGCCATAATGGAGAGAGTACGATGCTATTGTTGCCGGCCTGTTTCCTTTTTGTTAAGGCCAGTTGCCATCGATTTCGGCCATGAGCGTACGATCCGGGGTTGCGGTGAAGCCCGGCAACTTGTAATGCAGCACGTTGTCGAAAGGCTTTGAATAGATCGGGCCGATCGGCCCGTCGGCAAAACCGATCGTCAGGTCGTAACTGAGCGCGTCATCGAGCACGAACGGAAACCAAATGTCGACCGTTGTCCCGGGTTGAAAGGTTACGGGCGCCGACCCATCGAGCGTGAGATCGAAATACAGAACTGCGGTCGAAATAAAATGCAGTGTGGTTGGATACGGGATGATCTCAGCCTCCGTCGGCGGCCGCGCATACAGGGGCTCGGCGGAAGTACCGGTTCGGGCGTCATTTTTGCTGTAAGCAATTGTGATATCGTAGCCGGAAGTATAGCTGGGAATTTGCCAGAGCGTGCCTCCGGTGGAATCGATGCTGCCCAGCAGCTGACCGCAGCGGCGATCCACCATGGCGGTTTTGCGCACCGGCTTTGACTGCAGCAAGCCGGCGCTATGCAAAAGTGCTGCGGCGACGAGTTCTCGCGGTAACCCGTCTTCCAGCAGCGCGGCGGTATTTGGCAAGGCTTGCGCAACCAGGGAGCATTTTTGCGGCAATGGATAGGACGCCGAGTCAATCCAGCCGTCGATCTCGCGTCTGTATTCCAGCGCGTCCCACCAGCGGTCGTATTGCCGGATCAGCCCCATGAGGCCATGATTGCCGCCGATGCCCCACGACAGAAGAGCGGCGTCCTTGACCACGACGACGTCGGATATCCGCGTGTTGTCAGGGTCGGCTTTCCATCCCCGTGCAGTGTGTGCGAGCAATCTTTGTGCGGCGAATCGCACTTCGCGGACATCGGCGCGGGGGCCGAAATCATCGGCGCAAGCCAAACGACTTGCAGCCGCAACTAAAGCTACAGTGAGGAGAAGACGTCTAATTGCCGCTCCAATTCGGTTTGCGTTTTTCAAGAAACGCGCTCGTGCCTTCCTTAAAGTCATTGGTGTCGACCAGTGTGCCGAACTCAACCGATTCCAATTCGAGCGCATCGCCGATCGAAAGGTGCGCTCCCGAGTTTATGGCCCGCTTGCAGCCTTCGATTGCGAGCGGCGCTTTGCCGGCGATCGTATTTGCGATTCGTTTTGCTTCTTCGAGCAGTTGTGCTTGCGGGACCACCTTTTGCACCAGGCCGATGCGCAGCGCTTCCGGCGCGTCGATCGTCTCGCCGGTCAAGCACAGATACATCGCCATGCCTTTTCCAACGAGCCGCGTCGTGCGCTGTGACCCGCCGTAGCCGGGAATGAGGCCGAGGTTTACCTCGGGCTGGCCAAACTTCGCATTGTCGCTCGCAATGATGATGTCGCCGGCCATCGCGAGTTCGCATCCGCCGCCGAGGGCAAATCCGTTCACCGCCATGACGACGGGTTTCTTTAGGCGCTCGATCTGCAAGGTAACGGCCTGTCCGCTACGCGCTTTCGAGGCGCCTTGAAACGCGCTGCGCAGAGCGTTGATCTCGCTGATGTCAGCACCGGCTGCGAAAGCTTTGGTTCCCGATCCGGTGATGACGATCGCTCGCACCGCCGCCTCGGAATCGAGCTCTTTGAGCACGCGCGAAAGTTTCTCGAGCAACTCCGCATTGAGCGCGTTGAGCACTTGTGGACGATTGAGAGTAACGACAGCGACCGCACCGTCGCGCTCGACGGCAACCGGTTCGGCGGTTTCGGGATGCACGGCCTTGAAAATTGTCTAATTGCGTGCGGGGAACCTTGCGGCTATACTGTAAAGATGCGTACCGCATATCACGAGGCGCTTGAATCAACGCGGCTCGACGTCGTCCGCCTCGGTGCTTTAGCCGGCGATGCCATTCGCGTTGCGGTCGAAGCACTGGAGAAGCGCGACACCTCCGCAGCAGCGCGCGTTATAGCAGGCGACGATGCGATCGACGATCTGCGCCGTAAGATCGAAGCTTCGTGCATCGAGCTGATTTGGCGGCAACAGCCCGTCGCCGGCGAGCTGCGTGAAATCGCCGCGATGTTGGAAATCGCGACCGACTTGGAACGCATCGGCGATTATGGCGTGGATATCGCCAAGCATGCGATCAAGCTGGCCGACGTTCCGCTGCGCCCCGTACGCGTCGAGATCGATCGCATTGCCGAGCTCGCAATCGCGACCCTGGTGGGTGCGATGCGCGCTTACACGGAGCGAGACGCGGAATTGGCCTCGCGCGTCATCGACGAAGACGACGAAGTCGACCGTCAATACAAACTCAGCGTTCGCGCTTTGGAACAGGAAATGCAGGCCGATCCGGAAATGGTGCCGGCCGGCGCACGCATCCTGTTCGTGCTCGCGGAGCTCGAACGCGTCGGCGACCGTGCCAACAACATCGCTTGGCACACGAAGGAAATGATCGGCGACGCTTGACGACCCCGCTGCCTCGCGACCTGTTCGCCGTAACTCAATCCTATAAGTATTTCAATCACGCCGCAGTCGGCGTTCTTCCGCGACCCACGCAAGTAGCGCTGCAAGAATTCGTGGCCGCTCACGCGCAGGCGGGCGTCCTGGGAACGTGGCCTTACGAGCGAAACATGGGCGACTACCGCGCGCGCATCGCGCGATTCATCGGCGCGCAGCCCGGTGAGATCGCTGTTCTGCGCAACACGGGCGACGGGGCCAACGTCATCAGTGCGGGTTTCCCGTGGAAGGACGGCGACGAGCTCGTTTTGCCGGACAACGAGTTCCCGGCCAACGTTCAGCCGTGGCTGCGCCTGCGAAAGCGCGGCGTGTCCATCCGCTTCGTAGACTCGCGCCGCGCACGGCTTACGCCCGACGTCTTACGCGAACACATAACGCCGCGCACGCGGGTCGTGACGGTATCGTGGGTTTCTTTCGAGGACGGCTACCGCCACGATTTGGAGGGGCTGGCGCAAGTTGCGCACGAGGCGGGTGCGCTCTTTTGCGTCGATGCGATTCAAGGTTTGGGAGCGTTTCCGCTCGACGTCGAGGCCAGTGGTATCGATGCGCTATACGCGGGCGGCGCAAAGTGGCTGCTCGCATTGCAAGGCGTAAGTTTTCTGTACGTGCGCGCGGATCTGATCGATCGCCTCGAACTTGCCTCGCCCGGCTGGCGATCGCCGGCGGATATGTGGAATTTTCTGGACTACGAGCAGCCTTTCGTGGCCGATGCGACCCGTTTTGAAGGCGGAACGCCAAATTTCATCGGCGCGCTCTCGCTAGCAGAGTCCATCGCCGTGATCGATGCGGCCGGAACTTCGCGTATTGGTGCGCACGTTCTGGAACTGACGGATCGCCTTGTGGATGGTCTCAACCGGGCCGGCGCACAAGTCGCGAGCGTTCGCAGTGCGGCGGAATCCTCGGGCATCGTTATATTTACGATCCCCGGCGTGGACTCGGTCGCGCTCGGAAAGCATCTCCAGCGCGAAGGTTTCATTACCACTTACCGCCCCAATGGCATTCGCGTTGCGCCGCACGGTTACAACGCACCGGAAGAAATCGATGCATTGCTCGATTCGCTCGGCGCGTATAGAAAGGAAGCTTGATGTTCGCATTCGTGTTCTTGGCGGTCGCGGCGACGGCGCCCATGACCCCGGCGGACGGTTCCTATACCTACGGCATTTCCGTGGCGGGAAGCGCGGCCGGAAAAACGACCATCACGCTCATCCACACGGCGGGCGGCATTCAACTTACAGAGTCCGGTGTCGCCAGTTACGGCGGAACGGATTATGCCGGCACGGCAACGCTCAATCTCGACGGCGCGCTAGCGCCCGCGCGTTATGCGGCCGTTTACAGTCCGCCGGGACGGACGATCCATGCCGCGCTCGCCTTTAACGGCAACAGCGCGACCGAAACCGGCGACAACGGCGGCATGACGTTTAATCTGGATGCGAGCACGAAGCATTTCGCCGTACTCGACGGCGTTCTGTTTTCGGGGTTCTTTATTTTGCCGTCGCAATTGCGCGCTTGGAACGCGCAGGCGTTTACCGCGGTCTCGCCTATGCTCGGACACGGCGGAGCGATTGCGCTCGACGCGGCGCTCAAAGCCGATCGTCCTAAGGGCGTTCCGGCGGGCGACCTGCCGGTCTCGGTCAGCGACCCGTTGGCCTTTACGGTTTGGTACGATCCGGTTACGCTCGTTGTCGACGAACTTGACGTTCCGGCGCAAGCCCTGTCGGTTGTGCGCACCCGGCAGGAGTAACCGCCCGACCTCACCGATTTGAACGGTATGAAGAAACCGTTCATAGCCTTGGCAGTTTGTTTGGCGTTTGCGCTCGGCGTCTTTGTTTCGAAAGTGCAACTGAACGTTGCGTCGGCGTCGCCGGCCGGAATACCGTCGGCGGGCTGGACGCTGCACATCGACGCGCAAAAACACTTCGGCGTGGCCAACTCGACGCAAATCGCGCACCATTGGTGTAAGGGCGGCCTAACCGGTGGAATACTCGAGTGCCAGATCTACGATTCAGACGCGCCGAATGCGCGCCTGGTCGAAGTCGAAACGATCGTGCCCACTAAAGTCTGGCAGACGTTCCCGAAATCCGAACAGGCGCTCTGGCATTACCACAGGGTGGAAATTCCATTGGTCCATGCCACCCTTCCCGGAATGCCGGCGGCGCAACAGAAAAAAGTTGTTGCGTCATTGTTGGATACTTACGGCAAAATTTGGATGCTGTGGAACCCAGCCAACACTTCAGGCGGCTGGCCGATCGGCAAACCGTCGATCGTCATCCTGCCTACGCACTAACGGCTTAGTTGCCGTGGGGCGTGACGATACTCGGGGCCATGACCGCGTCGGTCATGCCGTGAATTAAGCGTTTGTCCGCGGGCGCCACCGTTGCGAGGACGCCGCCCAAACGCATTTGACCGTCCACGACGAAAAAGTAGGGACAAAGGCGCACGCGCCCGTCGAACGTGCGAATCTCGTCCGCGGCGCGATCGAGGTAGGATTGACGCACGCGCTTTCCTTTATAAAAGCGCTGTAAGATGCGGGGCGTCCGGTCGAATTCGCGTACCGCTTCCTGCAGCGTGGCGGTCCATTCGTCTTTGGTGAGATCGTTTGCAACGCGTACGCCGCGCGAGCCCCACGCCAGCTCGGAGAATCCCGACGGCTTGATCACGTACTCGCGTTCGGTCTTCGTGAGTTCCGCGAGCTGCATCCAGTCCGAAACCGGCGTGCCGTTGGCTTCGAGCCCGGCGATGACTGCCTGCGGCGGAAGCGGGCGCGGATCGACGACCCAGGTTTCCGGAAAGAGCTGCTTGAGGTGATCGTAGACGCCGTTGCCGAGCTCGGCTTTCCAAAGCTTTGCGAGCAAAGGATGATGGAAGAGCGCAAATGTCAGCTTTTCTTCGAGCTGCGCCTTTGGGGGCGGCGTCATCGTTACGCGGTTGTGGCGCGCCGAGTAAAGCATCAGCTCTTGCTTGGGCACGTTGAGCAGATCGAAAAGCTCGAAGTTCCGGTAGAGGACGTCGATTTTCTCTTCGCGTCCGTCCGGCAACCGCACGAACAGCGCATCCTCGGTGAAGTAGATGTCCTGCGGCTTGCACATGTATGCGCCGAGATTTGAGACGCGTACCAGCGCTTCGGCCATCCATTTCATCTCGGGGCGATAGTCACCCGACTCATCCGAGACGACGATCGCGACCGTCGGTTTCTCTTTTCCGCTTGCCGACGCGATCATCGCCGCGAAGGATTGCACGATTCCGTCTGCGCCGCCGATGCTTTCCATGCCGAGTTTGCAATATGCCTCGGACATCGCGCCCAGAAAGCCCATGCCGCCGGGAACGCTGTCGAGCTCGCTCGCAATGAATCCGTCGTCGGTGAGGATCAAATCCGGACGGATAACACCGGGGAGGTCTTGCCGGAAACGGTTTTGCCGCGATAGCCTAACGATATGTTCGGGCTTTCCACGATCGAGATACTCTGCGATGAATGGCGGCGCCGTGCCGCGGGCGCTGCGATTATAGAGATTGTTGAGCGCGCGATAAAACAGGAGAAGATTTGCGCCGATGGTTTCGATCCGCTCCAGCGTGCGGGCGGACAATGCAAACGGCTCGGGGCTGATGCGCCACGGGATCCGTTCGTCTGCGGTTTCGACCTTGAACAGTCCGGAAGGGATCGCGTCGTAGAGAAAATGCGCTTGCTCGCGAGCCGTGAGATTGGGCGCGTATGCCGTACACGCCATTAGAAACTCCCCGAGCCTCGACAGCCGTCGGGAATCTTAGACATGCCGAACGCAATATATCGTCGTCGCCGCATCAGAGATTAAAATACCACATTTGGCCGGTTAGGTTGCGGGCCGGGCCTAGGAGCCTATTTTATGGTGATGGCGCCCGGGGTGAGGAGGGCGCTTTCGACCTGGACGAGGCCGCCCCGGTAGACCAGCGTCAGATGCAGGGTACCTTCCAGGCCGACACGGTTCAGCGCAACGTCCTCGATGACGCGTGAGGCAGTCTCACCGGAGATGAACTGCAGCGTGTTTTGCTGGGTGAAGGAGCCGCGGCCGGTACTGTAGCTTTCAGTGACTTGCACGGGCAAATCGTGCCCGGCGGCTGCCGAATTTTCGGCCGCGACGCAGTAGCTTACGGTCAGCGCAGTGCCCTTTACGGGAAGCGTCTCGCGCGTACAGCGGTTGCCTTGCGCGTCCGCACCGCCGCCGGCGAAAAGCGCCAGGAGCAGAGCCAGAAACGTGCGGCTATAGATTTTCATGCCTTATCGAAGCAACGTTCGGTGCCGCCTGAAAGGTTGCATTGGGGTGCCGGTAGGGCTGCCGTTTGACGAAGGGTATATCATGGAGCCGATGCGGTTTGACTTGATCGCGCTCGACCTCGATGGAACGCTCTTGGATTCGCAAGAGCGGGTTTCGCCGCGCAACCGCGCCGCCATCGAAGCTGCGCTGGCGGCGGGAATTCGCATCGTGCTCGTGACCGGGCGCGGCGTGGACATGCCGATCCGCGTCAGCAGCGAGCTCGGGCTAAACCTACCGGTGATCTGCTGTCACGGCGCGCTGACCAAAGACTTCGGCGCGAATCGCACGCTCGGCCACATTCCGGTGCCGCTGCAATATGCCAAGCCGATGATCGAGTTTTCAGAACGTGAAGGTCTTTCGATTGCGATTTACGCCGAAGAGTTTTTCTATCGCCTCGAAGGATCGAAATTGCACATGGACGACATGCGCGGTCCCGCATGGCGCGAAGTAAAGACCTTCGGCGAAGTTTTGCATACGGCGCCGACCTTCATTCGCTTTCTGGGGCAAGAGTCCGTCGCAGCCATGGAGCGAGAGTTTTGCGATCTGCCGCTGCATTTCAAGTATGAAAGCTGGCTGAACTTCGTCGAATGCGCCGTTACGAGCCGGGAAGCTACGAAGCAGCGCGCGCTCGCGCGCCTCTGCGCGGATTTTCAAATACCGTCGGAACGCGCGCTTGCGATCGGCGACTCGCGTAACGACGTGCCGATGTTGCGGTGGGCCGGCGTAGGCGTTGCGATGGCGAACGCGCTTCCCGAAGTGCGCGAAGCGGTCCGGTACGTGACGGCCAGCAACGAAGAAGACGGAGTCGCGCTCGCAATCGAACGTTTCGCTTTGAGTCCGCATCCGCAAAAAAGCACGCGCATCGCGTGAAGGTCCGCGTGCTGGCATTTGCGCGCGTGCGCGAACTGCTCGGATCGGCACGCGAGGTCGAACTCCCGGCCGGATCGACTGCCGCGGCGCTATGGGATGAACTGGCGAAAACGTGCACCGGTCTACCAGCGCTGGCGAAATCTACCCGCATCGCTCGTAATGGTCACGTGGTGAATCGCGCCGAAATTCTGCACGAAGGCGACGAGATCGCCTTGCTGCCGCCCGCCGGAGGTGGCTAATGTTTGCGGTCGTAAGCGAACCAATAGACGTCGCTGCCATCGCGCGTGAAGTCCGGACCGACGCGTGCGGCGCCGTCGTTACGTTTGCCGGCGTCGTGCGCGAACGTTCCGACGACGATCGTCCCGTAACCGGCCTCTCGTACGAAGCGCATGAAAACATGGCGGCCGAGGAATTCGAACGAATCGCAGCCGAGGCTCGCGAGCGTTTCGGTTCCTGCGCGATTTCGGTCGTGCACCGCATCGGCGATCTCGCGGTGGGTGACGTCTCGGTCGCGGTAGCAGTCGCCGCGCCGCATCGCAGCGCTGCGTTTGCCGCGTGCGAATATGCCATCCACGAATTGAAACGCCGCGCTCCGATTTGGAAGAAGGAGCATTACACGCGCGGTGACAGCGAGTGGAAAACGAACCCCGATCGCGCGAATTCGCCGTGAAGCTCGACCTTTTTCGCGTGAGAGGCGAACGCAACGAGATCGCGGTGCTTCGTTATGAACCAAAGCGCGCGCGAGATGTCTGGATCGTGGCCGGGCACGGATATTCGAGCTCGAAACAAAATCTCGATTTTCTTTGCTATTTTTTGGCAAGCCACGGTTACGGCGCGCTGAGCCTCGATTTTCCCGGGCACAAGCTCGGCGCCAGCGGCGGACGGCTTGAGAGCGTCGACGATCTGCTCGATGCGATGGGCAGCGTCATCGCGCATGCGCGCGAAACGCAGCCGGGGCCACTCTATGCCATGGGCCACAGCATGGGAGCGATGACGGCGCTCTTTACCGCAGCGCGCGATCCGGGCATCGCCGGAACGATTGCCATTACGACCGGCTTCGGGAGACCCCCGGCGCTGGATGCGTTGCGCGAAAAGGGCGTAACGGACTTTCGAGCTGCGTACGTCCACGGGCTGCCGCTGCCCGAACTCGTGCGCGGCGTCGACGAGATGTTCCAGCAAGCGCTGCCGAAGCTCGCCGGCCGGCCGCAGCTTTACATTGCTGCCGAGCGCGATGCGATGGTCAGCCGCAAGAGTGTCGAAGAATTATATAACCGTGCGCACGAGCCAAAAACTTTCGTCACCATTGCGAGTGACCACACATCTGCGGCCGAGAACGCGCGCGGCGAAGTACTGCAATGGCTAAACAAACTGCATCCCCGATAGACCCCAAATCGCGAAAGCGATTCGGGGGCCCCTAAAGAGTTGAAAAGCACTCCGGCGCAAGCGCCTCCGCGCCCCCATGCGCAAAGCGCATGGGTCCCCCAAGGGCTGCGGCGTTACAGCCGCCACCTGCTCATTCCCGAAGTCGGCGTGGCGGGGCAAGAGCGTTTAGCGCGTGCGCGCGTGCTGTGCGTCGGCGCGGGCGGATTGGGATCGCCCGCCTTACAGTATTTGGCTGCCGCCGGCGTCGGACGGATCGGGATCGTCGACGACGACGTCGTGGACGAGAGCAATCTCCAGCGCCAAACCCTGTATGCGACCGGTGATATCGGGAAGCGCAAAGCGGAGATTGCGGCACAGCGGGTGCGCGAGCTCAATCCGCTCACCGCGGCCGACGCAATCGCCGTTCGCTTCGATGCATCTAACGCGCGCGAACTCGTTCGATTGTATGACGTCGTGCTGGATTGTACCGATCGTTTCGAAACGCGGTATATCGTGAATGACGCGTCCTGGCTGGAAGGCAAGCCGGACGTGTATGCTTCGATTTTTCGCTTTGACGGACAAGTCAGCGTTTTTTGGCGTGACCACGGACCGTGTTACCGCTGTTTGTTTTCGCAAGCTCCCCCCGCGGGCAGCGTGCCGACGTGCGCCGAGGGCGGAGTGCTCGGCGTGTTGGCCGGCATCACCGGAGCGTTTCAAGCCAACGAAGCGCTGAAGGTCGTGCTCGGAATCGGAGAACCGCTGTTGGCAAGGCTGCTGCTGATCGACGCGCTCGGCGCGCGCACGCGCGAAGTCGGCTTCGGTCGCGAACCGGACTGCGCGTTGTGCGGCGAGCGGCCGAGCGTTACCGAAGTGGCAGCCGAAGTCGCGGACGTTTCAGCGCCGGAGTTCGAAGAGATTGATTCCGCGCAACTGGACGAAGCGCTGCGTGACGCCGTTTTACTGGACGTTCGCGAACCGCACGAAGTGGTCTTCGGCGTTTTGGAGGGCGCGCTGCACATGCCCGCTTCGGATTTGCCGGAACGTCTGCACGAGCTCGATTCGGCCAAGTCCTATGTGGTGGCTTGCCGCATCGGCCAGAAATCGGCTTGGGCGACGCGCTTTTTGCGCGACGCCGGTTTCCGGCGCGTGCAGCATTTACGCGACGGGCTGCTGGCCTACGCGGCGCTGCATCCCGACTTCGAGTTTTTCTAGAAGTTAAACCGGCCTTCGCCCATGAGGATCGTTTGCCCGCCAACGTCGATATTCGGCGGCTCATTGCCTTCGATGCGCACGTGCAGGACGCTGCGCCGGCCCAGCTTCACGCCTTGTTCGCTGATGAAAGACTTGCGTTCCATGTCGATGGCGCCGTATTTTCGCAGGTAGGCAAAAAGCGGTCCGGTAGCGCTGCCGGTTGCAGGGTCTTCGGCGATGCCGCTCATCGGCGCGAACATGCGCGCGTACGTGCCGTTCTCGGCGAGGCAAAAGACGAACACGCCGGTAATGCGCGCTTCGATTGCGTCGCCGAGACGCGCGAGCGGAAACAATGCGCGATCGACGGCCGCGCGATCTTTGAGCGCGATGTAAAGAAACGGATTGCCGGCCGAAACAAGTTGCGGCGGCAGAGTTTCGTGCAGATCGGTTTGTTCCAGACCGATGGCGGCGGCGCAGCGCGCGCGATCGAGCTCTTGTTCGAAGGTGACCGGCGGGGTTCGCAGCCAGGCAAAGAGATTGCCGTCTTTGCGTTCCACGCGAACGGCAACGTCGCCGACGCGTTCCCCGAGCGCGAAGTGTTCCTGCGCCGGCGGAACCCATTTCAGAACCTCGGCGATTGCGAACGTCGCGCCAATCGTCGGATGGCCTGCAAACGCCATCTCCTGGCGAGGCGTAAAGATCCGCAGCTCGGCCGGGCGATTTGGATCGCTCGTGCGCTGCAAGAAAACCGTCTCGGCTACGTTCAGTTCGTTTGCGATCGTTTGCATGGTCCGGTCGTCCAGATGCTGCGAAACGACGGCCAGTTGATTTCCCGCAAACGCCTGCTCGGCAAAAACATCGAAAAGCAGATATGAAATCTGCGGCATAAAGAGAAGCCTCCTTGGTGATCCGCAAACCATTTGGCGGCGCCGGCGTTGCGGTCCCCGTCATCGGCCAAGGCACGTGGGACTTGCCCGAAAGCGGCCGCGACCGCGCCGAGGCGATGCGCGCGCTGCGCCGCGGTATCGAGTTGGGAATGACCCACATCGACACGGCAGAGATGTACGGCGCGGGTGCGGTCGAGGAGATGCTCCGCGAAGCGCTCTCGGGGATTCCGCGCGCGTCGCTCTTCATAACGAGCAAAGTTCTTCCGGAAAACGCCTCATATAAAGGAACGATGGCGGCGTGCGATCGCACGCTCCGGCGGCTGCGCACGGACTACGTCGACCTGTATCTCTTGCACTGGCCGGGATCGCATCCGATCGCGGAGACGATGCGCGGACTCGAAGAGCTCGTCGCGCAGGGCAAAGCGCGTTACGTCGGCGTTAGTAATTTCGACGTTGAAGACGTGCGCGAAGCTCAGGCCGCATTGCGCAACGTCAAACTCGCTGCCAACGAAATATTCTATAGCTTGGTGGAACGCGGACCGGAGGTCCGGCTGATTCCATATTGCTTCGAGCACGGCATCGCCGTTATCGGTTACACGCCGTTCGGGCGCGGACGCGTGCTTAGGAAAGGCTCGCCGGGTGAGGCCGCGCTGCGGGAAATCGCTGAGAAGCACCGCAAGACTCCAAGGCAAGTCGTGCTGAATTTCTTGACGCGCGAACCCAGCCTCTTCGCGATCCCGAAAGCTTCCAATGTTGCACACGCCGAGGAGAATGCGGGCGGCGCCGGCTGGCAACTCGATCAAACGGACCTCGAGCAGATCGATGCGGTCTTTCCAGTAGTGGAGGGACCGCTTGCGACGGTATGACCCGGCTGCGATAAAACAGCTCGCGCGCAATGCGGCGCTGAACCTCGGAGCGACCGACGTGCGCATAGCGGCCGCCGCGGACGCGGGCGAAGTACGCCGGGCGCTGCACGAATCGTTTACGCGAGGCGATCTGGCGACATGGCCATACGACGACGCGTATGCGGCGAAAGCCGCGGATCCGTCACACGTGCTCGCCGGGGCGCGCAGCGTGATCTGCATAGCGATTCTATACGAGGCGCACGTGCCTGAAGTGCGTCCTAACGAAGGCCGCGTTTCAAATTACGTCGGGTCCGGCGATTATCACCACCGCGTGAAAAAGCTCTTGCGGGACGTCGCGGATCGGATCGATTCGG
This sequence comes from Vulcanimicrobiota bacterium, assembly GCA_003140855.1. GTDB lineage: Bacteria > Vulcanimicrobiota > Vulcanimicrobiia > Vulcanimicrobiales > Vulcanimicrobiaceae > Rubrimentiphilum. Next base: position 12,415 of record PLLF01000070.1, read on the forward strand.
AGGCCGGCGAAAGCGTCACGGCGATCGCCTGTGACACGAAGCCGATTGCCGAGCGCGCGTTTGCAGCGCGGGCGGGCTTAGGGTGGATCGGCAAACACACCAACCTCATATCCCCGGTGTCGGGTTCGTTTGTTTTCTTAGGCGAGATTGTGACCACGCTCGATCTCCCGCCCGATCCTCCGCTGCGCAAATCATGCGGCTCGTGCACGCGCTGCATCCCCGCGTGTCCGACCGGTGCGCTACGCGGCGACTACACGATCGATGCTACGCGCTGCATAGCGGATCTGACGCAGCGCACCGATGCGATTCCGCGCGCGATGCGTCCGCTGATCGGCACCTGGGTATGGGGCTGCGATCTGTGCCAGCTGGCGTGCCCGCCGAACAGCGTCGTGGTGAGTTCGTCGAAGGCCTCAAAAGAAACGCCCACGCCTGAACTCGTACGTTTGTTGCGTTTGCGCAGCGGCGAGTTCAAGAAGAAGTACGCGCGCTCGGCGATGGGCTGGCGCGGCGGCGCGATACTGCGGCGAAATGCCGCGGTAGCTCTGGGCAACGCGCTCGATCGTTCGGCGGTCCCCGCGCTTGCCGAATCATTGAACCGCGATCCGCATGCGCTCGTCCGCTCTCACGCTGCCTGGGCGCTCGGCCGCATCGGGTCCCCTTCGGCGCTCTCGGAATTACGGGCGCGCGGCACAATTGAAGCCGACGCGGCGGTCCGGGAAGAGATCGCGGCCGCGCTGGAACCGTTTGCGAAGGCGCGGCGTTAGAGCTGGCGTGTCTATTGCACGCCTATCCACCGCCTTTGCCGCAGCTACGGCGCTCTTGCTTGTAGCGGCCCCCTCGGGACGAGCCGCGACGCCTTCGAGCCAAGTGCTGCAGCGTCTTATCGCGCTAAATGCAGGTTTGCGCAGCTACACGGCCAGTATCGGCGCCGACGTCGTCATGCATTCGTTTCCTTATTTGAGCGCGTCTGTAAGCGGGATGTACTACCATAAGGAGCCGAGCAAAGACAAGGTGGTCTTTACCAGCGGTCTGCCGTTTATCGCCAAACAGTTCAGCAACGTGTATCCGCACGTCGAAAGCCCCGCGCGCTGGAACGACGTCTACGTCATGTCGGTCGAACGCGACGACGGAACATACACCACCTTCAAGCTCGTTCCGCGCTCACCCGGGCGGATCGATCATATCGATGCGAAGATCGCCGACAAAACCGGCGAACTCGCGCAACTGCGCTGGAATTACATCGACAACAGCTATGCGGCGCTCAACCAAACCTACGGAAAGGTCGGCCCTTTTCGGCTAGTCACGCATGAAAGCGGCCACTTCGAAGATCCGAACTATAACGCCGATCTCACCTCGACGTTCAGCAACTTTAAACTGAACGCGCCGATCCCGGACTCGACCTTTAGCAGTTAGCTTTAGACTGGCGGCTGGCCAGCCGTCAGCCCAAGTTAGTCAAGCAAGTCGAGGGTCCGCCGCGCACGCGGGGAATGACACTGCGTGGCCCTGACGACCATCGATCTGATTCAAGCACCGCTGGCCGATCAATTCAACCGGCCGATTACGTATTTGCGCATTTCGGTGACCGACAAGTGCAACTTGCGGTGCGTGTATTGCATGCCCGAGACCGGGTTGCAATGGCTGCCGAAAGGCGAGATTCTAACCTACGAGGAGATCGCGGAGCTGGTTCGCGCCGCGGCGTCGGCCGGCGTGCGCAGCATCCGCCTGACCGGCGGCGAGCCGCTGATCCGGCGCGACTTGCACCGCTTGGTCGCGGCGATAAACGCAGTCGAAGGCATCGAGGACATCTCGCTTTCCACCAACGGATTGCTGCTGGCGGAACAAATCGAAGCACTAAAGTCAGCGGGACTGCGCCGCGTGAACGTCTCGCTGGACACGCTTCGGCCCGACCGTTTCGAAGCGATCGCGCGGCGGCCGGGTTTGGATCGCGTCCTGGCCGGAATCGATGCTGCCATCGCTCATGACATGGCGCCGGTAAAAATAAACGTGGTCGTAATGCGCGGGCAAAACGACGATGAAATCGCGGACCTTGCGGAATGGACGAAGCGGCAGCCCGTCTTCGTGCGCTTCATCGAAGTGATGCCGGTGCATGAAAACGTTGGCCTGCAGCGTGATTCATATGTGAGCTCGGACGAAATCCTGGAGCGCATTGGAGCGATCGGAGATTTGCACCCGTCGATCGGCCCGGGCGGAAATGGCCCGGCGCGATATTTCTCGTTCGACGGTGCGCCGGGCGCGCTCGGCGTTATCAGCCCGCTCTCGCACGATTACTGCGAGCGCTGCAATCGCGTGCGCCTTACGGCCGACGGCCGCTTGCGCCTTTGCCTCTTCGGCGACCATGAGATCGACTTGCGGACGCCGCTCCGCAACGGCGCTTCGACCGAAGGCCTCGTCGACATTCTGCGCTCCGCGATGCTCATCAAACCCGAACGGCATCATCTACGCCTGGGCGAGACGTCCTCGCGGATGCGGGCTTTTTCCGAAATCGGCGGCTAGAGCCTGTCCTGAGCCTGGCGAAGGGAAGGGTCACAACCGGCCCAAGCCGGACGTTACCAGCCAAAGGGGGCCCTGAAGCATGGAGCAGGTCTACCTCGTCGCCGGCACGTCGGCCGCGCAAAGCCGAGTCGAAGCGCTCGTTCGCGAGCATCAGACCAAGCTCGCGCGTTACGTGCGCCGGATGGTCGGAGATGCGGACGTCGCGCTCGACATAGCACAGGACGTTTTCTTCAGCGCGTACCGCACGCTCCAACGCGAGCCGGAACGTCCGCTAACCGCGGGCTGGCTCTACAAGACCGCGACGAATACGGCCATCTCTTATCTGCGCAGGAAGAAGATCTTGCGCTTCATGTCCCTCGATCGGGAACACGACGTGCGCTCGCTGCGCATCGACGAACGCAGCGCGGCCTCGATCGATCTGCAAGCGGCGATGCGCCGCCTGCCGGCGGAACAAGCCGCCGCGATTATGTTGACGAGCTACGCCGGGTACTCGTCGCAGGAAGCTGCGGCGATCCTCGGGACGAGCGCGGATGCGATCCGCCAGCGCGTTTGCCGCGCGCTGCGAACGCTGCGCGCCGTGATGATGGAAAACGCGTAAGGAGAATCTGCTGCACAAAGCAATCGAGATCATAGCCGGTGCGATCGCGCTTGGTGAAGCAACCGATGCGGACAGCCGGAAGTATCGCGAACACATCGCGCTCTGCGCGGAGTGCTTGAGCGAGCTCGGCGGCGAGCACGAGCTCACACGCACCGCTGCGGGCATCGGATCGGCTCGCGAGAGCGAAGTTTGGAATCCGGAATTGGGGAATGTGTTCCGTCGCCGCGCGCGTGGTCTTTCGCCGGTTGTGCGCTTTGCGGCCGCTTTTGCCGTAACGTTCGCGTGTGCTGCCGCCACGCTGCATTATTTCACGCTACCGGTGCGCACTGCCCCCGAGGCTGTAACCGTTGCCACGGCGAGCGCAACCGCGCACCGCGCAAACGGACCGGCGGCGCCGCAAGGCCAGCGTAAGCTGGTCGTTTACCACAACGTTGTGCAGATCGCGCGCGGTCCGCTCAGCGCCGCGGAATCGGCGCGCACGGATAATTCACAAGCCCCCGCCAAGCCGTCGGAGATCGCGGCGGTAACCGTATATCCGCAAATCGCGCCGCCGAGCAAGAATCGCGCGAGCATACCCGTGTGGCGCGACCCGGTGTGGCGGACCGTATCGAGGATGACGACGACGTCGCTCAGCGAAACCGCGCCGCAACGCGTCAGCAGCGCTGAATCGCTGCAACTCGGTTCGCAACTCCAGTCGGCAACGACCGACGCCGGCCCGCTCGGCGGTGAGACGGCGATCAATCCGCAGCCGCCGATGATTGCATATTCCGAAGGCGCCGAAGGCACGACCGCATTCGAAGTATTGATCGACGAACGCGGCACGCCCACGAAGTGCGTCATCACGAAGCCTGCGGGCTACCGCTTTCTTGACGAAGCGGTTTGCAAGGCTGCAATGAAAGCACGCTATTCGCCCAAGACCGTCGACGGCCGAGCCGTCCCCGGTGTATACCGCGATGCGTTCACTTTCCGCATAAGTTCCGACGCCAGCGACGGACTGCCCAAACCCATTCATTAGCGCGACCCGGGAGAACGCTCGCATTTAGCAAAAACCGCGACGCAATGCGCTCCTGTTTTGCGTTCATGCTCGGTGTTCTACTGCTGGCAGGACTGCCCGCATGTAATCACGCGAGCCGGACGCAACTGCATACGGCCGCCGCGCAGACTGACATGCCTGCAAATGTCGGGCGCGGACGAGCGATCTATCAAGCGCAATGCGCCGCCTGTCACGGCCGGGACGGCACGGGAGGGCAAGTCGGGCCCGCGTTGCGCAACGAAAGCTTAAGACGCCCGGCGGCAGCCGTACGCGCGATTATTCTTCAGCCCGAACCGCCGATGCCGAAGCTGTTTCCCGCCCGGCTGAGCGCAAACGATGTGCGCGATGTCTCAGCTTACGTAGAAACGCTCTGATGTCCGTCGCAGTCTACCGCTTTGCGCGCGATCTCCGCTTGGACGACCACGCGGGTTTGAGCGCCGCGGCATCGCACGGGGATGTGCTGCCGGTGCTGATAATCGATCGCGACTTGGAGAAACGCCTGCGTTCGTCACCGCGCCGCGCCGCGTTTTACTGCGGTGCGGTTGCCGCGCTCGACGGCGCGTTGCGCGAGCGGGGCTCCGCGCTGATCGTCCGTCGCGGCGAACCCGCCGGCATCTTGGGGCCGCTCGTGCGACAGGCAGGCGCCTCAGCTGTCGCATGGAGCGCGAGTTATGACGGTGCCGGTGCGGCTGACGATGCCAAGCTGCAAGCGGCGCTCGAAGAAAGCGGAACGCGCGCGACCGCGGTGCACGACTCACCGGCGATTCCGCCGGAGGAAAGCACCGCAGCTCGCAGTTCGGGCGGCGAAGGTTATAAGGCCTTCGCTCCTTATTACGAAGTCTGGCGCGAGCTCGAACCGGGCTCGTATGAAGCGCCGCTGTTGCTGTCATTTGCGCGCGCGGACGTGCCGAACGAACCGCTCCCGCAGCCCAAGGAATTTGGATCGGCTGATGAGCCGGCCGACGCCAGTTCCGCGCGGGCGCGTGAAAAACTGGACGCATTCTTGCGCGGCCCTGCGTTGCAGTACTCGATTGCGCTCAACGTGCCGGCGGACGATCGCACGTCGCACTTGAGCGCCGACCTCACGTTTGGGACGATCGCGGCGCGAACGATAGTCCGTGAAACGCGCCGCCGGCTCGACGATCCGTTTCTTCTTTCGGAGGAGCGCGCCTCACTGCGCTTATTTCAGCGATCGGTTGCCATGCGCGACTTTTTTTTGCAACTGGCCTGGTATAATCCGCGCACATCGCAGGAGACGCTGCAGGAGAAGATGCGCAAATTTCCGTTTGCGGATTCGCACCCGCAGCTCTTGGCTTGGCGTGAAGGGCGCACCGGATATCCGATCGTCGATGCGGGAGTTCGCCAGCTGCACGCGACCGGCTGGATGCACCCGCGCGTTCGCGCGATTGCAGCATCCTTCTTATGTTTCGACCTCAATGTTGATTGGCGCGTGGGCATGGCCGAATGGGAGCGGTACCTGATAGAGGACGATCCCGCGATAGCGGTCGGAAATTGGCAATGGATTGCGGGCGTCGGCGCAGACCTCGCCGCTTATCCGCGCATTTACAATCCGCGCAAACAGGAGCGCCGTTTCGACCCGGCAGGTCTGTATGCGCGTAAGTGGATTGCGGAGCTCGCGCATGCGCCCGGGGGCGGCTTCGGCGCCGCGCGCTCAGCGACGGCGCAGATCCAGCTTCCGCTGGGAGGCGCACAGGAGTATCCGCGGGCGGTCGTCGATCACGATCGCGCGGCGCGCGATTTTCTAAAGCGCTATCAGCAGTTCGTTACGCCGGCAGCCGGTCGTCGATCCAATCGCTGACGATCGGAACGCGCACGTCGTCGCCGTGCCAAGCCTTAATCCCATAGAAAACGCTCATGATCATGAAGATCGGCAACATGATGCCCAGCAAAACGTCCGCACTCCATCCTAAGGGCGTCCAATTGATAAGCGGCAGCTTCAATATCAGGCCAAGCAGCGCGTAGAGCCCGTACATTCCAAAATTGAATCCGAGCGCCTGATATGCGTGCTTGCGCAGCCGGCGGGATTGTTTGCGATCGAACAGCGAGATGAGCGCGAGCGGCCAAAGCGGGTACCCGAGCGCAACCAGCGCGCGTGACTCGGCCGGATCGGACGGGTCCGCGACGGATGCACGGGCCTGCGGCGCGGGTTGCTGCTGTGCGCCATGCCACCACTGTTGCGACCTAGGAGGGACTTTCCCGGCGACCGATTTGCGCACCGCATTCGCGGAATCGATTTTGGCCGCCAGCCGGCAACTCGGGCACCAGCCCGCTTCGTCGCGGCAGGTAACGCAGATCGCTTTCGTACAGTCCGTGCAACGCGCGACCGATGGAACGTTGGCATGAAAATAGCAGTCCACTGATATCCCCCAATCGAGTCTTTTCGTTTTCATCTACTCCTCATGGTGACTAGAGGTTTCGCCCCTCCGGGGCGTCAAGGCAATCGCGGATGACGCGTCCACGCACGTTCGCGCGACTAGCGTCCGACGCGCGGCCCTATCTGCCGAGCATCGTCGCCGCCGTCGTCCTCGGCACGATCGGCGGTCTGCTAGCGCTCGTCCCGCCTTTGGGCCTGGGCCGACTCCTGAACCGCGTCGTGATCGCGCACCCGCCCAACATGCAAGAGCTCTACGTGGTGCTGGCGATCATATGGGGCTCGCTGATCGTGGCTGCGGTCACGAACTACGGCTCGAGTTACCTGCTGGCGTCCAGCGGACAATCGCTGATCACGCGGTTGCGCGTCCGCGTGTTTTCGCGGCTGCTGCATTTGCCGCTCGGCGAGTTCGACAAGTGGCGCCCCGGAGAACTGATCTCCCGCTTCGGCACCGACATGCAGATGATGACCGATGCCGTGACGATCTCGCTGCCGCAGCTCATCACGACGTCCGTTACCTTCCTATCCTCGTTCGCCGCGATGCTTTACCTGGACTGGCTGCTGACGTGCTCGCTGATCATCATTGCGCCGCTCGTCTCGCTCGCCGTCTCGCGGTTTCAACTTTTGATTTCGGGCGCCACCACGCGCGCGCAACAGCGTATCGCCGATCTTTCCGCGAATTTGACCGAAGTTCTCAGCGGGCAGCGCGTCATCAAAGCGTTCGGCCGCGAGCAGTACGAAACTCAGCGTTTTTCGAGCCGCAACGAGCAGTACTTCGAAACCTACATGAAGCTGACGCAGTTCATTCAGACGCAGCCCGTCGTCATCTCGACGCTGATGTCGAGCGCGGCCGCCGTCATCATCTGGCTTTCGATTCGCGAAGTGGTGCTCGGCCGGCTCAACGCGGGCAACTTGCTGACGTACTGGCTGCTTCTCGTGAATTTGGTCAATCCGATCAATCGCTTTGCAGCGTACATGGGCGAGCTGAGCAAGGCGGTCGTAGGTTCCGGCCGCGTCTACGAACTGCTCGATCTGCCGGTGGAACGCGCCGATAAACCGGGTGCGGTGGCGCTCGAGAGCGTGCGCGGCCGCATTGTGTTCGAGAATGTACATTTTTCATACGAACCGGGGTCGCCCGTGCTGGCGAATTTCAGCGCGGCGATCGAGACGGGCGAAGTGATCGCGCTGGTCGGCCCGTCCGGAGCCGGTAAGACGACGATCGTGAATCTCGTGCCCCGCTTCTACGAGCCGCAGGCGGGCCGCATAACGCTGGACGGAATCGATCTGGCCGGCGTGCGGCTGCGCGATCTGCGGGACGCGATCGCCATCGTGCCGCAAGAGGCGCAACTCTTTCGCGGGAGCATCGCAGATAATATACGCTACGGCCGTTTGGACGCAACCGACGCGGAAGTGCTGGCTGCGGCGCGCGAGGCCAACGTCGACGAATTCGTAGCCGGTTTCCCTGAAGGCTATGAGACCGAGGTCGGGGAGCGAGGATCCCGGTTGTCGGGAGGCCAGCGTCAGCGTGTTTCGATTGCGCGCGCGATTCTGCGCGATCCGCGCATCCTTATATTAGATGAAGCAACGAGCGCGCTCGACAGCCACTCCGAGGCGCTGATCGAGAGCGCGCTCGATCAGCTGCTCGCCGGACGCACGACGCTGATTATCGCGCATCGCCTTTCGAGCATCCGCCGCGCGAACACCATCATGTATATCGAAGCCGGCCGCGTTATCGAAGTGGGTTCGCACGAGTCGCTGCTGGCCAGCGGCGGCGCTTACGCCCGCCTGCACGCTACGCAGTTCGCTTGAAATATTCGCGAGCGGGCCTTTGGTGGGCGCTCGCCGCGCTCGTGGTTCATATACTGGGAAACGCGCACTACGGTTTTTTCCGCGACGAACTGTACTTTATCATCTGCGGGCAGCATCCGGCCCTAGGATATGTCGACCAGCCGCCGCTTACGCCGCTGCTGGCAGCTTTGTCGCAATCGTTCGGAATTTCGCTTTTTGCACTGCGCGTGATCCCGGCGATCTGCGCCGCGATTGCGACCTACACAGCCTGCGTGCTGGCGTCCGAGTTTGAGGGCGGCGCGTTCGCGCAAAGCATTGCGGGCTTGGTGACGATCGTGGCGCCCGAAATGATGGCGCTGGGATTCCGTCTTTCGCCCGACTCGATCGAGCTGTGCACGTGGCCTTTGATTGCGCTCTGGACGCTGCGTCTTACGCGCGGAGCCGATCCGCGCTGGTGGCTAGCCGTAGGCGGATTGACCGCGGTAGCGGCGTGGAGCAAATACACGGTCATCTTTTTTGCCGCCGCTCTGTTGGTGGCATTGCTGTTGACGCCCGAGCGGCGGGCTCTGCGTACGTGGTGGTTTCCGTCCGGAGCGGGTTTAGCAATAGTTTTGATTTTGCCGAATTTCATCTGGCAGCTCGACAACGGTTTTCCGATCCTGCAGTTGCTGCAAAAAGACTACGGCAAATTCTTGTTGAAAAATCCGCCGTTTCCGCTTCAGCAGATCATCATCATGAGTCCGCTGCTCTCGGTCGTTTGGCTCAGCGGATTGGCTTGGCTGCTCTACGTCCGCGGTACGCGGTTTTTAGGGATAGCCTATCTTGCGCTCATCGCGATCATGTGGGCGCTGGATGCGAAAAATTATTATCCCGCGCCGGTCTACCCGTATCTGATTGCGGCCGGCGCGATTCCAATCGAACGCTGGACAGCCTCGCACAAGTCGTGGCGTATTGCAACCGTTGCTGCGATCGTCGTCTTCGCCGTTCCATCGGTGCCGTTTGTCTTGCCGGTGCTTCCGCTGCGAACGTTCGTCACGTATCAAGAGACGCTCGGCCGTCTTTTCAATCTGCGTTTTCACATCGATCGAAGGGCCGGCAACAGCGTGCCCGTCGAGCACTATGCCGACATGACCGGCTGGCCGGAATTAGCGGCTGCGGTCGCGGGCGTCTACCGGCGCCTGCCCGCCGCCGAGCGAGCGCAAGGCGCGATCTTCGCGCGCAACGCGGGTGAGGCCGCGGCCATCGATGTCTACGGAAAGCGCTACGGTTTGCCGCCGGCGTTGAGCGGTAACAACAACTATTGGCTATGGGGACCACGCGGCTTTACGGGAAATGTGCTGATCGACGTCAACGGCAATGTGCGCGACAATCGGGAGCGTTTTGAATCGGTGCAGCTCGTCACGATTTTTCGCAATCCGTATGCGATGCCGTACGAAAACAACGTTCCCATCTACGTCTGCCGCGGAATTCACCCGTCGCTCGCCGCGCTGTGGCCGGAGCTGCGAAACTATAGCTACGGCTTCGAAGGCTTATGAAGCAAGGAGGCTCGCATGCTCGTGCTCACGCGCAAGGTTAACCAGTCGATCGTGATCGGCGAGAACGTCCGCATCGTGGTCGTGGCGATCGAGCGCGATCAGGTCAAGCTCGGCATCGAGGCGCCGCGCGACCTCACCGTAAACCGCTCCGAAGTCAGCGAAAAGGCCAAAAAGCCTTAGCTTATTCCCATGCGCGCGGCAGCCGTGCTATAATCGCGCGGCTCCCTTCGAGGGAGCGACTACGACCCGGCACGGAGGCTGGGCGCGATGGCCTCACATCGACCGGAGCCAGGATGGCCGCCGGTCCGGGGTCAGAAAGGGTTCTTTCCTTGTCCGTTATTTCGATGCGGGCGCTGCTCGAAGCCGGAGTCCACTTCGGCCATCAGACGCGGCGCTGGAATCCAAAGATGAAGCCGTACATCTTCCAAGAGCGAAACGGCATCTACATCATCAATCTCACCCTTACCGTTCAGAAGCTGCGCCTCACGTACGATGCTGTGAAGCAGATGTCGCGTGAGGGCAAAGTCATTCTGTTCGTCGGCACCAAGAAGCAAGCGCAAGATGTCGTCCGCGAAGAAGCCGAACGCGCCGGGACCTACTATATCAATCAGCGCTGGCTCGGCGGCACGCTCACAAATTTCGCGACGATTCAAAAACGCATCTCGCGGCTGCGCGAGCTCGAGGGCATGAAGCAGCAAGGCGACTTCGAGCGCCTTCCTAAGAAAGAAGTTGCGAAGCTCCAGGACGAGATGTCGAAGCTCGAGCGCTTTCTGGGCGGCATCAAAGATATGCACCGCCTGCCCGATGCGATCTTCATCGTCGATCCAAAGAAAGAGCGCATTGCCGTACTGGAAGCGCGCAAGTTAAAAATTCCGATCATCGCCGTGATCGATACCAACTGCGATCCCGACGAGATCGATTATCCGATCCCGGGCAACGACGACGCGATCCGCGCCGTCAAGTTGATGGTCTCCAAAATTGCCGATGCGATCATCGAAGGCAAGACCGAAACGGAGAGCTCTCTCGACGTGACCGAGTACAACGAAGGCGGCAGCGTCGACTATACGGGATACGAGGCGCCGGTTACCACGCTGGCCGACGCGGAAACGGAGGCAACCGTTTGAGCGTGGCTTACCAACCCAAAGCCGGCGAGATCAAAAAACTTCGCGAGTCTACGGACGCGCCGATGATGGATTGCAAGAAGGCACTCGCAGAGGCAGCCGGCGACTTTGAGCGGGCGCGCGAATTGTTGCTGGCTCGGGGCGCCGCGCAGGCGCAGAAGAAAGCGGAGCGAGCTGCCAACGAAGGCTTGATCGCCAGCTACATTCACGCCGGGGGCAAGATCGGCGTGCTCGTCGAGGTGAACACCGAGACGGACTTCGTCGCGCGCAACCCTAAGTTTAACGAACTAACTCGGGATATCGCCATGCACGTGGCCGCTATGTCGCCGCTGTACGTCGACCGCGAAAGCGTACCGCCCGAGGTCGTCGAAAAGGCCCGTTCAGAGCTGGCCGGCTCGGTGCCGCCCGGGAAGCCGGCCGAGATCGCCGCGAAGATTGTCGAGGGCAAGCTGAACAAATGGTTCGAGGAGCACTGTCTGCTCGATCAACCTTTCGTCAGGGACGACACCATGAGCGTCGGCGATATGATCAATCGCTCCGTCGGCGTCCTCGGCGAGAACATCAAGGTGCGCCGGTTCACGAAATATGCGCTGGGAGACCGGTGAAGCCGTGAGCGCAGTGCAACCGAGATTCCGCCGCGTCCTGCTGAAGATTTCAGGCGAAGCCTTCGCCGGACGTGAGACCGGCGTCGACGTCGCGACGACCGACGCGATGGCTCAGCAAATTGCTGACGTCAGCCGCGACGGCGTTTCGGTCGCAATCGTCGTCGGCGGCGGGAACATTTGGCGCGGAAAAGTTCACGAGGAAGCCGGCATGGATCGCGCGACGGCGGATTACATGGGCATGCTGGCGACCGTCATCAATGCGCTTGCACTGCAAGACTCGCTCGAGCGAATGGGCGTGCCATCGCGCGTGCAGACCGCTATTTCGATGCACCAAATTGCCGAACCGTATATCCGGCGGCGTGCGATACGCCATCTGGAAAAAGGCCGCGTCGTCATATTTGCAGGCGGCACCGGCAACCCGTATTTTACAACCGACACTACCGCCGCCTTGCGCGCGGTTGAAGTCAATGCCGAGGCATTGCTGAAAGCAACGCGCGTAGACGGCGTCTACACTGCCGATCCGAAAAAGGATCCGACCGCAACTCGCTTCGACGAGCTGCCTTATCTGGAAGTGCTACAGCGCGGTCTGGAAGTGATGGACAACACTGCGCTGACATTGTGCATGGACAATAACTTGCCCATCATCGTTTTTGATATGGCAGTGCCCGGCAACATCCGGCGCGTTATCCTCGGTGAATCGATCGGCACCGTCGTCGGCAAGCCCAAGCCAACTTTGGCGGGAACGGCCGGCTCATAATGGCGGATAGCTTTAAGGAAGCCGAAGGCAAAATGAGCAAGTGCGTGGAGGCGGCACGCGGTGAATTTGCCTCGATTCGCACCGGCCGCGCGACACCCGCACTCTTGGACCGCCTGCATGTCGAGGCCTACGGTACGTCCGTGCCGCTCAAACAGGTCGCGACGGTCAGCGTGCCCGATCCCCGCTCGCTCATGATTGCGGCTTTCGACCGCAACACGGTTGGCGACATCCGCAAAGCGATCGAAAAAAGTGATTTGGGGCTGACGCCCAGCGTCGACGGTAATTCGATTCGCCTTTCGATACCGCCGCTGAACGAAGAGCGCCGTAAAGACCTCGTCAAGATCGTCAAGAAGAAGGGCGAGGACGGCAAGATCGCCGTTCGCAACGTCCGTCACAAAGTGCACGACGATCTGCGCACGCAGCTCAAAGACCACGACATCACCGAAGACCAGAACAAACGGATGCAGGACCAGTTGCAAAAACTGACCGATCGATTCATCAAAGAGATCGATCAGCTGGTCGCTGCCAAAGAAAAAGAGATCATGGAGGTATGAGCGCTGCTTGACGAGCTCGTTCTCATGCCCGAAACCGAAGCGCGCCGCCGGCTGAACGGACGCGTTGCGGCGTTTTCGGTTTTAGCGCCTGTGGGTTCGTTTGCCGGCAAGGGCGCGTTGCGCGTTCTGCGCGCGTCCGCCGTCGCGGACGCTGTCGAGCTGGTTTGCGGATACGAAGCCTACGAAAGGGCCAACTGATGGCCCGCGTGTTGCCCGCGCCGCAGGAAGCGCTCGATCTCGGGAAGCTTCCGCGCCACGTCGCAATCATTATGGACGGGAACCGGCGCTGGGCCAAAAATCGCGGACTGCCCGCCGTCGAAGGCCATCGCCGCGGCATGCTGGCGCTGCGTGAAGTTACCCGCGCCTGCAGCGATCTCGGGATCCCGATCCTGACCGTCTATGGTTTTTCGACCGAGAACTGGCGGCGCGATTCGACGGAGGTTTCGCTGTTGCTCGATCTCTGCGTATATTTTGCGCAGAACGAGATCATCGAACTAAGCCGCAACAACGTGCGCGTCAACGTGATCGGCGCGTACCGCGCGCTTCCCGAACCTTCACGCAATTCACTCGAGCGTTTGATGGAAAGAACCGCCGCCAACACGGGCCTGCTGCTGAACCTTGCCGTGAACTACAGCGCGCGTGCCGAGCTGCAGCGCGCGGTCAAAGCCATCGCCGACGATGTGGCTGCGGGAAAATTGCAAGCCGGCGATATCAGTGACGCGACGATTGCTTCGTATCTATATACCGCCGATCAACCCGACCCGGACATGCTGATCCGGCCCGGAGGCGAGCACCGGCTCTCAAATTTCCTCCTCTATCAAGTGGCCTACACCGAACTCGTGATGAGCGAAGTGTATTGGCCTGACTTCGGAAGGGACGAATTCCTGCGGACGCTGCTGGAGTTTCAAAAGCGGCAGCGACGCTTCGGAGGAACGTGAACGCCGCTACGCCCGTAACCGCGGCGCAGGCTAAGCCGCTCACGACTCGCCGCGTCCTGGTCGGAATTGCGCTCGCAGTTATAGGTTTGGGATCGGTCTTTGAACCGGTTGCGTTTTACATCGTCATTCTGGCTGTAGGCGCGGTCAGCTTGTACGAACTCGCACGCCTCTGTGAAATAAAGGGAACGCCGCTCGAATATCACGTCGCGATTCCGGGTGTGCTGGCCTACATTTTACTCAGTATATTCGGCCTGCTTTCGCGCTGGGAAGGCGCGCTGCTGGCATCGGTCGTGCTCGTGGCGTTTTGGCTGGGCATGTATGGCGAACAGAAGGGCTACTTCGCGCGCACCGCTTACACGCTGCTCGCGGTCTTGTACATCGGAAAGCTGCTGACGTACTTCATTTTCATCCGTCAAGTTCCGTTGATGGGTTTGTATTGGACGCTCTTTGTGATCGTCCTGATTGCGTTGACGGACATCCTGGCAATGCTCGTCGGATCGTTCATCGGACGGACGAGCCTGACGAAAATTTCGCCGAAAAAGACGGTCGAGGGTGCGGCCGGAGCGCTCGTGTTGGTGACGGCAATCGGCGCGCTGCTCGGCACGACCCCATACCTGGGGATGCAGTGGTGGCAAGGTGCTGCGCTCGGCGCGGTCACCTGCCTTGCGGCGCAAGCCGGCGATTTGGTCGAATCGGCGCTCAAGCGTGACGCAGGCGTTAAAGATAGCGGAACCGTGATACAAGGCCACGGCGGCGTCCTCGATCGCTTTGATTCTTACTTGTTCGGTGGAATGGCATTTTACGGCATGCTGCACATCATAGGGTTGCTTCCCTTTGCGTAAGCGCGTTGCAATTCTCGGCAGTACGGGATCGATCGGAACGCAGGCGCTCGACGTCATCGCGCGCCATCCGGATCGCTTTACGGTCGCAGGTCTGGCAGCTGGCAAGCAGATCGACAAACTCCGCGAACAGGCGGAGCGCTTTGACGTCGAGGTCACTGCGTGCGCAGCTGACGGACCCACGGGATTGCTGCGCGTTGCGGTCGAGTCGAAGCCCGATATTCTGCTGGCCGCGACCGACGGCTTCGTCTCCTTCGATGCGGTCTTTGCGGCGGTCGAGCGCGGAATCGACGTTGCCCTTGCCAACAAAGAGCTGATCGTAGGAGCCGGCGAGCTGCTGATGGCGTCGGCGGCGCAGAGCGGATCGCAGATCGTTCCAGTCGATTCCGAACATTCCGCGATCTTCCAGTGCCTCACCGGTGAAAGCCGCGAGCGGGTGCAGGCGATCGTGCTGACGGCTTCCGGTGGTCCCTTTTGGCGCAAAACCGCGAGCGAGATCGAGAATGCATCGCTGGAAGCAGCGTTGGCTCATCCGACCTGGCAAATGGGCGTGAAGAATACGGTCGATTCCGCCAGCATGATGAACAAGGGATTGGAAGTGATCGAGGCCAGCCGGCTTTTCGGCCTGACCGGCGATCGCATCGGTATTCTGGTGCATCCGCAATCGATCGCGCACGGCATCGTAATCTTCACCGACGGAAACGTGAAAATTCAAGCCGCCCCACCCGATATGAGGCTACCGATCGGCTATGCCTTGGCGTATCCCGATCGCCTCGACGCTTCGGCGGCCGCCGGCGATCCGCTCGCCGCGATCGGCGCGCATCCGGAGGCGTCGTCTCTCCGTTACGATTTCGAACGGGCCGATCTCGAACGGTTTCCGTGCGTGCGGCTGGCCTACGAGGCCCTGGCGCTAGGCGGTACGGTCCCCGCGGCGCTCTCGGCCGCAAACGAAATCGCCGTGGCCGCGTTTGTAGATGGGGAGATTCGCTTCGGTCAGATTCCGGCAGTTATCGAAGAAGCGCTCTCCGGCGCAACTCCACACGCGGTAAGTTTGAATTCGGTGCGCGACGCCGACCGGAAGGCTCGCGAAGATGCGCGGGCCGCCGTGAACGCGTTGCGCGGCGTAAAGGTGTAACGAAGAGACATGACGATTCTGGCTGCAATTTCTCTGACGAGCATCGCGAAGATCGCGCTCTTCTTGCTCGTACTTTCCGTGCTCGTCGTGCTGCACGAATATGGGCACTTCGTGCTCGCGCGTTTGAACAAAGTGCGGGTGCTGGAATTTTCGGTCGGCTTCGGGCCGAAACTTGCAGGCTGGACGAGCAAACGCTCCGGGACCGCCTATTCGTTGCGGGCGCTTCCGCTTGGCGGATACTGCGCGATGCACGGTGAGGACAACAAGACCTCGGAAGCGGAATTGCAGCGCGAATTTCGCGAGGATGCGCCGGTTTACGAAGACGACAACTTCCAGGCCAAAAAGCCTTGGACGAGGCTGGCGATCATAGCGGCAGGTCCGATCGCAAATTTCATTCTCTGCCTCGCGATTCTCTTCGTCAGCGCAATCGCGTTCGGCGTGCAAAGCGACCGCTTTCAACCCCGTATCGGACCGCTCAGTCCGAACATGCCGGCGCAGCGCGCGGGCATGCATGCGGGCGATCGCATTCTGCAGATCGACGGGCGCTCGATTCAAGGCGGAGATCAGCTCGTGAATACCATTCATGCTTCGCTCGGCAAGCCGTTGCGCGTGACGTTCGAGCACAACGGTGAAGTGCGTACGGTAAGCGTCACACCGGCGCGCTGCCCGGCGCCGCAAGAGAAGCAAGGCTGCTTGGGGTTCCAGCCGGTCGCGATGTTCGAGCGGGTGGGCCTTGCCGACGCCGCTCGCGCGTCGCTTGCGAACTTCGTGTTCATCGGGCGGCAGACTTTCGGTAGCCTTGCCCTCCTGGTCAGTCATCCACGGCAGTACGGCGGCCAGGTTTCGGGGGTGGTGGGCATGGGCCAGGCGGCGATGTCGATTCAGGATTTCGGCTGGGGACCATACATGTTTTTCGCGGCGCTTATCTCGTTTGCGCTCGGACTTTTCAACCTGTTGCCCCTGCCGGCGCTCGACGGGGGGAGGGGCGCCTTCATCATCGCCGAGCTCGTGCGCGGAAAACCCGTCGATCCGGAGAAAGAAGCCCTAGTGCACATCACGGGTTTCGCCGTGCTGATTGCGCTGTTGCTGGTCATCAACTTCTATAACGTTGTCCAGATCTATCAAGGGAAAGGGCCCTTTTGATTTTTCGGTTTAACGGGCGCATCCGCGCTGCGCGCTCCGCGCCCCCCGTCGGCGAAGCCGCCGAGGCCCCCGGCCTTCGGCCCGCCTGCCAATTACTATGATTCGCCTACGACGTAAGAGTAAGCCGGTATTTCTACAGAATAAAACCGGCAAGGACGACGCGAAGTCTATTTGGATTGGCGGCGATCATCCGATCGTGGTGCAGACGATGACGACCACGGACACCGCCGACGCCGACGCGACGCTGGCGCAGATTTACGGTTTGGCCATGGAAGGCGCCGAGGTCGTACGCGTAACGGTTAAAGATCCGCCCGACGCCGCCGCCATGCCGGCAATTGTCCAACGTTCACCCGTTCCGATCGTGGCCGACATCCATTTCGATCATCGCATGGCGCTCGCGGCCATCGAGGCCGGCGTCGCGAAATTGCGGCTCAACCCGGGCAACATCCGCGATTACAACAAGACCAAGGAAGTCGTTGAGGCCGCGAAAGCACGCGGCATTCCAATTCGTATCGGGGTGAACATGGGCTCCCTGGCGCCCGATCTCGAGAAGACGCTCGGCCACACGCCCGAAGCGATGGTCGAATCGGCAATGCGCCACGTGGAGATCCTCGAAGGTCTGAATCACAACGACATCGTTATCTCGCTCAAGGCGCACGACGTGACGACCACCGTAGCGGCCTACCGGCTCATGGACAAACGGTTGCGCGAGCGCGATACGCCCTACGCATTGCACTTAGGAATTACCGAAGCCGGCTTGCTGCGCGACGGCACGATCAAATCGTCCGTCGGGCTGGGCATCTTGCTGTTCGAAGGCATCGGCGACACGATCCGCATCTCGCTGGCCGCCGATCCGATCGAGGAAGTTCCGGCCTGCTGGAGTTTACTCAAGGCGCTCGGCCTTCGCGAAAAGGGTTTTGAGATTACGGCTTGTCCGTCGTGTGGACGCGCCGAGATCAGCGTGCTGGAACTGGGCGAAAGCGTCGAGGCGATCGCTAAGGAATATACTGCGCCGGTGAAAGTCGCCGTGATGGGCTGCGTCGTAAACGGTCCGGGTGAATCGAAGATGGCCGACGTCGGAGTCGCCGGCGGAAAAGGCAAAGGGGCGATCTATCGCGCGGGCGAGCTCGTCGGCACCTTTCCTGAAGACCAACTCTTAGGCGCCCTGCGTGCGGAGATCGAGAAAGTGATCCGCGAAAAGTATCCGGAGCATGCGGTATAAAGCGCCGGGTCGCGCTGCCGTAGCCGTCACCGCGGCAATTGCGGTCGCAGCTTCGCTTGCGTTCTCGCTCGCCAAGCCCGTTGAAGTGCGCGTCGACGGACAGCCGATGCTCACCGATGTGCCGCCGGTGAGAACCGACGCCGAAACCGTTTTCGTACCGCTACGCGCGCTCAGCGACGCGCTCGGCGCCGAAACGCGCTACGAACAAAAATCCGGCGAGATCTTCCTGACTCGCGGCGATCAGCTGTTGCATCTGAAGATCGGCGATCTGCACGCGACATTGAACGGCATGCCCATGACGCTCAAACATGCGCCCTTCCGCGTGCGCGGCCGCGCGATGATCGGTCTGCGTACGGTTCAGAGCGCTTTCGGCGTGCGCGTCAAGTTCGACAAGACCGCATCGCGCGTCGACGTGAACACGCTGGGAACCGCCGCCGCTCCTTAACTTAAGGAACTTCCTGTAAGCCCTCCGGTTCGATGACCGGCACGACGTCGTCCGGATTGGACTTGCGGAAGCCGTAACTGAAGAAGAAGATCAAGCCGACGATCAGTGCGCCGCCAAACCAAACCCACGTTGTCCGAGACAATCCAAATATCGCCAAGAACAGCGAACTGACGATGCCCGCCAGCGGGAACCATGGGGAGAACGGTACGCGGAAACTGCGCGGCATGTTGGGATTTCGCTTACGCAAATAGAGCACGCCCGCGCAAACTACCGAGAAAGCGATGAGCGTGCCGATATTTACCAAGTTCAGGAGATTGACTAGCGGCACGATTAACGCCAGGATAGCGACCGCGATGCCGGTGCCTAGTGTCGTGATGATCGGTGTTTTGAAACGTGGATGTACCTTCGCGATCACGGGCGGCAGCATTTTATCGCGAGCCATGACATAAAAAATTCGGGATTGACCGAGCAGCGACGCCAACGCGACGCTCGTCGTTCCGGCCAGCACTCCGATGGTGATGATCCAACTCAGGAGTGGGATGTGCAAAGGGGCGAGGGCATGGACGAGCGGATTCTTAATCGGCACGTTCTGCCAAGGCCCAGATCCGACTAAGACCAAAGCGGTAGCGCAATATAATACCGTCCCGATCGCAAGTGCGCCGATAACGCCCAGCGGCACGTCGCGCTGCGGGTTCTTGCACTCTTCGGCGGTGGTCGTCGCGGCATCGAATCCGATATAGGCGAAGAACACCCATGCCGAGATCGCGATGATGCCGTACGGCTGTGAGGACTCCGCGGCGCCGCCGAAAGGCTGCAGCGCGCCCCACCCTTTCGGATTGAAATTGTGAAAATTGAACGCGTGTACGAGAAAAATTCCCGCAACGATAAAGACCAACAGTGCTCCAATTTTCAGCACAACGAAGATGTTGTTCGTGGTTGCCGTTTCGCGGATCCCGATCGATAGTAGAATGCTCAAGAGCAAAATGAAGACCGCGCTCACGATATCATATTGAGAGTGCAGCAAATCCCACCCCCAGAATTGCCACCAGGCGCCATGCATGAGAAAGTTCGACTGTTGCGCCCAAGCCGGCAGCACCATACCTAAGCTTTTCAAAATGTCTTGAATAGCGGCCGAGAACTGCTGTGCCACGGGAGCCGCGCTGATGCCATATTCGAAAATCAATGCGAATCCGATGATCCAGGCAAAGAGTTTGCCCATGGTCGCGTAGGCGTACGTGTAGGCGCTTCCGGCCACAGGAACCATGGCGCCGAGTTCTGCATAACAAAGCGCTGCAAAGAACGATGTCGCTCCCGCCAGCAAATACGAAATGATGACGGCCGGGCCGGCGCCTCGCACGGCAGTTCCGACCGTGGTGAAGATGCCGCCGCCGATCATCGTGCCGAGGCCGATCGCGATGAGATCCCTAGCGGTTAGCGCTCGTCGCAAGATCTTGCGCCCGCCCAGCTCGCGCAGCCGCTCGGCGTTCGTCGTTTGGAAGAGTCGCGACGCGAACGAGCTCATTGGGAATCCGGAGGTTGCGATGCGGCGTTCCATTGCGCTTCCGCGACGCCGGCGCGTTTATTGATGGCGCGGGCCCAAACGAAGAGCGCATCGGAAAGGCGATTCAAGAACCCAACGGTCTCGACCGAGATCTCCGGTTCCTGCTCGCGCAGCGAGATCAGCAGCCGCTCGGCGCGCCGGCATACCGTGCGCGCGTAATGCAGCTGCGCGCCGGCGACGCTTCCGCCGGGCAGGATAAAAGCGTGGAGCGGCTCGAGCAGAGCCTCGGTTTCGTCGATTGCTCGTTCGAGCGCCGCGATCTGCGATGCGCCAACCAGCGGCATGTCGGGCCAGCGGTGTTTGGACGGAGTCGCAAGCTCGGCGCCCAGATTGAAGAGCATGTCTTGCGTCCATGCCAGCCATCCATCGATCCGATCGCCGCGCAGATGGGCTCGCACCACGCCGATCGCGCTCGAAAGCTCGTCCACGGTCCCGTACGTTTCAATGCGCGCGCTGTTCTTGGAAACGCGCTCGCCGCCCACGAGTCCGGTGCTGCCGTTGTCGCCGGAGCGGGTGTAGATGCGCGTTCGCTTCGCCATGCTGCTCCTTGCAACGTTCGCGGTTCCCAGGCCTTTTCGAGAAACGGAACCGCCGCCCGATGGCGAACGTATGCCAGGGTATGACCAAAAGAATCGAACGCCGCGCGTTTCTTGCGGCCTGCGCGGCCGCTTCCGCGACCGTGGCCTTGGGCAACGGCATCGCTTACGGACAGCAACCCGGATTCGCCGCCGCAAATATTCAGCTCGACCCTTCGACTTCCGGCCGCCGCATGTTGGCGGAATTCATGGGATTGAGCTTCGAGGCTTCACTTATCCCGGGCAGTGTATTTTTTAACGGCGGCAATCGCGCGCTGATCGATTACGTGCGGGGCCTGGGCGGCCGCGGCATACTCCAATTCGGCGGCGCCAACCTCGATACGACCGCTTACGCGGCGGCAGATATCGCTAATCTCGCGCAGTTCGCGTCGGCGGTGAATTGGCGCATCGTTCTCGGCTTGAGCATGAGCGCGCCGGTTTTTAACGTGGCCGATCAAGCCGCCAAAGCCAGCCAAGCGTTGGGAGAGCAGCTTTTGGCGTTCGAGCTCGGCAGCGCGCCGGATCTGCGTTTCAAAGATTACGGCACATTCTTGTCGGCCTTTCGTGCGCGCGTCGCATCGGTGAGTGCCAACGATCCCGCGGCCATGTACGCCGGCCCGGCAACCGCCGAGCATGCGGATTGGGCTGCACGGTTTGCGCAAGACGAACGCCCGCAGCTCGTACTGCTCACGCAACAGTACGCCCATACCGGCGGTGAGTCGGCATTGCGCCTGGGCGTGCGCGATATTCCTAAAACAGCAGCGATGGTAGATTTGCCGTACCGCATCGAGCAGATCGTTTCGAACAGCAATAACGTGGCCAACGCGCTGTGGGCGCTGGATTTCTCACTCGAGCTCGCGGCTAGCGGAGCCGACGGCGCGAATTTCCACGACGACGCCGATGCGCAGCGCGGCCCGCTGTATCAGGCGCTGCTGCTCGTCAAGGAATCCGTCAATGCGCGCTTCGTGCCGGTGAAACTGCAAACTGCCAACAGCAATTTCACGGCCTACGCGGTCGAACGCGACGATGGAACGCGCGTCGTAACGCTGATCAATCGCGATTCGAACGTGGGAGCTGCGGTCAACTTGAACGCGGGGCGTCCGCCGCGCAATCCGCGCGTCCGGCGGTTGACCGCGCTGAGCATGGATACCACGCAAATCAACGTCGTGGATTGGCAGCCCGTGGATCCCGCGACGCTCGAAGTCCCACCGGCGTCGGCTGCGCTCGTCACGCTCTAATGCCCGAACTACCCGCACAGGAGCCGCTGGTCAAAGAGATCCCGCCCAAAGGCGCGGATCTCTCCGCATGGTACACCGCGGTCTGTTTAAAAGCCGAGCTCGTCTCGTACGCTCCGGTGCGCGGCTGCGTCGTTTTGCGCCCGTACGGGTTTGGTTTGTGGGAAAATCTGCAGCGCGAACTCGACGCCCGTTTCAAAGCGACGGGTCACGAGAACGCGTATTTTCCGCTGTTGATCCCCGAGAGCTTGCTGATCCGCGAGGCCGAGCACGTCGAAGGCTTTGCACCCGAAGTTGCGTGGGTGACCGAAGGCGGCCAGGAGAAACTCGAAGAGCGTTTGGCGATCCGGCCGACATCTGAAGCGATAATCGGCGTCATGTACGCGAAGTGGATTCAATCGCACCGCGATCTGCCGGTGCTGATCAACCAGTGGGCCAACGTCGTGCGGTGGGAGAAAGCGACGCGGCCGTTCTTGCGAACGATGGAATTTCTTTGGCAGGAAGGGCACACGGCGCACGCGACCGCCGAAGAAGCACGCGAGGAAACCGAGCGGATGCTGGACGTCTATCGCGATTTCGCCGAAAACGTCGCCGCGGTGCCGGTCTATGCGGGACTGAAGAGCGCGAGCGAGCGTTTTCCGGGCGCCGTGGAAACGTACTCGATCGAAGCGCTGATGCCCGACGGGAAAGCGCTGCAGTCCGCGACGTCGCACTATCTAGGACAGAACTTCAGCCGCGCCTACGACATTACGTTTTCGGACACCGATCAGCAAATGAAACACGTCTATACGACGTCGTGGGGAATGTCTTGGCGAATGCTCGGCGCCATGATCATGGTGCATGGCGACGACCGTGGATTGCGGGTTCCGCCGAAGATGGCACCGATCGAAGCGGTCATCGTGCCGATCGTCAAGGGCGACGAAACGGCGCCTTTGGAGAAAGCGCGCGAGCTGGCTGCGGGCTTGCGGGCCGAAGGGTTTCGCGTCAGAGTGGACGATCGCGATCGCTCGCCCGGCTTCAAATACAGCGATTGGGAAATGCGGGGCGTGCCGTTGCGGATTGAAATCGGTCCGCGCGACCTGCAAAGCGGTTCGGTCACGCTCGTCAGGCGCGACAAAGCGAAGGGCGAGGAAGACTCCAAAGTCTCGGCCGCTTTCGACGCACTGGGGACGACACTGCGCACTCAACTCGAGGCCGTGCAAGCATCGCTCTACGCTCAGGCCAAACTATTTCTCGAAAGTCACACGTTTGCCGTGAACGATCGCACCGTGTTTTTCGAACGCTGCAAAGATCGCTCGGGCATGATCGATATCCCATGGTGCAAGCGGGCCGATTGCGAGGCCATTCTGAAAAACCAAACGTCCGCAACGACACGCGTCATGCGCGAACTGCAGCAACCCGGAGCCGTCTGCACGGCTTGCGGCGAGCCGGCCGTCGTCAACGCATACTTTGCTCAAAGTTATTAGCGCCGCGATCCTCATCGCGCAGCTCTTTCCGACGGCGCCGCCGGGCGTAAACCGGCTCGATGCGAATGCCCGCGCGGCGGGCAACCGGAAAGCGATCGCGGTCGCCATCGGACGGGCGCTCTTCAAAACGCGCTGGCCGGCGCAGGTGTTGAACGTGTATGCGGACGGCTTCGGCGGCCACGACATCGCCGGGCTGCGCATCTCCGGCGAGCATTTCCACGGCGCCGTGACGCGCGACCGTTTCGTCGAAGAGGTCGCGTCCTTGGTGCAAGAGGCCTTCGCGGCGTCACCCGTGGACGAAGTGGACGTTTGGGCCAGTATTCCGCTGCGCTTGGGTAAGGATGTCGTTGTGGCCGGCGATCTCGCGAAGCCCAGCTCCCGCACCGTCTTTACGGTGAGTATTCGTCGCGGCGAGCGCAGCGATGCGCTCATTCGCCGCATGCGCGGGAGCGACGGAGTCTACTGGGACCAGGAGTGGGCCCATGCAGATTTAAAGTGAGGAGGCTCTAGTGTATCGCAAGAGCGTTCTCTCTAACGGTGTCCGGGTAATCAGTGAATCGATGCCCGGTTTTCGTTCTGTCTCGATCGGCATCTGGGCCGACGTCGGTTCCGCGGTCGAGCAGCCGCAGCTCCGCGGTGTTTCGCATATGGTGGAGCATATGCTCTTTAAAGGAACGGAGCGGCGCACGGCCCGCGAGATCGCCGAAGAAATGGACGGCGTCGGCGGAAATCTGAACGCATTCACCGACAAAGAGGCGACCTGTTACTACGCTAAGGTCATGGACGTCCATCTGCCGCTGGCGATCGACGTGCTCTCCGACATGTTCTTGAATTCGCGCTTCGATCCGCCGGAGCTTGCCAAAGAGCAGAAGGTCGTGCTCGAAGAGATCAAGATGTACGACGATTCTCCCGACGAGCTGATCCACGATCTCTTCATTCAAACGATGTGGCGCGGAAGCAACTTGGGTTCGCCGACGATCGGCTTCGCCGACACGGTGACGAAGTTGACGCAGAACGATTTGCGGCAGCACATGGCGCGTCATTACGCGCCGAACTCGGTGGTCGTCGCCGCGGCCGGCAACGTCGATCACGATGCGCTGGTGGACATGCTCGAGCGCGTGCTGGAGCCCTTCAAGGGAACGTGCGACCTGCCGGTGCCCGAAAACCCAGCGCCGACGCCGGCGTCGCTTTTCCGCCAGAAAGACAGCGAACAAGCCTACGTGGTAATGGGCACGACCGGACTGACGGTGCGCGATGAACGCCGCTACGTGCTGTCGGTGCTCGACACGATTTTGGGCGGTGGAATGTCGAGCCGCTTATTTCAGGAAATCCGCGAGAAGCGCGGCCTCGTCTACACCGTGTATTCTTTTCAGGCCGCCTACCGGGGCGCCGGACTTTTTGCGGTCTATGCCGGCACGTCGCCGCAAACCGTCGGCGAGTGCGTTTCGGTCGTCGGCGATCAATTCGTGGAGATGCGCCGGATGAGCGTCGGTGACGCGGAGCTGAGGCTGGCAAAAGAACATATTAAAGGAAGCCTCTCGCTTTCGCTCGAGAGCACGTCCGGCCGCATGATCCGCCTGGGCCGCAGCGAGTTTTCGCTGGGCCGCGACCTTCCGATAGAAGAGATCGAAGCGAAAGTCGAGGCCGTCACCGCCAAAGAGATCCAAGATCTCGCGCAAGAGTTGCTGGGCGAGGAGAACCTCGGCTTGTGCGTGCTCGGCCCTGTCGACGAATCTTCCGTCGCGTGGAATCGCAGCGCTGCATAGTCACGGCGCCGTTGCGCTGATCCCGTTTTGGTCCTGGCAGCTCCTGGCCGCGCTGCTCATCAATGTCGTCATACAAGCAATCCAAATAGGCGCTTACGCTGCCCGCCTTGCGGGAGTTCGCACGGGCCGGATTGCGACGTCAATTTCGCTCTTTAACTTGTTCGTCATGGCAAGCCGTTTAGCCACGCTTGTCTATACGTTGATGCTGGCGCCGATATCCGACAAAGCCGGCAATGCCGTCAAGGCGCTCATGCTGCACCATCCGGAGCCGCTGCCTGCAATCGGCGCCGTTCAACATATGTTCGAACTGCAGCTGCGCCTGATCGTCATCGCGGGAACCGTCGGAACGATCCTCGGGAGCCTGATACTTCCGATGTTCACCTACCTCTATGTGCGTGGAGTGAGGTCGTTCGAACGAACGAAATCCGTGCCTCACTCGATGGTGCGGCTTTTTTATCCGCGTGTAATCTTTGACGTCGCTAGACATCTGCGGGTTCCCCACTATCGCGAGATTTTCGCGTTCTCGACGCGCAACATTCCCAGGCGCCTGCTGATTTTTAACGTCGTCGTGACGGCCGTGTATGCTATTGGCGTGGTTGCTGCCTACTATGCAAGCGTGATCGATGTAAACGTCGCGCGCACAGCCGTCGGCATTTCGGGCGTCATAAACGGCATTGGTACGATCGCTTTTACATTTTTTGTCGATCCGACGTCCTCGTTAATTGTGGACGAAGCAGTCAAGGGTGAGCGGCCGCACGAGGAAGTCAAGTCGATGGTCTTCTATCTATCGCTTACAGCGATCGCGGGATGGCTGCTGTCTCAGCTGTTGCTCTGGCCGGCCGCCTGGCTCATTTCCGCGGTCGCGCATTTGGTGAATCTTGGCTAAGGCATGAAACTGGCTCGTGTGCTCGCCTTCGCAACCATAGTCGCTTTGGGCGCGAGCGGATGCGCCGCACCCGTCGAACGCTGGATCGTGAACACGCGCATTCATCAAGGCGACACCGCCCTGGCGCGCGGAAGTTTGCACGAAGCCGCGACGGCTTACAGGCTCGCGTTACGCATTAGCCCGAACGACCCACGCGCGCGCGCCGGATTTTCAAATGCCGCCGCGAGCATTGCCGACGCCGACTTCCGCACGGGAAACTATGACGATGCATTAGCGACCATCAACGCGGCGCAAAAATACGATCCGGCCAGCGTTCGCCTGCTGGCGCTGCGTTCCCAGATCGACGATGCCCGGCTAAAGCGCGCGATCGTGGTATCCAACTATCCGACATATCGCGCCGCTGCAGCCGAGATTCAGGCATCGTACAATGCCTTGCAGGCGCAAAATAGACTGATCGTCCATAGCCTTCACCGCTTTGCGTACACGTACGATACGCAAGACCTCACGCGCGCCATCGAGGATTCTTACGAACTGCAGCGCGAGATAGCTAGGGACACGAACAGGCTCATCGTGTACCGCCAACTCGTAGAATCCGGAGTGCCGGCCACCGAAAAGGCCGCCGCGACCGCGGTTTCAGGCTCGCTGCTCCCGCTGCCTTAAGATTGTGAACGACGCGGCGCGCCTTTCACGGTGGCTGCCGGCCGCCGTTTTGGCGCTTGGGTTCATTGTGATTTCACCGGTTCTGTGGAGCGGCTGGACCGGCGACGACGCGTTTTATTCCGCGCTGAACGGCATTCTCGGCGCGGACAGATTAACGCTGTGGCAAGCTATGGCGCATTCGTTCAACGTTTGGTTTTTCGGAAACGGGCGATTTTACCCGGGACTCATCCTCGAAAAGTATCTCGTGTTCGCCGTTCTCACGAACCTGGTAGCGTACAAGATGTTCTTGATAGTCGCGACGCTGGCAACGGTCGAGTTATTTCGGCGATGCGTGGCGGCATACACGACCCCTGCGTTCGGCGCGCTGTCGGCGCTCGCGGCGGTAGCGTTGTTCCTCGTGCACGGTTACCAAGACGCGCTTATCGCCTACAACGGGATGCCGCAGGCCGTGGCCATCGCGATGCTCGGCTCGTTCATCGCGTTCCGCGCGTTTTTGGCGGGAGGCGGGCGCCGTATGGCGATTCTTTCCGTGCTTCTGTATGCAGCGGCGGCGCTCACTTATGAAGATGTGTATCTGCTCTGCTTGCTGTATCCGGTGCTGGCGCGGTACGTATGCGGCAGCTGGCGCGTCGCAATCCGTGTGGCATGGCCGCAGCTGACGATCGCAGCTACGCTCACCGTTTTCGAGCTGTTCCTTCACATGTGGGTGCGGCTGCCGGCCGGCACCCTGTATGCCATCGACCTGAATGCCGGCGCTTTTCTCATGACGGCGTTTTACCAGCTGACGGCGGCGTTTCCACTCGCGTATTGGGTGGCCAGTCCGCCGCGATTCGCCAGCGCGGGCGACATGCTCGTCGGCGCTCCGGCGTCTCCATTCATATTTGCAGGCTTTGCGCTCGTTTGCTGGGCCGCACTCGGCGGCGTTGTGCGGACGGAAAATAAACGTCTGCCGTATCTTACGGGGATTTTGCTGACGGTACTGCCGGCGCTGCCGGTCGCGCTGCTCGTCAAGTACCAGCAGGAGCTGCGGTTAGGCCTCGGTTATCTGCCCGAATTCTTTCAAACTTTCGGCGCGGCGTTGCTGCTGGCTGCGATCGCGACGGCGGCGGTGCGGCGTTTTGGCGTTGCGGCAAGAGCCGCTGCCGTCTTGTCGATCGGCGTATTGGCAGCCCTGACGTACGCGGCCAACGTTCAGCTCGTGAGGGCGGACGTGCCGGAGCGCTCGGCGCGGTTGTCGCTGCAAAACGAGCTCGCGCATGCGTCGATGGCGCCGGTGCCCGATGGCGCCGTCGTTTCAGTTCCAAAAACATTCAACTGGATCGATTATGACAACCAAGGTCCCGACGGTATCTCCACACGCGGGCTTTTGTACATGTATGGGGGCCGCCGGATCGATCTCGAGCCGCCGGAAGATCCGCGCGCGAGTTTCGGCCTAGCCTACGATGCGAAGTCCGGATCGTGGACCATTCGCAAGCTGCAGACCGCACCGCAGTCGGGTTTGCCGCTTCCTTGCAACGTTTCGAGGATCGCAAACGGCGATTTTACGTTCGGCTTTCGTTGCTGGGCGCAAGTCGCGGTCGCGGCGGGCCGCATCGCCAGCTATCCGCAGTTTCGCATCGATGCGGCGGGCGCGTGCCTTCCGGCCGCGCAAGCCGGAAATCCGTTCGCGACGCTGGATGTTCCCGCAAACGCACAGGCATATATCGCCCAGACGTTTATCTACCGGGGTACACCCACTAGCATGACGTTCCGCGCATGGGGAGCCGTCGATCCGGTTACGGTAAGTGCCGGCATTGTTTTTCCGGTCGGCACCGGCATGGGCACGGAGCGAACGCTGGATACATTCGTTGCGCCGCCGCTCGAGCAGAAGAACGGAGCATGTTCCGGCCGGCAGCCGGTAAGGAAAGTCTACAGGTTTTCAGGTTATCCGCGCGGGGCGCAAATTCAACTGCGGCTGCATGCGACGTCGGCGGGAGCGGATGGTGCGATTGCGGCTTTCGACGACGTCACGTCGTCGCCTTAGAGTTCGAACACACGCCATGCGCGGAAAGCCACTCGCGCGCGTGCCCCGCCTTTTCCGCGCTGCGAAACGCGCGCCATTGCGTTTCGGCCGCCGGTTTTACGAGTTTGGGATCGGTAACGTACACCGGCCACTGCGCTCCGATGCGCAGAAGCGGGAAGCGCTGCATCCACGCACACAGCTCGACGTTGCGGTAGAAGCGGTTCTTTTCGATGGCGATAAAATAACGGGCTCCCTTGCGGATGGCGCTCTGCTCGTCGAACGGAGTCCAGAGATAGGGGTCCTCTTCCCAGCCATAGCGCCCGATGTAATAGAGAACGGACGGATCGTAGTGTCCCATAACGACGAGCGCGTCTCGATCCAGCGTCCTGTCTAGCGCGATTGCATTGCGGTAGACGTTCTTCGAATAGGCGTAATAGGGTTTGACGATCGCCTGGTTTTGAAAGACCGCGGCCGCGAGCGCGGCCAGACCCAGCGCCGCGCATGCATATTTGAGTGCGGGCGCCACATCGATCTCCGCAATGGCCGCGATGAAGCGCGCCACAAAACCCGCGGCGCCGAGCGCCGCCAGCGGCAAGAGCAAGAACATATAGTAGTCGACGCGCTCTACGGTTACGACGGCGTACACATACGCGAGCCCGCCGGCGAGCCAAGCCCAGAGCAAGGAACGCGAACGAACGGAGGCCGGCGGCAGCAAGAATCCGAGAATCGCTGCGGCCGCAACGGCCGGACCGATCATGAAATACGCAAGCACTCCAAGCATCGACCGGAATTGAACGAGCTTGGCGAAAAAGGCGGGCGCGCTCTGAAACGAACCGCGTAAGGCCGGCAGAACGTGCAAGGCGAGAATGCCGCTCGCCCAGTGCCACTCCGCGTGCGATCCGACGATTTTA
The DNA here is from genome assembly GCA_003140855.1 of Vulcanimicrobiota bacterium. Lineage (GTDB taxonomy): Bacteria > Vulcanimicrobiota > Vulcanimicrobiia > Vulcanimicrobiales > Vulcanimicrobiaceae > Rubrimentiphilum. The sequence continues at coordinate 42,096 of PLLF01000070.1, forward strand.
TCGTACGCGTAGAGGATCGCAAGCGGTAACACGACGAGCGCTGCCGAGGAAAGCAGCGGAAACGTTCTGCCCAAGCGTGCGCGTTCGGCGGTCAACACAATCACCGGCACGATCGCGACGATGGCCACCGGCTTAGCCAGCAGCGCCAGCGTCAACAAAACGCCGCACCAAAGAACGTGCCGCGGGCGCCAGCGTTCTTCGTCGATCAGCAAACGCGCCGTTGCGTAAAGTGCGGCCGTCATGAAGAAGACCATTGCCGCATCGGGCGTGAACGTGCGCCCGTAATAAATGCCGCCGGGCATGACCGCATAAAAGAGTCCGGCCAGCAGTCCGGCAGTCGCGCTTGCGAAAAGCCAGCGGCCGAAGAAGGCGAGCACGGCAACGGTTCCCAGGCTGAAGGCGATCGTGATAATCCGCCCCGCGATCTCGTGCACGCCGAACAGTTTATATACGGTTGCGGCCAGGAACGGCACGATCTGAAGCTCGAGCTCGACATAGTTGGGCGGCGGCCCATTGTAATTTGTCTGCGGATAGAAAATGTTATATTGCAGCGTTGCGAAGTTGCGCGCGATGGCGGCTTCGTCGCCCTGCCGCCAGCCCGGATGATCCAGCAGCGGGTTGTGAATGCCTTTGAGCCGTAGGATGAGGGCGATCGCAACGACCACACAGACGCCCAGCGTCCAAAGCGCGCGGCGCGTTTGGTCGCCGCTTAGCTGACGTGCTTGAACGTCCAATATTTGTTCAAAAAGAAGTTCACGACGATGCCTGCCAGCGTCGCGATGAACCAGGTTTTGTGGCCGTGGCCTAAATAGGGTGAGACGAGTGCGGAGACAACAAGGCCGACGGCTAGCGCAATCGCGGAGACCGTCAGGAATTGCGTGCCTTCGCGAAAAGCGTGTCCGGTCGAACGAAACGTCCAGACGCGATTGAAATAGTAGTTGGAGACGCCTCCGCTAAGAAAAGACGCGGAATAGATGATGTAATACTGTGTGGGCTGCTCGTGGTGCGGCACGAGGCGCTGCAGCACCGTAAACACGATGAGGTTGACGAAGAACCCCGAGAGGCCGACGATACCGAATTTTACGAATTGACGCACGCCGCGACGCTGCGTGACGTTATGCAACCCAGTACCAGTCGGCGAACAGGACGGTGAACAATCCTAGCAGAGGCAGCGACAGAGCGACGATCGCATTGTTGACTCTGGGCCGCCCTCCCCAAAGCGCCATGATTGCGAACATGGGGAACAGGACAAGCGCGAAGCGCGGCATGCTCATTAGGCTCGACGTGCAAAGCGGCATGAGGATCGAAAGCCCCATGTATGCCACGTACGACGCTTTGAGTTTGCGCCAGCCGCCGGCCAGTACGCCGATCATCAAAGCGGTGAAGACCAATTCCAGTATTTGCTGCGCGACGGTCTGAGGGCCAACCGCAGTGGCGATCTTATGGAATGAATTGCCGATCGACGTCCACGGCGCCGCGAGCTGCCGGTTCCAGTGCGATTGGATGTGCGAAAAGTACAGCGGGTCGCCGTTGAGCACCCATAGGTAGCCCATGAAGAGCACCAGGCCCAGTGGAATCAAGAAGATCGGTACGAGATTTCGAGCGCCCGCACGGAGATTCTCGCGGTACGCGCTCCACCATTCGATTGCAAACGGAACGGCAAGCAGCACGCCCTCCACGCGCGTCAAGGACGCGAACAGGCCGAATGCGCCCGCGAGCCACCAGCGCCGCTCCCGCATGTAATAGAACGAGGCAACCGTCAGCATCAAAAATAACGACTCGGTGTAGACGGCCGAGAAGAAGACGGCGGTGGGAAAGATCGAGATGTAAAAGATGGCCCGGCGCGCGACGGCGCGGTCGAATTCGTGCTCCACCAGCTTATAAAGGAAGAGCAGCGCGAAAAAGAGCGCGACGTTGGAGATCACGAGGCCCGCGATCAAATGGTTGCCTATCAGGCTTCCTAAGAGGGCAATCAGCAGCGGCAAGAGCGGAAAGAACGCCAGATCGGTGCCGTGATAGCCGTTGGTCGCGATGTCGAGATAGTGAACCGCGTCCCATCGTCCCCATACCGCGAGCAGCAGCGAACGCGACTCTTGGATGTGGGTGCCGGCTCGCTGGCCGATGATGACCGCTGCCAGCTCCGCTATCACGATGATCGCAAAACGCGTGACGATAAAATCGATCGAAACGTCGCGAACCGTTTCGTTAAAGCGCGCGGCGACTGCAAGTTTCGCGACGCAGAAGAACGCGGCGCAGTAAACAAAAAGCCGGACTCCGCCGTGTGTTAACCAGAGCGGCAGTAAGAACGAGAGCCACAGCAACACGAAGACGGACCATGAAATGGCGTCGTACTGCAGCGAGCGTTGAAATTTTATTCCCGTGCGCGATGCGAAATAATCGCTGTACGCTTGCCAGGCCCATATAACCACGGCTAGCGCGATCACCAGCAGAAGCGGTAAACCGGCCGCCGTTAATACTGCATCGTGCACCGGCAGAATAAAAGCGTACCAAAGAAAAAATCCGAGCGTCAGGCCGGAAGCGGCAACGCCGGCCAGCGGCGCCCACCCGGCCGCGAATAAGCCTTGCAGCGCGTTAGAGTGGATTGGAAAAGTGCGTTGCGATTCGTCCAGGTGCATGGATACGTCGCAACTTCTAAAGGAATCGTCCCGCTTCCCTTGTAGCCTCAAGAAGTATGGCAACGATGATTGCGCGTACGTCCACGAGCCCCGTCAATACGCTGGATTTCGTGAAAGTCACGGAAAGCGCAGCGCTCGCGGCATCGCGCTGGATGGGCCGGGGCGAACGCGACAAAGCTGACGGCGCGGCGGTCGAACGCATGCGCGAGGCGCTCGGCGAGATGGAAATCTCGGGACGGATCGTCATCGGTGAAGGCGAGCGCGACAAAGCCCCCATGCTGTATATCGGCGAAGAACTCGGACGCGGCGGATTTGAAGTAGATATCGCCGTCGATCCGGTTGAAGGCACCAACCTGGTTGCCAATGGTCTGCCGAACTCGATCGCCGTCATGGCGATCGCCGAACGCGGGTGTCTGCTGAACGCGCCCGACACCTACATGAAAAAACTTGCGGTCGGCCCGAAGGCAGCTCCGTTTGTCCACCTCGACGCGCCGGTACGTGAAAACATCGAAGCCGTTGCCAATGCGCTGGAGAAACCGACCAGCGACATTACCGTCGTTATTCTCGATCGGCCGCGCCACGCGGATCTCGTACAGCAATGCCGCGACGCCGGGGCGCGCATCAAGTTAATCTCCGACGGCGACGTCGATGCGTGTATCGCGACCGCGGTTCCCGGAACGGGGATCCACGTTGCGCTCGGCACGGGGGGCGCGCCGGAGGGCGTGCTGGCGGCGGCGGCGCTCAAATGTTTGGGCGGGATGTTCATGGGGAGGCTCGAGCCGCGCAATGAAGAGGAAGCCCGGCGCGCGCACGAGATGGGAATTCGCGATCTGTCGCAAGTGCTGACGATGAACGATCTCGTCAAGGGCGAGCATTTGGTGTTTTGCGCGACCGGCATCACCGACGGCGACCTGACTCGCGGCGTCCGGTTTTTCGGAAACAACGCCCGCACGCATTCGATCGTGATGCACTCCGACGGCACGCTGCGTTTCATCGAATCCGTTCACCGTTTGGGAGCGCGGCCGCAGCATAACCTTTGAAAACTAGCAAACAGTACGATCTGGTGGTCGTGGGCGCCGGCTCGGGCGGCTTCGCCGCGGCGCGTACGGCTCGAGACCTTCAAGCTAACGTCGCGCTGATCGATCACGGACCGCTCGGCGGCCTGTGCATCTTGCGCGGCTGCATGCCGAGTAAAACGCTGCTGGCCTCCAGCGATGCGATTACTGACATGCGCGAAGCGGTCGAGCTCGGCATTCACGCGGGCGATATCACCATAGATTTTCCGCACATCATGCGGCGCAAGGCCGAGCTCATTGGGGGGTTCGCCGATTATCGCATCGAGGGATTGCGTCAGTTTCCGCTCTACGAAGGCCCGGCGCGGTTTCTCTCTGCGCACGAAGTCGAAGCAGCCGGCGAAGTACTTCAGGCGGACAAATTCATCATAGCGACCGGCAGTGTCGTGGCGCCGGCGGCGGTGCCCGGCCTGACCGAAACAGGATTCATCGACAGCGACGCGGCGCTGGAACTCGAGCGGTTGCCCGAATCGCTCGTCGTCTTAGGCGGCGGTTACGTCGCGTGCGAGTTGGGGCAATTCTTTGCGCGCATGGGTGTGAAGACGTCGATCGTGTTGCGCAGTCCGCATCTGCTCTCGGGCGAGGATCACGACATCGGGGAAGCGCTGACGGAGTACTTCCGCGATGAAGGCATCGAAGTTCATACCGAGACGCAGATCGTGCGCGCGAGCAATCGCGACGGCAAGAAGATCGCGCACGTCGTCCACAAGGGCGTCGACGGCGAGATCGAAGCCGACGAGTTGCTGTACTGCCTCGGCCGCGTTCCCAACTTCGAGGGGTTGAACCTCGATCTGGCCGGCGTACCGTGCCACAACATCACGGGTATTGAAACCGGCGAAACGATGATCACGTGCAATCCGGATTTCTACGCAATCGGCGACGTCGCCGGAAAACACATGCTGGTGCACGTCGCTATCTACGAGGGCGAAGTGGCGGCGCGCAATGCCATCGGCGCGCTTCGCAAATCAAAGCAACCCGCGGAAAAAGCAGATTATACGATCACCGCGGCGCACACGGTCTTCAGCGACCCGCAAGTCGCTGTGGTCGGCAAAACCGAGCGCCAGCTGCAAGCCCAGGGCGTCGCTTACGTCAAAGGCGTGTACGATTTTGCCGAGCACGGAAAAGCGCAGTGCATCGGTAAGACGAAGGGGTTTGTGAAAATTCTAGCCGCAACCGGCGCTGGAAAAATCCTCGGAGCGGCGATTCTGGGCCCGCACGGCTCCGATCTGATCCACGAGATGATCGTCGCGATGCGCTACGACGCTACGGTCGCGCAATTCATGTGCATTCCGCATTTGCATCCGACGCTTGCGGAGATTTGGACGTATCCCGCTGAGGAATGCGCCGCCAAGCTGAAGATGGCGAGACCGGGGCAGCTCGCTCCCGAGGTAGCGCTGTGAACGTCGCGATTGTTCAGACCAAACCGCGTAAAGGGAAGTACCGCGAAAACCTCCACGATCTGCGCGAAGTCTTTGCGCAGGTCGGCAGCGAGCCGGTCGATTTGATCGTGCTGCCGGAGGCGGCGCTTACCGGATATTTTCTGGAAGGCGCCGTGTATGAGCTGGCAATGGATGCGCCCGCTTTCGCGGACGACATCGCGGCTGCCTGGCTGGAGGCGAACCCAAAAAAGGACGTCGACATCGTTTGCGGATTCTACGAAAACAGCGACGGTACGTACTACAACTCGGCGATGTACTTGCAGATATCGAACCGCGAAGCGCACATTAAACACGTGCACCGCAAGATGTTCTTGCCGACGTACGGCGTTTTTGATGAAGAACGCTTTCTTTCGCGCGGCCGTCACCTGAAGACGTTCGATACTCGGTTCGGCCGGATGGCGATGCTTATCTGCGAGGACAGCTGGCATGCGATCATGCCCACGATCGCGGCCGTGAAAGGTGCGCGCATCCTCGTGATACCGAGCGCCGCGCCGGGCCGAGGCATCGAGGGCGGCGATGAACTCACAAGCATCGTGCGTTGGCGCGCTATCCTCGAATCGATTGCGGCGGAGCACGGCGTGTTCTTGCTCTATGCCGGCCTGGCCGGTTTCGAAGGCGGTAAGGGCATGACGGGGTCGTCGCGCATCGTCGATCCGCGCGGCCGCACGATTGTTGAAGCGCCCCCGCTCGGCGCACACATCATCCGCGCGACCCTCGACTTGCACGAGATCGATCTGGCGCGCGCGACCTTACCGTTGCTCGGCGATCTGAACGCGGTCTTGCCGGATCTGCTGCTCGACGAAGAGCTGCCGCTGCCGCCAATGTTGCGGCAGCCACGCGACGAATCATGACCCTTCCGATCATCGAGCCGCGCCAAACCGACTTCACGCAGCCGCCGGCGATAAATCCGGCGCTGACGGCACAATGGCTCGAAGCGTTCTTGAAGGACGAGCTCGTCGGCGGGCGCGGCATCCCGCGCGCGGTCGTCGGCCTTTCCGGCGGAGTCGATTCGGCGGTGACGGCCTACCTGTGCGCGCGCGCGCTTGGACCGAAGAACGTCTTCGGTATTCGCATGCCGTATAAACACTCGAGTCCATCAAGTTTGACCGACGCGCACCTGGTCACCGAAGCGATCGGCATCAACGAATGCACGATCGAGATTACCGCAGCGGCCGATGGCTACTTACAGCTCGAACGTGACGCCGACGCTCGCCGACGCGGAAACGTGCTGGCGCGCGTGCGGATGCTCGTACTCTTCGATCAATCCGCCAAACTCAACGCTTTGCCGGTCGGCACCGGAAACAAAACCGAACGCTTGTTGGGATACTTCACGTGGCACGCCGACGACTCGCCGCCCGTCAATCCGATCGGCGACCTCTACAAATCGCAAGTATGGAAGCTGGCCGAGTACCTTGGCGTGCCGAAGCCGCTCGTCAAGAAAGCCCCGAGTGCGGACCTCGAGGCCGACCAGACCGACGAAGGCGATCTCGGCATAACGTACGCGAAGGCCGACGCGGTGCTGACGCGCATTCTGGAAGGGTACACCAACGACCAGCTCGTCGCGCGCGGCTTCGATCGCGGCGAAGTCGAGATCGTTCGCAAACGGCTCGACGGCACGCACTGGAAGCGCCACTTGCCCACCACCGCGATGCTGTCGAACACGGCGATCAATGAGTTCTATTTACGGCCCGTCGATTTTTGAGGATGCATAACCCGTATTTGCCGGTCGGCCTGAATCTCAAAGGGCGCCGTTGCGTCGTGATCGGAAACGATCGCGAGGCGGAAGAGAAGAGCGCGACGTTGCGCGAGTGCGAGGCGGACGTTCGCCGCATAGAAGATGCGACGAAACTGCGCGACGGGGACGTCGCGGACGCATTTCTCGTGATCTCCATGCCGCAAGACGAGGCGCTGTCGACGCGCTTGCGCGCGCTGGCGGACCGGAAACGCTTTCTGTTGTGCTGCATCGATCAGCCCAAGCACGGTTTCGTGGCGATGCTCGCGATCGCGAAGGCCGGTCCGGTGCGCGTCGCGATTTCGACGGCCGGGCTAGCGCCGCGCGTCGGTAAGCTTCTAAAGGAAGGTTTACAACGCGCCATGGACGGGCGCTTCGCGCGGTTCGTTGAGCACCTGGCGCACGAACGCGAGAAGACGAAGCAAGCGCATCCCGCGCCCGAAGAGTCGCCGGAGCGCCGGAGCGCCATGATCGAAGCCGCCCGCGGATTCGAAGCCGACGTCTCGTTTCGCTATCCCGGCTGGTTCGAAAAAGAATAGTGGCGTCGGTCGAAATCATCGCCGTCGGCACGGAGATGCTGCTCGGCCAGCTCGTCGACACGAACACTCCCTACATCGCGAGCAAGCTCGCAGAGAGCGGAGTCGATGTGTTTGCGACGCATGCGGTCGGCGATAACCGCGAACGCATTGCAGCCGCGATCCGCGCTTCGTTGGACCGCGCAGACGGCGTCATTACGACCGGCGGGCTAGGACCTACGGTCGACGATCTGACGAAGGAAGCTGTCTGCGATGCACTCGAGCTGGAGGCGGAGCTGCACGAGCCGTCGCTGCGCGCGATGGAAGAAGTCTTCGTGAAAAGCGGACGGCGCATGCGCGAGAACAACCGGAAGCAGGCGCTGATTCCACGCGGAGCAGTCGTGCTCGAGAATCACGAAGGTACGGCGCCGGGATTTATTGCGATCGCAAAAAATCGGAAGTTCGTCGCCAGCGTGCCGGGCGTTCCGCGCGAAATGAAACCGATGCTGATTGAGGGCGTCCTGCCGTGGCTGCACCGGAGGTTTAACCTCTCGCAGCATATCCGCACGCGCACGCTGCACACGATCGGCATCGCCGAGTCGGAGATCGATCATCGTATTGCGGACTTGTTCGCTACCCTCGAGAACCCGAAGATCGCAGTGCTCGCCCATCAATTTCGCTGCGACGTGAAGATTATGGCGAAAGCGGCTTCCGAAGATGAAGCGATCGCGTTGACCGCCCCGGTCGAGCACGAGCTGCTGCGGCGGCTCGATGGGCACGTCTACGGCGTCGACGATCAAACGCTGCCCGGCGCGATTGCGGTGTTGCTGCAGCAGACGCGGCGGACGCTCGCGGTTGCGGAGTCGTGCACGGGCGGTGCGATCGCGGCTGCGTTCACGAGCGTTCCGGGCGCATCGAAAAGCTTCATTGGCGGCGTCGTATCGTACGACAACGCAGTCAAGAGTTCGTTGCTCGGCGTGCGCGCGGACGAGCTCGCGCGTTCGGGCGCGGTTAGCGAGGCAGTCGCCGGGCAAATGGCATCGGGCGTTCGCGAGAAGTTGGGGTCTTCGATTGGCTTGTCGATCACCGGCATCGCGGGCCCTACGGGCGGCAGCCCGGAAAAGCCGATAGGATTAATGTGGCTCGCGATCGCCGATGCGGGCGGACTGCGCACGAGACGTTTGCAATTGAGCGGCGACCGCGAGGGAATCCAGTCGCGAGCCACGACCGCCGCCCTCGGTTTTCTCTGGGAAGCCCTGAGCTCGGCGGAACCGCTGACCCCTTCCAAAGCGTAAAAGGGTAAGGGGAAGGACGTGAAATTGAGAGCCCGCCTGGCCGCCGGCTTGACCATCCTGGGGATGTCTATTTTGGCCGCGTGCGGCGGCGGCGGTGGCGGGACGATACCCCCGGGCGGGGGCAGCGGTGGTGCGCCACCCACTCTGAGTCCGCCCGCAGGCCCGACCATCAGCCCCAATGCCAGCATTATATGCCGAAGCTCCGGCACGCCCCAATCGATCGCGCAAGCCGCTGCTCCCGAATTTGTCGCGCACCGCATGCCCAGCTCCGCTCGCGGCAATCGAGTTGAGTATGCTCCCGGAATCATCGAGGTTGTGTATCAGCACCAGGTTTTGGCGTCACACCGGACTGAAGCGGCGCAATTAATCGAGCGCGTGCGCGGAGACGTTCGTTCGGAATTCGATTCGAGTTCGGACCTGATCCAAATCGTGTCGGTCGCACCGGGCACGGAAGACGGGGCGATCAAGGAGCTCGGCTCGAGCGGGATCGTCAAGACTGCCGCGCGTTCGGCGATTCGGCATCTCCAATCTACAACGGCTGCATCGCTAAACGATCCGTACTACAACGGGTTCGCGCCCAACAACGGCCCGCCGCTCTATGAGGGTGCCGCAAGCCGCGGACAGTGGGACATGCACGTGACCTGCGTGGGGAACGCTTGGGGCTACGGAAACGCAAACACGACCGGTTCGACGTTCGCGGGCGCACTCGGTGGAACGGCGAAGATCGCAATCGTCGACACCGGGGCGGATCTCACCCATCCGGATCTTGCAAATCGCGTGGTCTTTGCCGAAAGCGTTTTGAATGGCGTGAGGACTATCGGCGTAGCGAGTATGCACGACAATGACGGCCACGGCACAAACGTGGCGGGCATCGCCGGTGCCGCGGGCAACAACAGTTTTGGCTTTGCGGGCGTTGCTTATGGTGCGCCGCTGATGATCTTTAAAGTGTTTCCGGATCCGCCCTGTGGAACGGGCGGATGTGACGCTTCCGGCGCCGACGTTGGCATGGCGATCAGCGATGCGGTCGCGCAAGGTGCCAAAGTCATCAGTCTCAGTTTGGGAGCGAGCGGTCCCGACACGGCAGAAGAAACCGCCGTTGCGCAGGCGATTGCAAGCGGCGTTGTCGTCGTCGCCGCTTCCGGTAATGAAAGTACGGCTACCCTCGACTACCCGGCCGCGGACGCGGGCACGATTCCGGTTGGCGCATCTTCCATAGACGATTCGAATCCCGCGACGATCGCGGAATCCGTCGCCGGCTATTCTAACTACGACGCCGCCAATCCGACATGGGGTGTCGTGGCACCAGGCGGAGATCCATCGAGCAGCTTAGATCAAGACGGCTTGCATTGGATCGCCAACATCTATTCGAGTACGACGGGCGACGGAAACTTCTGCACGATCGATCGGGCGGGAGCGGCGGGCGACTGCCGCGTGCTTATCGCCGGAACGTCACAGGCGACGCCACACGTAGCGGGCGCCGCGGCGCTGATGTTGAGCGTGAATCCCGCACTGACGCCTGCGACCGTCAAATCGATCCTGTGCAGCACAGCCAGGCAGATCCCGAACGTGAAGCAGGGCTGCGGAAGGCTCGACGTGTACCGCGCGGTGGCGCGCTCCGTCAACGACCCAAATCCTTAGGCGACCCCTAGACGCTGGGGATTTCTTGTGGTAGCATTCACCTAAATCCTTAGGTGAACTGCGGAGGTCGCGGTGCCCCGTCAAAAAGCCCCGAATTTAACTGAGGTTGAGCAGCGCCTAATGGAGGTGCTGTGGTCGACCGGCAGCGGAACGGTCGCCGAAGTGCTGGGCGCCGTCAAATCGCCCAAAGCCCCCGCTTTCAACACGGTCCAGACCACGCTGCGCATCCTAGAACAAAAAGGATACGTGCGTCACGTGGAAGAGGGCCGCGCGTTTCGCTACTATCCGAAAGTCGATCGCACGCAAGCATCGCGCTCGGCGCTACAGACAGTCGTGCGGCGATTCTTCGACGGCTCGCCCGGTGCATTGGCTGTGAACTTGATTCAAAACGAGCGTTTGAGCGACGACGAGTTGGCCGACTTGCGCAAGATGCTGGCGCGCGCGGAGCAAAGCGAATGAACGCGCCCGCGCTATTCATGGCGCTCTTCAACGGCGCATGGCAAGGCGCGCTGCTTTGCCTGGTAGCCTTCGCTCTGTTGCGGGCTTTCCGGCGCCTCAACGCCGCTACGCGCTATACCATTTGGTCGGCACTGCTGGTAATCTCATTGCTGCTGCCCGTAGCCAACTACGCGTTCTCCGTGAAAGCGGTCACGCACGTCGTAAAATTGCAGTCTGCCGGACACCTCGGTGCTGTGGCCAGAGCCCGGGTACCGTCCCCCTCGCTTTTTGGCTTGGTTAATCGCTCGGGGAACGGCACCCGAGCTCTGCCCACTAGCTCGTTGTCCGTCGCAACGCCGACTCTTTACGAGCGCGTCATTCCGGCCGTTGCGAAGCTCGCTGATTACGCAATATTTGCGTTGCTCGCGTTGTTGCTGGTCGCTCTGGCCCGGCTCGCGATCCTCTGGCGCGAAATTGTGCGGATGATCCGTGCGCGGCGGACCGTTCGCTTGGGCACATCGCAGTTCCTCAATGCGACGAACTTCTCGTTCGCGTTCTATAAGCGGATGCCGATGGCCGAGATTTACTTCGCGTACGGAAATCCGAATATGCTGAATACGCAGCACGATGTGATCTTAAAGCTCATCCAATACTTCGGAGCGGAGAAGGGAACGTAGGCCGGGTTAGCTGCCGTACCCGATCGAAGCGAGCACTTTCTGCGTCTCTACCGCCTCGGCAAACGTGGGGACGATGCTCTCTCCCGTTTCGATCTCTTTGACGAATTCGTCCAGCAAATCCATGATCGGGGGCACGTGCGCATCGACGGCGCCGAAACGTGCGTTGGGCGAAGGTGCGCATTCGAGTTCCGACGTTTCTTCATCGTCGATGCTGAACAAGCGCATCGCGTGCAGGCCGCTGCCGCTGGCTACGGCGGTGCGGTTTTCGCCGTGTGCCGCCACGGTAAGTGAGTTGACCGCAGTTGTTCCGTCCACGCTCACGCGGGCGATCACGCCGTCGCCGTAGTCGATTAACGTAAACGCGCCGTCGTCAGCCGTGATAGTGAATGGACCGTTGGCGTCCTCGCGCCGCGGGTTCGCGGTGCGCATGAAGCCGGTGCTGCGCGCCGGAGCTTTGCCTGCCATCCAATTCGCACTGTCGATGAGGTGGGAGAGAAGCGCTCCGGCTATGCCGCCCCCTTTGGCGCGATCGAACCACCAGGTGTTCGGCCGTTTGTTTTCGCGGCGAAGCATCGGCGCGAGCTGCGTCAGCTCGAGCTCGCGCAGCGGCGCAATGTGCCCGTTGACGATCAATTCTTTGAGGGCGAAACGCTGCGGCACCCAGCGGAACTCGTGCATGACGGCCGCCGCGGTCTTGGCTCGCAGCGCTGCCGCGAGCATTTCTTCGGCCTGCTGCACGGAAAGAGCGAACGGTTTTTCGGCGATGACGTGCTTACCGGCGCCGAGTGAGGCCAGTACGTCATCGTGGTGCGCGAAGGGCGGGCTGGCGATCGAAACGACGTCGAGCTCGCAGCCGCGCAGCATCGCCTCGGAACTGTCGAAAGCGTGCGGAATGTTGCGTTCTCTTGCAACGCTCTTCGCGCTGTGCGGTGAAGCGAGCGCGACGACTTCGAAGCGTTCGTGCGCGCTAAAAGCCGGCAGGTGGCCGCGCACGGCGAAGCCGCCGCCGACGATCCCAACTTTGTATTTTAGAGGCATGCTTCGACCACGTCGATCGCGCGCATGAGCTCGGTTTCAGAGATGACTAGGGGTGGCGTTAGCGACAGCACATTTCCCTCGGTGCCGGATTGCAGAATGATGACGCCTCCTTTTAAAGCTCGTTCGACTGCGGCCCGCGCCTGCGCCGCGTCGCGCAGCTCGATTCCCCACATGAGGCCCCGCCCGCGCACGTCGACCGCCTTTCCCGGCGAGCGCAGCGTACTCAGCCTGGCTCCGAGCATTTCACCCAGCGCGGCTGCGCGTTCCGGCAGACCGCGCCCTTCGATTTCCGCGATGTTCGCAAGCGCAGCGGCGCATCCCAGCGGATTGCCGAGATGCGTGGACGTGTGCAGCGATTCGCCTTCGGAAACGGGCCATGCATCCATGATCTCAGATGGAGCGATTGCCGCTGAAATGGGAAAGCCGTTGCCGAGAGCTTTTCCGAGGCAGAGAATATCGGGCACGACCCGTTCCTGGTCGCACGCGAACATCGTTCCGGTTCGCCCGAAGCCGGTGTAGATCTCGTCGGCGATGAATAGCATGCCGCGCTCGTGACAAACGTCGCGCAGTCCGGAAAGATAACCTGGCGGCGGGACGATACAGCCGCCGCGCCCCTGTATCGGTTCGACGATCACTGCCGCGAGGTCATAGCGCCGGGAGAAAGCTCGCCGTGCGTATTCCAGCGCTTGCTCTCCGCCGCGCGCGCGCGGATAGTCGAGCAAGAGCGTTCGCTCCGGCAGCCATGCCAAAAACGGTTCGCGAAATTTCTTGATCCCGGCGAGCTCGAGCGTGCCGATGCTCAACCCGTGATACGATCCGCGAAATGCGGCGAATGCCGGTTTTGCGGTGGCTAGCGCCGCCGTTTTCATAGCAGCTTCGATCGCATCCGCGCCGCTGGAACCCAAGAACGTCTTCGCGAGATTGCCGGGCGCGATCGCGGCGAGCTTTTCGAGCAAGCGCGCTTTTATCTCGGCGGGATGAACGTCGCCCATCGCGTGCATCAACTGCGAGGCCTGCTTTTGCAGCGCGGCCGCAACGTTCGGATTGGCGTGACCGGAGTTTGCCACACCGAAGCCCGCCGTGAGGTCCAGGTAGGCGTTGCCGTCAACGTCGGTCACCGTTGCGTCCGCGGCGGATTCCCAGAAGATCGGAAAGTCGTCGCCGAGGTACGTAACGTTGCGCGATTCGTATTTACGCAGCAGGTGCGCGAGCTCGCGTGAGCGCGTTCCCGGAATGAACGTCAAAACGTCCTATCGATCCATTTCACGAATTCGCCGATGCGTGGGCGTCCGCCGTGATTGCCGTGCAGCGGCGGGTCCTGTAATTCACCAAAATTGCTCAAACGGACTGCGCCAGCGTTAACGCCCAGTGCGATGAGATCGAAACGATCGCCCGCGATCGCAAAGCCCTCGAGCGCAAGGCGGTGCCGCCGCACGTATTCGAGCGCTTCGGCCGGGTCGCGCACCACAACCACGTTGGCTAGTCGCGGCAAGAACGGCGGCGGGGCATCGAGTACGCCCGTGGCGCCCGTCGACTTGCGGAATGCCGTTAGAGCCCGGGCATGCGAAATATCGGCGGTTCGCCGTGCGGCGGCCGCGCCGCGAGGAAACTCGACGTCCGCAATCGCTATTTCTTTGTCCAGAAGCGCCGCGAATTCGGCCGCACCCACGACGCCGCCGTTCTCGACGAACAGCACGTGCAGCGAGAGGCAGCCTTCTGTCTCGTACAAAATGATGTCGCGCGCAGCTTGTCTTGCGATATCTTTAGCAGGCGCAGTCGCGGAAAGCGCTTCGCGCGAAACATAGCCAGCGCTCGCGCGCGAACCAAATGTGATGAAACGCGCCTCCGGTTGCAACGCATTCCGGATCGTCGCGAGCGTTTCGGTTTTCCCGAAGGCCACGACCGCGTCAAAAGATTCGAGCGCCGGTGCCGTTTCGTCGTGCGAGCTCCAGAGTTCCGCACGTGCACCCTCGCGAAATTCTGCGCGCTGTTCATGCAGCGTTTCGAAAAACGCAGAAATCAGGTAGTCCTCACGGTCTTTGACGAGCACGTCGCATTTGGCGCACAGCGCAAAAACTGCCGCGGGCAAGGCCACGCCGATCGTCGTACGGCTGGAAATCACGCAAACGCTGCCGATGGGCATCGCCCATGCATCGGTGCGGCCGGCGCGTGGACGAAAGTCATCGAGAATTTCGAGTTCTCCCAACTCGTCCGCAATTGCGGCGGCGAGCGCATCGAAAGCGATCGAGAAGAAGAGCCGGTCCAGGGCATACTCGACGACGGGAACGGAATAGCCCGTGCGCTCCGCAATGCGCCCGGTCGCACGGACACGCGCCGGAAAATCGGCATCGCGCCAGCGATCGGCGGCGTCAGCAACAGCACGCGCGATCTCTTTTGCCGGGACCTTTGCGAGCGCGGTCACGACGCGGCGGCGCGCGGCGATTCGGCGTCAAGCGAGCAGCCGCGCAATTCTGCTCTCTCCTCGCGTCCGATCAGAACGATTCCGCCGTCAATAATTGCTCCCAGATCTTCGGTTTGAATCGCAACGCAAGAAGACCGGTTAGCCAAATCCACATGCACCAGTGCGCCCACGACACCGGCCGGCAGTTTATTGCCGTTCTCATCGACTGCGTAGGAACGCAGCCACGGTGGCGCAGATTTAACGCGGTTCGCTTGATGGTAATCCGAATCATAATACTGGCTGCTCAGCTCGGTCATTCCATATTCACCGATAACATGGTTGGGTGGCAGGCTGAATGTATCGGCGAGGTGGCTGTAGAGTTCCCCGCGGTCGACGATCCGCGTGCGGCCCTTGAACCCGCCGGTTTCCATGATCCTCGATCCCGACGGGAGAGGCAGCGCGTGCGTTATTCGTCTCAGCTTGAGATCGTCAAGGAGTTTAACGAATGCGAATGCTGTTCCGGCGATGCAGACGGGGACGCCGGACTTGCGGATTTCGGCGATGTCTTCGACAAAACGTTCGGTCTGGAGCTCGTCGCCGCCAACATACCAAGACTCCGCACCATCACCGAATGCCTTCGCGGCTCGATTCATCATATACGAAAGCGACGAGCGCGGGCTCTGCGCCGGGCTTGTTAGCAGCATGCAGTAGCGGAGCGGATCGGGAGCGTCCGTCACCACTCCATAGTCAAAACCCGCGAGCAGCGAAGCGTCGTAGAGACGCGCGTCTTCCATATAGTGGATGCCGCCGGAGCCCGTGGTGGTGCCACTGGTTTCGAATATGATCTCTGCGCGGGAAGGGTCGAACGTGCACAGCGCCGCTTCCTTGAACGCGGCTGCCGGAACCGGCGGAATCTCTCGCCAATTGGTGGGCGAAGCGCAGATCGTTATTCCCAGACTCTCGCAATACCGCGCATACGGCTCGTTGTATCGCAGCTGATGCGCGAAGATGCGAAGGGCGAGATCGTCGAAACTCTCGACGTGCCGGCGTGCGATGGCGCGCAATACTTCCGCATCGAGCGCGTCGGCCTCCGCGCGGTAGTCGTAGTTCACGCGCGCCGGCGGCTCGTAATCAGTCCGCTGTTCAGCCCGTTGGTCGCCAAGCCCCCGTTGAAACGCGCCGACTCAACCTTCATGCAGCGGTCGACGACGACGTCGAGCCCCGCGGCGTCGGCGAGCTCGATCGCTTGCGGATTGATGACGCCGTACTGAAACCAGATCGCTTTCGCACCCGCCGCGATTGCTTCGCGCGCGAGCTCGGCGACCTCACTGGGTTTCCGAAAGACGTCTACGATATCCGGCGCGCCGCGTTCGGCCGCATAGGCCGCGAGCGACGGATAGGCTTTGACGCCGTCGATCGCGGCGATCGTCGGATTGATCGGCGTCACCTCGAAGCGGCCCTGCGTACGCAAATAGCTGAAGACGGTGTAGCTCGGGCGCAATGGATTCGCGGACGCGCCGACCATCGCGACGGTTTTGCTGCGGTCGAGCAACGCGCGCCGCTGCGCGGGCGTTTCTAAGATCACGCCGGAGCGTTTTCTGTAGCCCGAACCGCTGCTTTGAGAGCGTTATCCAAGTCCCACATAAGATCGTCGGCGTCTTCCAGCCCTACGGAGAGCCGAATGCTTTCGGGTGCGACGCCGGACTTGCGGAGCTCGTCGCCGTCGAGCTGCGAGTGCGTCGTCGACGCGGGATGAATGACGAGACTCTTCATGTCGCCGACGTTTGCGAGATGGCTCCACAGTTCGAGCGCATCTATGAAACGGCGTGCAGCTTCGCGGCCCCCGCGAATGCCGAAAGTGAAAATCGAGCCTGCGCCGCGCGGAAGATACTTTTCTGCGAGCTTATGCTGGGGATGGGATGCGAATCCGGGATAGCTGACCCACTCCACTTCGGGCCGCTTGTCCAAGAATTCCGCCATCGCGCGCGCGTTGCGAACGTGCGCTTCCATGCGAATCGGAAGCGTTTCCAATCCCAGCAAGAGAAGCCAGGCATCCATCGGCGCCATCTGCGCGCCGACGTCGCGCAAAATTTCGGCGCGCGCGCGCATCAGGAACGCGTACTCGCCGAAGGTTTCGGTGAAAACTTTGTTGTGATAGCCCGGGCTCGCCTCCGAGAGTAGCGGAAAGCGTCCATTGTCCCACGGGAAGCGGCCGGATTCGACCACCACGCCGCCGATGACGGTGCCATGACCGGAGATGAATTTCGTGGCCGAATGCGTGACGATGTCCGCGCCGTATTCGATCGGCCGGCAAAGGTATGGAGAAGCGAACGTGTTGTCGACGACCAGCGGAATGCCCGCGTCGTGGGCGATACCGGCCAAAGCTTTCAAATCGGCGATCGTTCCGGCTGGGTTGCCGATCGTTTCTGCAAACAACAATTTGGTTTCGGGTTTGACGGCCGCCGCGATGGCCGCATGGTCGTCGGCCGGCACGAAGGTCGTTTCAATTCCCAAACGTTTGAGCAGGACCGTAAACTGCGTGATCGTTCCGCCGTAAATATTCTGCGAACAGACCAGATGATCGCCGTTTTGTGCCAGCGATAAAACGACGCCGAGTTGTGCGGCCAGCCCGCTGGAAAAAGCGACGGCGCCAAGTCCGCCCTCCAGACTCGCCATGCGCTCTTCGAAAGCCGCGACGGTTGGGTTGCTGATCCGGCTGTAGATGTGACCGTAGCTGCGCAGTTGGAAGAGCTCGGCCGCCTGCTCCGTGGAACCGAAGACATACGCCGCGGTTTGGTAGAGAGGCATGACGCGGGACCCCGTCACGGGGTCCGGGGGCGTGCCCGCATGAATGGCACGGGTCGCGAAGCCGAACTGGCGATCTTGCATGGTCACTTGTGCTTCGACCCGAACCTCCGGGGTACCCCAGCGTAGTCGATAGGAGAGCGATCGATGCCCATGACTTTGACGGAAAAGATCCTCGCGCGGCACGCCGCGCTCGACGCGGTCGAACCCGGACAGATCATCAACGCGAAAGTCGATCTCGTGCTCGCCAACGAGCTCTCCGCGGCGGTCGCGATAGGCGTCATGCGCCAAATGAAAGGCGCGGATCGCGTTTTCGACCGTGAAAAAATCGCGCTGGTGGAAGATCATTTCGTTCCGGCCAAAGACGCTCAGTCCGCCAAGATCGCGAAGTTGATGAAAGATTTTGCGATCGAGCAGAACATCAAACATTTTTTCGACGTGGGCCGGGGCGGCATCGAACACGTCGTTCTTCCGGAAGAAGGGCTGGTTGCGCCGGGCGAGCTGATCGTCGGCGGCGACTCGCACACGTGCACGTATGGCGCGTTCGGCGCGTTCGCGACCGGCATGGGGTCTACGGACATTGCGGCGGCTTTCGTACTCGGGGAAGTGTGGCTCAAGATTCCGGCCAGCATCAAACTGATCTACAGCGGCAAGCCCGGCGAGATGGTGTTTGCCAAAGATATCATGCTCAAGACCGTCGGCACGCTCGGCATCGACGGCGCTACCTATCGCGCGATCGAATATCACGGCACCACGGTGGACGAGCTCTCGATTACCGGCCGCATCACGATGGCGAACATGGCGATCGAAGCCGGCGCGAAGAACGGCATCTTTCACGCCGACGCCAAGACGATTGCGTACGTCACGGAACGCACGGACCGCGATTTCATCGTCGAAAAAGCCGATCCCGACGCGCGCTACGAACGGAAGATAGAAATCGATATCGGGTCGCTGGAGCCGCAAGTCGCCTGCCCGCACACGCCCGACAACGTGCACTCGATCTCCGAAGTAACGCGCGATGAGATTCTAGTGGACCAAGTCTTCATCGGTTCGTGCACCAACGGGTACATCGAAGATTTGCGCATCGTCGCCAAAATTCTCGACGGCAAGAAAATCGATTCACGCCTGCGCGTCATTGTAAACCCGGGTTCGCAAAAAGTCTGGATGCAAGCCGCGGAAGAGGGAGTGCTCGGAAAACTGGCCGCCGCCGGATGCGTCGTGAATACGCCGGGCTGCGGCGCGTGTTTCGGCGGACACATGGGAACGCTGGGCGACGGCGAGCGATGCATCTCCACCACGAACCGCAATTACGTCGGCCGCATGGGTTCACCGAAGGCCGAAGTGTATCTGGCTTCGCCGGCGACGTGCGCCGTCTCGGCGCTGACCGGGCGGATCACCGATCCGCGCGTTGAAGCTGCGGTGACCGCCTAATGCAAGCTTCCCTGCGCGGCCACGCTCACAAATACGGCAAGAACGTCGACACGGACGTGATCATCCCGGGAAAGTATTGCAACATCATCGATATTGCCGAGCTCGGTAAACACGCGATGGAAGGGTTAGATCCCGAGTATACATCCAGGATGAAACCCGGCGACGTGATCGTCGCCGATTCGAATTTCGGGTGCGGTTCGAGCCGCGAGGTCGCGCCGATCGCGATCAAGGGCTCCGGTACGTCGGCCGTGATCGCCAAGAGTTTTGCGCGGATATTCTACCGCAACGCGCTCAACATCGGGTTGCCGATCTTCGAATCGCCCGAAGCGGTCGATGCCGTTGAAAGCGGCGACGAGCTGGAAATAGAACCCGCGGGCGGCGTGATCCGGAATCTTACGAAGAACGAAACCTACACTGCGGCGGCTTTTCCGCCCTTTATGCAGTCGCTCATCGACGCGGGCGGTTTGCAGCCGTACGTCGAGCGACGCTTAGCCGAAAAAGCTTAGGGTACGCCCATCCCGCCGGCTCCCGGCGAAAGATTATCCAGCCAGTTGTATTTCGGGCGGTAAGCGGCGGTGAATGGGACGCTGTCGTTGCTCAACGCCAACATGCCGATCATGTCCGTAAACGAATCGTGCGCTCCGACGAAGGTGAGCGTTCCGCCGTTAGGCAGTGAAACGACCACGCGCACGTTCTTTCCATCGACAGAACCGAACAGCGGGTACTTCTTGCCGTCCTGATCCAGATACTCGCCGGTCAGCACGTTGTCTTTTTGGGTGATCTTGAAGTGCGTGTATGTTACGCCGGTGAGGCGCTGAATTTGGATTTCCCAAACGCCTGAGATGCCGACCCGCTGGACGTAGCTGTCTTTCGGTGGAGCGGGCGTGGCTTTCGTGGGGATCTTGACGCTCGCCGAAGCGGCCGGTGCCGGATGCGTGGCAGCGGGCCGCGGCGTGGGGGTTGCGGCGCTCGCAGCCAGCGTGACGATCAATAGAAGAGGGTTCACGGATGTCGGTACTCCTTCTGCTCCTTAACTACGCCCAGTGCCATTACGTTTCCGGGTAGAGGCCCGCTTGCTGGCCCCGCGGGGGAGGGCCCCCCTTGTCCCGGCTGATATAATGTTCTGGCTGTGAAAGAGAAGATTCATCCCAAATGGTATCCCGAGGCCCGCGTGCACTGCGCGTGCGGCAGCACCTTTACGACCGGATCGACGATTCCGGAGATCGCGGTTGAAATCTGCTCGGCCTGCCATCCGCTCTTCACCGGCCAGCAAAAATTCGTAGATACCGCTGGCCGCGTTGACAAATTCCGTCAGCGCGAGCAGATCGCCAAGCGCAAGCAGGAAGAGGCCGCTGCGCGCAAAGCCAAGCGCGAGGCCGAAAAAGCCGCAGCCGAAGTTTAACTGAACCTCACAGATCGACTCGACGCGATAGCCAAGCGCTTCGACGAGATCGAAGGTGAGCTCGCGCACCCTTCTGAGACATTCGATCAAGCGCGCTATACTGCGCTGGTAAAAGAACGCTCCGCCCTCGAAGAGACCGTCGAGGCTTATCGCGCGTATCGTAAGGTTGCCGAAGAGATCGCGGCCAACGACGAGTTGCTTAAGGATCGAAGTGACCCGGAGCTCGCGCAACTGGCCGAAGAAGAAGTCAAAGGGCTGCGCGAAAAAGGCAAAGAGCTCGAGGACCGCCTGCAGCTCCTGCTCATCCCGAAAGATCCCGACGACGGAAAGGACGTGTTCATCGAAATTCGCGCCGGCGCGGGCGGCGACGAGGCGGCGATATTCGCGGGCGATCTCGCGCGCATGTACATGCGTTACGCGGAATCCCAAGGCATGCGCGTCGAATTTGTTTCGCAAAGCGAGAGCGACGCAGGCGGCTACAAAGAGATCGTTTTCGCCGTAAAAGGGCACTCTCCGTACCGGCACTTTAAACACGAATCGGGCGTTCACCGCGTGCAGCGCGTGCCCGTAACCGAAGCGCAAGGCCGCGTTCACACCAGCACGGCTACGGTCGCGGTGCTTCCTCAAGTGGACGACGATTTTCAGGTCGAGATAAAATCCTCCGATCTGCAGATCGATACGTACAAATCCAGTGGGGCCGGCGGCCAGTACGTCAACAAGACGGAATCGGCGATCCGCATAACGCACGTGCCGACCGGATTGATAGTGGCGTCGCAGCAAGAGCGCTCGCAGATTCAAAACCGCGAAAAAGCGATGGCGATGCTGCGCGCGATGCTGTACGATCGAAAGCGGCGCGAAGCCGAAGAAGCGGTCGGCTCGATGCGGCGTAGCCAAGTCGGCACGGGCGACCGTTCGGAGAAAATTCGCACGTACAACTATCCGCAAGATCGCATTACCGATCACCGGATCAACCAAAGCTTCGGCAACCTGCGCGGCGTGATGGACGGCGCTATGGGACATATCGTGGACGAGCTGCTCAAGGACGAACGCACGCGGCTGCTCGCCGGGGAAGCGACGGTTGCCTGACGATCGCGGGGGTGAGCCGGCAGCCTACATCACCGGTTATGCGGGCTTTTATAGACGGGAATTTAAGGTCGACGAACGCGTGCTGATCCCGCGCCCCGAGACGGAACATCTGATAGAAGATGCGCTGGAGTTCTTAGGCGCTAGAGGACCTGCGCGCGTGCTGGATGTGGGCACGGGCAGCGGCGCGATCGCGTGCACGATCGCGTGCGAGATACGCGATGCGGTCATTGAGGCGACGGACATCAGCGCAGACGCGTTGTCGGTCGCGCGGGAAAACGCGGCTCGGCTCGGAGTCGCGGACCGCTGCGCGTTCAGTCTTGCCGACATCGCTCCAGCCGGCGCTCCGGCCTTCGATCTGATCGTCGCAAACCTTCCGTACATTCCGAGCGCCGATGTGCCGGAGAAGCCTGACCCAGTTGGGTTCGAACCGCGCGTCGCCACGGACGGCGGCTTCGACGGCCTGGAACAGTATCGCAAACTGCTGGCGGTTGCGCCGCGGCTCGTGCGTTCGGGGGCGCTCGTTCTCATGGAAGCCGCCCCTCCTACCATGGCTGCGCTGCGAGGCCTGGCCGAATCGGCCTTTCCCGGAGCAGCGATAACCGTGCGCCGGGATTACGCCGGGTTAGACCGCTACGTACGCATCGCCACTAGGTGAAAACTCCGGCCTGACGGAATAACCTAGTCCCGAGTGGCCAAGTACATTTTCTTTACCGGCGGCGTCGTCAGCTCGCTTGGTAAGGGCATCACGGCAGCCTCGCTCGGAAGACTGCTGAAGGCGCGCGGGATCAGCGTTTCGGTTCAGAAACTCGATCCGTACATCAACGTCGACGCCGGCACCATGAACCCGTATCAACATGGGGAAGTCTTCGTCACCGAAGACGGCGCGGAAACCGATCTCGATCTCGGCCACTACGAACGTTTCATCGACGAGAATCTGTCGCGCGCAAACAACGTGACCGCAGGCCAAATTTACAATTCGGTGATCGACAAGGAACGTCGCGGCGACTATTTGGGCGCGACCGTTCAAGTGATCCCGCACATCACCAACGAGATAAAGTCGCACATCAAGCGCGTCGCCGAAGAGAGTCACGCGGACGTCTGCATCGTTGAAGTCGGCGGGACGGTCGGCGACATCGAATCGCTGCCCTTCCTCGAAGCGATCCGCCAAATTCGTTACGACGTCGGCGACGAGAACGTCATGTTCGTTCATTTGACGCTGATGCCGCACCTCGGCGCGCCCGACGAGCTCAAGACGAAGCCGACGCAGCATTCGGTTCGCGAACTGCGCGGCATTGGAATCATGCCGGATGCCATCGTTTGCCGTACCGCGACCTCGACTCCGATGGCCGTCGAGATAAAAGAGAAGATCGCGCTGTTCTGCGACGTCCCACCGAGCGCCGTGGTGCAAAACGCCGATGCGCCGACGATCTATCAGGTGCCGCTGAATTTAGAAGCCGAAGGCCTGGCCGAAGCCGCAGTGCGTAAGCTGCATCTGCTGCCCGCGCGGCCGCAACTCGAAGAGTGGGCTTCGGTCGTCGATCGCATCCTGCATCCCGACCGGCGCGTTACAATCGCCATCGTCGGAAAATACGTCGAACTCAAGGACGCATACATCTCGATCAACGAGGCGCTGCACCATTCGGGCATCTTTCACAATGCGGCGGTCGACATCCGGCGCATAGATTCCGAGACGATCGAAAACGAAGGCGCCGGCGTGCTGCGCGCCGTGCACGGCATATTGGTCGCTCCGGGGTTTGGCGCTCGCGGTGTAAAAGGCAAACTGCGCGCGATCAAGTATGCGCGCGAAAGCCGCGTGCCGTTCTTAGGAATTTGTTACGGAATGCAGCTGGCGTGCGTGGAGTTCGCGCGCAACGTGTGCGGCCTGCCGGAATCGATGACGCGCGAGGTGGACGAAACGACGATCGATCCGATCATCGACTTCATGCCCGATCAGCGCAATCTAGAAGTATACGGCGGCACGATGCGTCTCGGCTCCTATTCATGCGAGCTCGAACCGGACTCGCATGCTGCGGAAGCCTACGGTGAATTGCAGGTCAGCGAACGCCATCGCCATCGCTACGAATTCAACAACCGCTATCGCGCGCTCTTCGAAGAGCACGGCATGCGTTTCACGGGGCACCACGTGGTTGGGAAGACGACGCTCGTCGAACTGATCGAACTGCCGGCCGATATGCATCCGTGGTTCGTCGGCACGCAAGCGCACCCTGAATTCAAATCGCGTCCGAACCGGCCGGCACCGTTGTACCGCGATTTCGTCGGCGCCGCTTTGGTGCACGAAGAGCGGATGCGGGAAGAACGTTCATTCATTCAAGCGACGTCACTGCGGTCGTCCTAACCCGCAACGAAGAGCGGAACCTCCCGCGAGCGCTCAGTTCGCTGCCCGCGGGCATGCCGATCCTCGTTATCGATCACGGCTCGAGCGATCGAACCCGCGAGATTGCGCGCGAACGGGGCGCGGAAGTAATCGACCGTCCATTTGAGGGTTTCGTGGCGGCGCGCCGCTTCGCGTTGACGCAAGTGCGAACGCAGTGGACGCTGATGATCGACGCCGACGAAGCTCTGGACGATGTATTGCGCGACTCGATTGCCGGCGCGCGCGACGACGTCAACGGGTATTTCGTTCTGCGAACCACATTTTACCGCGGACGAGCCTTGCGCATGTGGCGTGACGAGCCGCTGCTGCGGCTCTTTAGAACGAAAGACGTTCGTATTGAATCTTTTCCTTCCGCCGGCGGAAGCGCGCAGCTTCACGAGCGCTGCACGTGCGAGCCGCCGCTCGGAACTTTGGCGGGCAGTTTGCTGCACTATTCATACCCGACGCACGCGGCGTATTCGGCAAAGTATGATTTCTACACGTCGATAGAAGCGCGCGGCTTGCAGCCGTCGCGGGCTCGCGCAGCGCAAGAACTCGCCGGTGCCATTCCCCGGTTCTTCTGGTATCTGTTCGCGCGCGGAGCGCTTGCCGACGGAATCTCCGGCGCCCGTATCGCCTGGCATTCGGCGCTCTATCCGGCGATGGTTCGGATGAAAGCTTTGCATCCTTCGACAGGCTCAGGACAGGCTCCGAAGTGGTGAACAAGCGTGTTGCGCTAGACGCGCGACTCACGCGTCAGTTGTCGGTGGGTATGCAAACCTACGTGCGCGAGCTTACCGGCCGCCTTCCAAAAGTCGCGCCGGATTTAGAGTTCGTGACATTTCGCAGGGGTGGAAATTTCGACTGGGCGGAGCAGGTGCGGCTGCCGCTGGCAATACGCGCCGCAAAACCGGCGCTGACGCACTTCATGTCACAGTACGCTCCGGTATTTTCGCCGCGCCCATATATCGTGACGATCCACGACCTGATTCATTTGCTGTTTCCCGAGAACTTCAAATCGAAGGTGGGACCGTATTACCGCACCGTCGTGCGATTCGTTGCCGCGCGCGCGGCGCGCGTGATAACCGACGACGAAAGAACGGTTGGCGACTTAGAGCACTTTCTGAAGATTCCGTCCGAGCGCGTGCGCGTCATTCCGCTTGGGGTCGACGA
The DNA here is from genome assembly GCA_003140855.1 of Vulcanimicrobiota bacterium. GTDB lineage: Bacteria > Vulcanimicrobiota > Vulcanimicrobiia > Vulcanimicrobiales > Vulcanimicrobiaceae > Rubrimentiphilum. The sequence goes on from PLLF01000070.1 coordinate 67,249, forward strand.
TCGATTTTTGCGGCCCACCGAACCGCACCGGTCCGAGCGGCCGTTTTTCTTATACGCGGGTAACCATCGCGAACACAAAGATCTAGGCACGCTGTTTCGCGCATGGAGCGCCTTGCCGGAAAGTATCGCCGCAGATCTCTTGCTGACCGGCGAGGACGACGTGGGCGCTGCCGGTTATTCGCGCGCAAACGGCAGAGTTGCGACGCTTGGGAATCTTTCGGCCGAAGAGCTCGCCGGATACTACGCCGGCGCAGTTGCGCTCGTACACCCGGCCTTGCGCGAAGGATTCGGCTTGCCGATGCTCGAGGCCATGGCTGCGGGTTGTCCGGTGATTGCGTGCGCCGACGCGTTGCCCGGCGTGCTGTGCGGTGCCGCGCTAACCTTTCCCGCCCGTGACGCGGTCGTGGCATCCGAAGCGATGCGCAGTATAGTGAGCGACCAGGGGCTGCGCACGAAGCTCGTTAATGAAGGCCGGGCCCGAGCGGAAACATTGACGTGGGACCGCTGCGCGCGCGCAACCGCGGACGTCTATCGAGAAGTGCTGGAGGAATCGAGTCGGTGAAACCGTTGGCCTGGGTCCTCGCCGTGGCGACGCTGCTTGCCGCGACGCACTCTCCCAAACATGTGGGAAAGAGGATTCGTCCAATTGCGGTGATTCTCAACGGCACGCATCTTTCGGTCAATCCGGGCCCACGATTTTACCGCTATCATCTGCTCGTTCCGGTGCGCCGGATCATCGAGGCGATCGGATTGCAATTTCAAAGGTCGGGCCGCGACGTGACGACCTATGTGGGCGCCAAGCAAATTACGCTGCGGATCGGAAGCACGCGCGCCCTGGTAGACGGCGATCCGGTCTATTTAGACGCTGCGCCCGTCGAGATCGGCAACACGCTCTATGCGCCTTTGCGTTTCTTTACGGCCGCCCTCGACGCGCAAGCCAATTTCGACCGTCAAACCAACAGCGTCGAGATTGTCTCGAGCCTCGTCGGCCGAAGCGGACCGGGGACCAGCGGTACCGGCACGCAGACGCGCGGCACGGTGACGGCGGTCGATCTGGATTCATCACCGCCTACGGTGACGCTAACCTATAACGCATCGGTCCGAACGCTGCCGATCAATGCAAACGCGCAAGTGATAGTTCAAGACGTGAACACCGGCACGTCTAACTCTGGCGAGCTCAGCGATATTCACGCGGGCGATTGGGCGCAGGTCACGCTGGACAGAGGCGGCCGCGTGAAACAGGTCGTTGACGCGTATGGTTCGCACACCGGGACGATCGCCGCGGCTGCATCGGGCGTGATCGTTTTGGGCGACGGGCATGTCATCAGTCCCAGCCGGGCGACGTCGATCACGTTGAACGGATCCGCCGTTACGATCGATCGGCTTCAGGTGGGCGATGTGGTGACCGTGCGATATAACATCGACACTTCGGAATCGCGGCAGATTATCGCGACGCGAAAAGTAACGTTGGCAACTCCAAGCGCCGGCACATCCGTTATCAAGGGCGTCAGCGTTTCGCCCGATCGCCCGTTGCGCAAGGGCGACACGGTCTATGTGACCATGCGCGGAACGCCGGGCGGGCTCGCGAGCTTCGATCTGGGTCCGTACGTTACGAACCTTCCGTTGCACGAGAGTGCGGCTGGGATCTATTCCGGCAGTTACAAAGTGATGGCCGGCGTGAATTTCGCCGACGTGCCGGTCTTCGGCCACTTGAACGTGCGCGGCGCGGACGCTCCGGCCGGGGAATCTTCGACCCTGGTCTCCGTCTCTACCGAGCCCCCGGGCATCAACGATTTTGCGCCGGGGAACGGTGTGACCGTAAACAACAGCCGTCCGAGCATCTACGCGACGTTCGGGGCCGGCGTCGTGCCGGTCAACGCATCGAGTGCGAAGATCGAGGTTAACGGGCATGACGTCACATCGGCCGCCACGCGCAGTGCGCGGTTCATCGACTACATGCCAGAAATCGATTACCGCAACGGCCCGGTGCGTGTGACCGTGCGTGTTGCCGACGAAGCCGGGAATACGGCAACGAAGAGCTGGACGTTCTACATCAAATCGAGGTAACCATGAGAAGACTGAGTGCATGCGCGGCGCTGGCGCTGTTCCTAGCGTCATGCGGCGGCAACGCGGGGAACGGAGCCGCGGGCAATGCGACGCTGGTCGTCGCACGCGTCAAGGATGCCGTGATCCTCGATCCGGCGCAAGCTACCGACGGCATGTCGCTCAATCTCGCGCAAGAGATGATGAAGGGTCTGGTTGAGTTCAAGCTCGGTACTTTTGACGTACTGCCGTCCATCGCAGCGAGTTGGAAGATGAACGGCCGCGGATTGAACTGGACGTTTACGCTGAAGAAGGGCTTGAAATTCTCCGACGGCACGCCGATCGACGCTGCGGCCGTCAAATTCAATTTCGATCGCTGGCGGTTGACAAAGAATCCATACCACCAGAATTATCCGTACGGTTACTACGCAGACATGTTCGGTGGATTTCCCGGGCTTATTAAAGATGTCGCCGCGCCCAACGCGCAAACCGTCGTCTTCACGCTGATGCGTCCGCTCGGGCCGTTCTTACGCGACCTTGCGATGCCGCCGTTCGCGATCGCATCACCCTCGGCGGTTCGCCGAGATCTCGCCGGCTTTGGAACGCGGCCGGTGGGCTATGGGCCATATATGCTCAAGGAATGGGTCAAAGACGACCACATCACGCTCGCCGCTAACCCTACCTGGCAGGGCGTCAAGCCGGCTTACACCACGGTGATTGTTCGCGACATTCCGGATCAAGCCACGAGCGTGCTCGAAATGCAGCGCGGCGGAATAGATGTGCTGACCGATCCGCGGCCCGATGATGCGGTGCAGCTCGCCAAACAGTCCGGAATCACGGTCTATCAGCAGCCTTCGAACAACAATTCATATGTAGCGCTCAATACGCAGAAAGCGCCGTTCGGTAAACTTGCGGTTCGCCAAGCGATCGCGTACGCGATCGACGTGCGCGCGATCGTCAAAGCGTTTTATACGGCCGGAGCGGTAGTCGCGAGCAATTGGACGCCGCCGGGGATGCTCGGAGAGAATCCGGCGCTGAAGCCCTATCCGTACGATCCGGCAAAAGCCAAACAGCTCTTGGCGCAGGCCGGCCTGCCCAATGGCTTTAGCGCCAACTTTTATTATCCAACCATTCCGCGGCCGTATATGCCGGAGCCGCAGCGAATTGCGGAAGCCATTCAAGCCGATCTCAAGAAGGCCGGCATCAACGTTACGCTCGAACCCTTCGAATGGGGAGTCTTTCTCGACAAAATTCGCAACGGCGAGCATGAAATGTGCCTGATCGGCTGGAGCGGCGACAACGGCGATCCCGACAATTTCTTCTATCCGCTGCTCGATAAAGACAGCGCGCTTGCGAAGCCTAACGGACAGAATTACTCGTTTTGGGAAGACGATGCGTTTCACAGTTTGATTCTGAAGGGCCAAGCCACGCTCGACGACACCGCGCGTGCCGCGATCTACCGCCAGGCCAATGTCATGGTGCACGACCTTGTTCCGGCTCTGCCGATAGTCCACACGACGGTTCCGGTTGTCCTAAAGTCCGCCATCGGCGGTTTTGTTCCGAGCCCGGACACGCACATCGCTTTCGAGTACCTTCACCGGAAGTAATGTCATGAGCAGCGATTGTATTTTCTGTAAGATCGTCGCCGGAGAGATTCCCGCGAAGGTCGTGCATCGAGCCAACGGTATCATCGCGATCGAAGACGTGAATCCGCAGGCTCCAGTGCATCTGCTCGTGCTGCCGGAGCGGCACGTGGCTAATATCGCGGAGCATACATTTAAGGGATCGGCCGACGAAATAACGTCTCTGATGGAAACCGCCGCCGAGCTTGGGTCAAAGCACGCCGGCGGATTTCGCCTCGTAGTAAACACCGGTGCCGACGGCGGCCAAACCGTCGATCATCTGCACGTTCATGTGCTTGCCGGCAGACATATGACGTGGCCGCCCGGTTAGTTAAACGCGAGTAAGCTGTGAATTGATGTGAGTAAACGCAGTTTCTTGTGGAATGGCTGTGAGTTGCGCCAAAATCCTATTGCAATCGATTTTCGAACTTGATACCATGCAATAACTTCGAGTAACGACGAAGGGCGGAACGTAATAAGCCGCGATCGAGCATGCCGACGACGTCGCTAGAGCGGCGCCCGAGTGCGAAGGTCGAACCGGAGAAGGACGTGGGTAGGGGTTCGGAAACGGACTCAAACACGCGGACCCTGCCGGAGATACAACAAGGCCCGAAGCCTCACGGCAGCGGGCCTTGCTATTTGTATTGGCTTTGACGCGCGGCGGGACGTGTGATAAAGTCACCTATTGGGTCGCTTAGGCCCAATCCGATTTTGGCGAAAGGGGGGTTGAAAATGGAAGTACGCGTAGCTCCGGGCGAGTCGATTGAGAGCGCGCTGCGCCGTTTCAAAAAAGCCACCCAGAAAGCCGGAGTCTTGGCCGAAGCGCGCAAGCACGAGCATTACGAGAAACCGAGCGTCCGCCGGAAGAAAAAGTCCGCGGCCGCTCGCAAGCGCCGCGCCTAAACCACAATGGCTAGTTTGAAAGAGCGCATCGCCGCCGACCTCAAGGAGGCGATGAAGGCTCGCGATCAGCTGCGGCTCGACACGCTGCGCTCCGTGCTGTCCGGCTTCACGTACAAACGCACCGAGGCCGGGGTCGAGTTGACCGAGGCCGACGAGGCCGACGTGGTCCGCAAACAGGTGAAGCAGCGCAACGATGCAGCCGCCGAGTTCGAAAAGGCCGGCCGCAAAGAGCTGGCCGAAAAAGAGCTGCGCGAGCGCAAGATTTTGACGGCCTATTTACCGGCGCAAAAATCAGCCGAGGAGATCCGGACGATCGTGCGCGCCATCATTGCGGAGCTGCCGCAGGGCACGCGCAACCAAGGTGCGGTCATGAAGGTCGCCATGCCGCAGCTCAAGGGCCAAGCCGACGGCAACCTCGTGCGGCAAATCGTGACCGAAGAACTAGCCTAAAACGGAAGAGAGCCGCGCAACCTTCACGAAGGCTCCGGGTAGCTAAAAGCATGCTTGGCATCAAAATGGGACTGCTCGCTGCAGCCGGGCTTATTGCAGCCGGGCTCGTTTCCGCGTCCGTCGGCCAGCAGCCGTCGTATGCCGGGCGCGGACCGATCGTCGTTATCCCGATAACCGGAACCGTCGACGACGGCATGGACCACCTGGTCCAGCGTTCGGTGGAAGCCGCGCAACGCGAGGGCGCCTCGGCCATCGTGCTCGACGTGAACTCTCCGGGCGGCGTCCTGGAAGCTGCGCTCGACATTAAGGATGCGATCCTGGACGCTCGCATTCCGACCTACGCCTACGTTCACGGCAGAGCGTATTCGTCCGCGGCGCTCATCACGCTGGCGGCGCAACACATTTATATGGCTCCGGGTGCATCGATCGGCGAGGCCGAGCCCTTCCCCGCAACTTCCAAACTGATCTCCGCCGTCAAAGCGGAATTCAAATCGACCGCCGAACGGAACCATCGCGATCCTCTGATCGCTGCGGCCATGGTCGATAAGAGCATCGATCTGCCGAAGTACAAGCAGCCCGGGCAAAACCTCACGCTCGATACGCAAGCTGCGTTGAAAACAAAGATCGCCGACGGCGAGGCCGACTCATTCGCCGCGATGCTGGCCGCCAACCATTTGACCGGTCCGCAAGAAGCGCCGCAGTACACATTCGCCGAGCAAGTGGCGCGCTTTGCCACCAATCCGGCCGTCAGCGGCTTGCTTTTGACGCTCGGCTTTTTGGGACTCCTCATTGAGATGCAAACCCTGCACGGCATCGCCGGCGTTATCGGCGTCGCTTCGCTCGCGCTGTTTTTCGGCTCGCACATCTATGCCGGGTTCAGCAACGGCTGGGTGATCGTGCTCGCGATCGCGGGCGTCGTAGGAATTCTGTACGAGCTGCACATCGTTCCGGGCCATGGCGCGCCCGGAATATTCGGCGGCATAGCTTTGCTCGCAGCGATCTTGCTGGCATTCGGTTTGCCATTCTTTTCCGTCGCGATGGAAACGCTCGCAACGGCAGTCATCTTGACAGTCGTGTTCTTCTACTTCGCAACGCGGGCGTTTCCGCAAAATGCCTGGATTGCGAAGCTCACATTCGCCAGCGCCCAAGGGCCCGATTACGTGACCAGCCGCGACCTCTCGCACTTGCGCGGGCAAAGCGGCACGGCCACCTCGTACCTTCGCCCGGCGGGCGTCGCTACCGTTGACGGACGGCGGATCGACGTGCTGACGCAAGGTGAATTCATTCCGGCAGGTACACCTATTCGCGTGACCCGTGTCGAAGGCGCGCGCGTCTTCGTCGAACCAATCGACATGCCGAACTACAAGGAGTAAGTCTTGGGCGCTACAATCGTCGCGACGATCATTTTCTTCATCGCCATCATCCTATTCTTTACATTCCTTTACTATTTTCCGATCGGCATGTGGTTCAGAACGGTCGCAGCGGGCGTGCCGCTGTCGATCGGCTCGCTCATTCGCATGCGCATCATCGGCATTCCGCCGAGCGTTATCGTGACAAACCTCGTGCGCGCGCGCAAAGCGGGGCTTCCGCTAAACGTCGATCAGTTGCAGTCGCACTACCTAGCGGGCGGCAACATAGAAAACTGCGTGCTCGCGATGATCGCCGCACAGCGCGCGCAGATACCGTTGGAATGGCAGCGGGCGGCCGCGATCGATCTCGCAGGCCGTAACGTTTTGGAAGCGCTGCAGACCTCGGTCAACCCGAAAGTCATCGAGACACCTATTTTTCAAGGCGTCGCGCAAAACGGGATCCAGTTAAACGTCAAAGCGCGTATTACGGTAAGAAGCAATTTAGATCGCTACGTCGGCGGCGCGGGCGAGCCGACCATCGTCGCGCGCGTTGGTGAAGGCGTTGTCTCCGCAGTCGGCGCGGCGCTCGATCACAAACAAGTGCTGGAGTATCCAGATCGCATCAGCAAGGCAGTGCTCGCCAAGGGACTCGATGCTGGAACCGCCTTCGAAATAGTCTCCATCGATATCGCCGACGTGGACGTCGGTAAGAACATCGGCGCCGAGCTGCAGATGTCGCAAGCCGAGGCCGATCGCCGGATCGCCCAAGCCAAAGCATCAGAGCGGCAATATGCGGCGCAAGCTGCCGAACAGGAAATGAAGGCCGAAACGCAGCGCATGCGCGCCAAAGTGGTTGACGCCGAAGCTTCCGTGCCGCAGGCGATCGCCGAATCTTTCCGCAGCGGCAATCTGGGCATCATGGATTATTACCGGATGAAGAACATTCAGGCCGATTCGGAGATGCGCGGCTCGATCTCGAGCAGCGTCACCCAATCCGATCAGGGCCCGCCGCCCTCGGCTCCGCCCTCGCCGCCGCCCAAGTAACGTGCCCCGAACGCATCCCAGGCCGCCGGTGGCGCCAGAACCGCCGCCGGCGCCGAACCCTCCCCATGCCGGGTCTTTGCACGGACTCTTCGAAGATGGGAACAGTCTTTTACGAGCCGTCATCGCGGCTGAGGTGCTCGGGCCGCCCCGGGCACTAAGGGAGCACGAACTCTGGAGTCAACGACCGAACGAACCGTCGACCTAAGCGAACTCACCGATCAATTTCGGCTGTTCGGAAAGTTCGATCAGAATCTTTCGGCTCTGGAGGACGCGCTCTCGGTTTCGTTGCGCGTCGATGGCCATAGCCTTGTCGTGCACGGCGAAACGGGCGCTGTCGAGCAAGCCTATGACGTTGTGAAACGCATGCTGGATGCAGCGGTGCGCGGCGTGCAGCTTACACCCGACGACGTAGCGCTGGCAGCCTCAGACGTGTTGGGCGGCACCGAATCATCGGCGCTCCCCGAGACGTTGTTTCGATCGCATCGCGGTGGTGAGATCCGTCCGAAAACCGCTGGGCAGCGCAAGTTCGTCGAATCTATCGACCGCAACACGCTGACATTCGGAATCGGTCCGGCCGGGACGGGCAAGACATTCTTGGCTGTGGTGATGGCAGTGCGCGCGCTGCGCTCGCGTCATGTCGAGCGCGTCATCCTATCACGCCCGGCCGTCGAAGCCGGCGAGAAACTCGGGTTCTTGCCGGGCGATCTGAAGGACAAAGTGGATCCCTACTTGCGGCCGCTGTACGACGCGCTCTCCGAATTGATGGACGATCCGCTCGTGTCGCGCTATCTGGAGCGCGGCACCATCGAAGTGGCGCCCCTTGCCTATATGCGCGGACGCACGCTCTCGGGTGCATTCGTGATTCTCGACGAAGCGCAAAATGCCACGCGCGATCAGTTAAAAATGTTCTTGACGCGCTTAGGCGCAGGTTCGAAAATGATCGTGAACGGCGACATAACGCAAGTGGATCTGCCCGGCGGCGTGCAGAGCGGGCTGCTGGAAGCGCCGCGCCGTTTCGGCGGCTTGCCCGATATCGGCATCGTCGAACTAACCGACACCGACGTCGTACGCCATCCGTTGGTGACGGAGATCATTCGCGCGTACGCATCCGATCGTGGAATGCGGTGATTCAGTTGCGCGATGACGTTGGGGACGCAGATATAAACGTGCGGCGCCTCAAGAGCGTTGCTCAGAAATTGTTGCACGCGACCGGCCGCACGGATGGCGAGCTTTCGATTCTCTTAACGGACGACGCGCGTATTCGGGAACTGAACCGCACGCACCGCGGCAAAGACAAGGCAACCGACGTCCTCAGCTTCCCCGGTGCCGCCCCCATGCTGGGCGACATTGTGATCAGCGTGGATACCGCGCGCCGGCAAGCCGCGGATTACGATGCTCCGCTGCAAAACGAAATCAACCGCCTGTTGATACACGGGGTGCTTCACGTGCTAGGGCACGATCATCACGAACCCGCCGAACGCGCTGCGATGGAGGCTGAAGAACGCCGGCTCGCAAGCGCGATCGCGATGCCATGGCCGTATGACTGACAATTTGCCGCCGCCATCGCGCGAACACCCGCAGCCCGAGTACACGCGCATTACCGAATCGAAATTTTGGAGCTCGTTTCACTATGCGTTCTCGGGGATAATGTATGCCACGCGCACGCAGCCGAACATGCGCATCCACCTGCTGATAGCGGCGCTGGTTCTGATCGCGACGATGCTGTTGCGTTTGGATCGCTTGTACGTCATCGCGGTCATCATCATGATCGTCATCGTGCTTTCGCTCGAGCTTTTCAACACTGCGATCGAAGCGGTCGTCGACTTGTTGACCGTCGCGCATCATCCGCTCGCCAAGACTGCCAAAGACGCTTCCGCGGGCGCCGTGTTCATTGGAAGTGTCGGCGCGGTGCTGGTCGGCTACCTCGTGTTTTATCAGGGCATCCAGCAAGGCGGGCCGCGCGTGTATACGGCGGTAGCTGCGGTTCCCTCAAACGTGGTGCTGGTGATGTTTGCGGTGGTGTTGATCGGCGCGATTCTCGCCAAGGCGTTCACCGGCAAGGGGACGCCGTTTCAGGGCGGCGCCGTTTCCGGACACACGGCGCTCGCGTTTGCGGCGGCCACCGGGCTGGCGCTTATTTTCCAGCGCCCGCTGGTTGCCGTGCTGGCCTATTTCGTCGCTTTCCTGGTCGCGCAAAGCCGGGTCGAGGCACGCATTCACAACGTCTTTGAAGTCTCGTGGGGCGCCGTGTTGGGCAGCCTCTTGGCGCTCGCGGTCTTCGTGCTGGCGCGTCCCGGCGGTGTGCTATAATGGCCGCGCATTGGACAGCACCGTGACCCACCCCATCTCGGGCTATGAGATTGCGGCGCTCGTCATCCTGGTGCTGCTGGCCGCGTTTTTTGCCGCCTCCGAGGCCGCCCTGGTCGCCGTTTCCCGCCTCCGCGCCCGCACGATGGTCGAGCGCGGGCTCAAACGCGCCCGGGCCGTTCTGGCGCTCACCGAGGACCGTAACCGGTTCTTAACCTCCATCCTGATCGCGAACACGTGCGTATTACTGGCGGCCGACTCGCTGGCCACTTACATTTTCATACGCATGGGAATCCCCGACGCTGCCGTGATCTCAACGATCGTCATGGCGTTCATCTTGCTTCTCTTCGGTGAGATCATTCCGAAAACGATCGCCGTTTCCGACAGCGAACGCTGGGCGCTGCGGCTGGCCCCTACGATGCGCCGCATCGCGGGGTTTCTCAACCCGCTCGTTTACTCATTTCAAGTGCTTGCGAGCATATTCGTGCGTCCGTTCGGCATCACGCCAACGCGTCAAATCTTCGTGACCGACGAAGACATCCGCACGATTGCGACCGTTGCAGCCGAACAGAACGTCCTTGAAGAGCAAGAACGCGAGATGATCCATTCGGTGATCGAGTTCGGCGACACGATCGTGCGCGAAGTGATGACGCCGCGACCTGAGATCGTCGCGGTTTCCGTCGAGGACTCGCCCCGCCGCGCGCTCGATATCGTCATATCGGAGGGGTACTCGAAACTGCCGGTCTACGAAGAGTCGAAGGACGACATCATCGGCGTCGTGCACGATCGCGAGCTGCTGATCAGCCTGGCGAACGGAACGATCAGCACGGTGCCGATCCGATCGCTGATGCGGCCGATCACGCACGTGCCGGAAAACAAGAAACTTGCCGAACTCTTGCGCGAAATGCAGCGCGATAAGTTTTCGATGGCGATCATCGTCGACGAGTACGGTGGAACCGCCGGCTTGGTCACGATGGAAGATCTGTTGGAAGAAATCGTCGGTGAGATCCGCGACGAGCACGACGAAGACGAACAAGAGCCGCTACGCATAGTCAGCGATCGCGAAGCGGTCGTCGACGCGGGCATGAATATCGAAGACGTCAACGCCAAACTCGGTACGAACCTGCCGCACGAAGAGTTCGAAACGATTGGGGGCTATGCCGTAGGCCTTTTTGGGCGGCTTCCCGGCGAAGGCGATGAAATCCAGGCCGACGATCACACGAAGTTGAAGATCGATCGCATGCGCGGCCGGCGCATCTTGGCGCTTCGGATATTTTCCAACGGTTTGACACGGGCAGCCCAAGAACGAGCGCGCGCGGAGGAAGATGCAGTCTAAGGAAAAGGTTCGTTTCGAGGGGATCTCAGCCGAAGAATTTCGCAGCCGCGTGGGAATGGACGTTCTAGAGTTTCTGGCGCTGGCGTTGCCGAAGGCGCGCGAGGTTCGCGAGCAGGCTTACGCGCCGTACTCGGGATTTCGGGTCGGAGCGGCGCTGCTGGTCGACGGCGGGGAAATGTTTTGCGGCGCCAACGTGGAGAACGCCAGCTACGGCCTGGCGATCTGTGCCGAACGGAGCGCGGCGACGGGGGCGGTTTCGCACGGCCGGCGCGCGTTCGTGGCGATTGCGATCGTGGGTGCGGAAGGCGTAGGAACCGCGCCGTGCGGAACGTGCCGGCAATTTCTGAGCGAATTCAACGCGCAACTGCCGGTCGTATATGCGACCAACGAGGGTTTCGTGGTCGCCGCGGTCGATCGGCTGCTTCCCGACGCATTTGGACCGGCCTCATTTAGCGCGCAAGGGTGAGCATGCCCGCCCGCGCTTACAAGACGACCGCCGTCGTCTTGCGGGGACGCACCTATGGTGAAGCGGATCGTATTCTGACATTTTTCTCCGTCGAGCGCGGAAAGATCGACGCGATCGCCAAAGGCTCGCGCCGCACCAAGAGCCACCTGGCCGGCAGGCTGGAGCTCGGCAACGAGGTTGCGCTGACGATGCATCGCGGCAGAAATCTGGACGTGGTGGTCTCCGCCGAGATCGAAAATGCGTATTGGCAAAATCTGGTGGCGCCGGAGCGCTATGCGGCGGCCAATCTCATCGTCGAATTGGTAGATACGTTCTGCGAGCCGGACTTAGCGATGCCGGAAATCTATGCGCTGCTGACTGGGGCGCTGCGCGCCATCGGACGCAGTGACGACGCGCTCGCACTCGTTCCACGTTTCTCGTTGCTTTTATTGGGCGCGCTGGGCTTGGCGCCGCCCGTCGATTCGTGCGTCATTTGCGGCGCTCCGCTGCAAGGAAAGACCGCGTGGCTCGATCAGGAGCAGGGCGGCTTTGGCGGCGAGGAATGCCGGCCCGCCTGGCACGACGCGGGGATCTTGGACGAAAACGATATGGATAATCTGCGCGCACTCGCCGCACCGCGCGGTGATGCGTCGGCCGTTTTGCGTGCGACGCCAGTCGTTGCACGCGCAATTGAGACGCTTGTGAATCATCATTTGGGGCGGCGTCCAAGGGCCGGCGCGCATGCAGCGGAGTTCGCCAAGAACTAAAATGCCCGTGATGGCGCTGGACGTCGGTTCGAAGCGGATCGGCGTGGCCGTTGCAGATCCGAGCGGGAGCTTTGCGCTTCCAATCCTTGTGCTGGAACGCACAAATGTGCAAGCCGACGTGCACCGCACCGTAGAGCTGGCAAAAGAATACGACGCGGACGAACTCGTCGTCGGCGATCCCATCCGGCTCTCGGGAGAACGCGGCCTTGCGGCCGAGCAGATCGATCGCTTCGTGGAACACCTGCAGAAAAAGTACTCAGGCCAAATTCATCGCGTCGACGAACGGCTGACGACGGCGCAAGCGCAAAGATCGCTGGTCGCCGCCGACGTGAGCCGGGCTAAGCGCAAGACCATCGTCGACAAGATGGCGGCCGCGCTGATTCTTGAAACTTTTCTGGCTAGACGGCGTTTATCGATGGAATGAAACGCGCGCTCGCATTTGCGTTTACGGCGGTTGTCCTGGTTATCATAGCGGGCGCCGCCTGGATTGCGTTCGGAATTTTCGGAGATCGCTCGCGGCCGGCAGCGACTACGGGCGTGGTAATCCCGCAAGGGTCGACGTTTTCAGATATCGCGGCGCAATTACGCGAGGCCGGGATCATCGGCAACTCAACGATCTTTCGGCTCTACGCTAAGGCGTTGCATGCCGACACGCAAGCGCGGGCCGGCGAGTTTCGCTTCACGCCGCATCAAACCGAAGCCGAGGTATTGCAGCGCCTGCAAACCGGCGGCGCTCAAATCGCCAAATGGATAACGATTCCTGAGGGCTATACCGCTAAGCAGATCGCTGCGCAACTGCAGAACGAGGGATTCGGCGACGCGCAAACCTATGCGTCCGCGTTCATGCACGATTCGATCGTGATCGATGGCGCCCGCACTGAGAATATGGAAGGGTACTTGTTCCCCGACACATACCTCATGCCGCTAGGCGCATCACCCGCCGCGATCGAAACGATCATGAGCTCGCAGTTCCGAAAAGAGCTGCCCGCCGATGCCGGACGCAAAGCGCGCGCCCGCGGGCTTACCGTCCCCGAAATCGTGACGCTGGCTTCGCTCATCGAACGCGAGGCCAAAGCCGATGACGAGCGGCCACTGATGGCCGGCGTCTACTATAACCGCTTGCGGCTAGGTATGCCGCTCGAGGTGGACGCAACGATCGAATATGCGCTCCCCGAGCACCAAACCGTCATCACCTATAGTGATTTACGGCTCGGTTCGCCTTATAATACTTACCTGCACCAGGGGCTCCCGCCCACGCCGATCGCTAATCCTGGGCGGCCGTCGCTAGTCGCCGCACTCAATCCGCGCCCGTCCGAGTATCTGTACTATGTGTATAAAGGCCATGGGCACCACGTGTTCGCAAGAACACTCTCGGAGCAAAACGCGAACGTTGCCAAGTATTTGAAATAGGGAGAACGGCATGTCAATCGACGGCGAATCGGGCCAAGCGCAGCGGGACCTCGAGTTGCGCGACGTTCTCGTCATCAAGACGACGGGCGACGATAAACAATTGGAATTCGAAGTGATCGGCTTAGTGGAAGATGAAGAACACAAATCTTTCGCGGTGCTCTATTGTGAACCCGAGGACGAGTTCGTCGTGACCGATGCACAGGGGAATCTCTTGCAAGATGAGGATCTGGCGCAGGAAATCCTCGACGATTTTTTCGTCCTCGCTGAAGAATCAGGCGGTCAAGGAGCCGCCGAGTAGTTCGCGCGCTCTTTCTTTCTGCGAACGTCGGCGTCGGTCATATGGCGGCTGCTTCGGCGCTGCGGGCCGAGCTCGCGCGAGAAGATCCGGCGTTCGAATCGATCCTCGTCGACTCATACAAGTACGCCGCCTCGGTAGTTTCGCGCGTCGTCTCCGACGGTTATCTCGGTATGGTGAAAACCATTCCGCAAATGTACCGCTTCTTGTACGATCGCGCCGAGCGCGCGACTGAAGTAGGTCCGTTCCGCACGTGGATCCATCAATTCACCGCGGCCAACCTGCGCGGGCTGCTGCAGGAGATGAAACCGGACGTCGTCATCTGCACGCATGCATTCCCGTGCGGTGTCATGGCCGAGTATAAGAAGCAATTCAGCGACGCGCCTCCGGTCGTGGGCGTTGTGACGGATTTTGCCGTGCACAGTTTTTGGATGCACGACAACATCGAGCGGTACGCGGTCGCCACGCCGGAAATGGGGGGGACGATGATCGAACGAGGGATCCAGCCCGGACGCATCATCGTATCGGGAATTCCGATCAGCCCGACTTTCGGCAGACTGCCGGCCGATGTGGAGGACTTGCGCGCGCGGCTGGATTTACCGCGCGACCGCAATGTCGTGTTGATGATGGGCGGCGGGCTCGGGATCGGGCCGCTTTCAACGGTGATGCAGGCACTCAACACGCTAAGCGTTCCCATTTGCGCCGTCGTGATCGTCGGCCGCAGCAGCCGGTCGGCAGAGCGCGTATTGGAAGCGGCTCACGACGTCCATTATCCGGTTCGCGTTTTAGGCTTTGTCGGAAACGTGGACGATTATATGCACGCCGCCGATGTGCTGATCACCAAGCCGGGCGGACTAACCTCAGCGGAAGCGCTCGCAGCGCAAGTGCCGATGGTGCTGTTCAAGCCCTTGCCCGGCCAGGAAGAACGTAATACGCGCTATCTCGTCGAGCGTCATGCGGCGTTGCGCGTGAAGCGCGCGAGCGACCTCCCGCGCACGATTGCGGGTTTATTGCAATCCGAGGATGCGCGTAACGGAATGCGAGCCGCAATGAGAACGCTCGCCAAACCCGATGCGGCTAAGGAAGTGGCAGGCGTCATTCGAGCCCTCGCCGCAGAATCGGGTGAGGAGGCGATCGCATGATCGTGCAACGCTCCGCGCTCTCGGGCTGGCTTCTCATTTTCCGTTTGTACGTAGGCGTGTTCTGGCTGGTGCATGGCTTACCGAAATTCTTGAATCCCGGAATGTTCATGCCGCCCAATGGTTACATGGGCCAAATGCTCGCGCGCGCGTCGCAAACGAGTACGGGGTTCTACCACGACTTCTTGGTGAATACCGTTACGCCCAACATCGGCGTATTTGCGGAACTCGTGCGCCTCGGCGAAGTGCTGACCGGCATCAGTTTGCTGCTCGGTTTTCTTACGCCGCTTGGCGGACTCGCCGGCTGTTTTCTCGCGCTGAATTATTTGGCTGCCGCCGGTGAATTTCGATCGGTCACCGGTTTAGGGACGATCAACGCCGCCGCATTCATGCTGTCGTTTTTCTGCATCGTCTTACCGGTCGGCCGTTTTGCCGGCATCGACGCGCTGCTCGTGCGTAAGCCGAATAAGCGAGCGGTCAAGGCGGAGTTCGTGGACGAGCCGATTGCGGGGCCGCGAGCGCCGCCGGACTAGGTGCGCCGCTCGCTCGTATGGTATAGTCGTGCGGGCCGCGGAGAGGTGGGTGAGTGGCTGAAACCAGTCGTTTGCTAAATGACCGACGGCTAAAAACTGTCCGAGGGTTCGAATCCCTCCCTCTCCGAATCGAAAAACCATAAAGGGATAAAATAAACCCCGCGGTATCACTCGGGGCTGTGCGGTCGTAGCTCAATTGGATAGAGCAACAGGCTACGAACTTGTAGGTTGGGGGTTCGAGTCCCTCCGACCGCGCATCGTAATTACTTGCGGCTTAAAGTTGTTCACGTAGACGGTCACGTGCGCGAAAAACGCATTTTGCGATAGCGCAGGCGCGCGCGGAAACGCTCGCCTCGATTCCCGACACAATGGTTAGCGGTACCGCACAAGTGCGCGGCGTAACGACGACGGTTCTCCGGGTCAAGCCGACCGGCGCGCCGCCCATGGACATTTACGAAGATCCAAATTCCGGGCAGGCGTGGTCGCTATCGCAACTTGCGCCGGCTTGCCGGCTTGCTTGACCATGTAGCCGTTCGGGCCGCTCTCCCAAAGCATCGTCCCGGTAAATCCCATTTGTTCGCTAACTCGCCCGCCTGCGGCGGTCAGCGTGTCGCGATAGGCGATGCCGCTCCGTTTCTCGGCAAATGTGTCGAGGGCGTGGCCATTGGTCCGCGTTCCGGCTGCAGTCCAACCTTGCACGCTTGGGTCGCCGGCATGCCACCCCACATACTGGGCGTGTTTTGCAAGCAAGACGGATGCGTCGTTTCCGGAAACCGAAATGAACACCGCTCCGAGTAGCACAGCCAATAGGCTCATCCGAGCCTCCCATAACAGCGTAACAAAAGTCCCTTAGCGTGGCAGAGCGGGAAATCATCCTTGATACCGCATGCCGGGATTTGATACAGTAGAGCGTCGGAGGGACACCGGCGCAATGGCTCGGTAGCTCAGTGGTAGAGCGGGGGACTCATAAGCCCTAGGTCGTAGGTTCAAATCCTACCCGAGTCACAAATTTTTTCCGGCGCTGACGGCGCAGGTGCTTGAAAAGCGCCTCTGAATTCACAAATTATGTCCACCATCCCGTGTGATTTCTGTCCGCATGCCGTCGACCGCAATCAAATGGAAGAAATCGAGATCTCGCATTACGTGCCCGACAGCGCGGGAGATGACTTAGCTTACGCGCGTACGTATTTTTTTGGACATCCGGACTGCGTGCGAAAATTCTACCGGTCGCTGATCGATCACAAGCTCGATCTTTTCAAGCATATTCCGAGCGCGGGAAACTCGCCGGAGACTACTCGCTGACCGACAGCGTTTACAAGATTCGTGCGCTCGTGGCTCAATTGGATAGAGCACCACCCTCCGAAGGTGGGGGTTGCCGGTTCGAGCCCGGCCGAGCGCAAACTCTCAAAAAATACAGATGCAATCGTTAGACGAGCGGTACATTCGTCGCGCGCTGCGGCTTGCGGCCGAAGCTGAGGCGTCGGGCGACGTGCCGATCGGCGCGGTCCTCGTCACCGGCGAACTCGTTGTAGAAACAAGAAACGAAAAAGAGTTGCGCGGCGATGCCACGGCTCATGCAGAGATGCTGGCGCTGCAACAGGCGGCCTCCGAACTGAAAGCGTGGCGCCTTCCCGAAGCGACGCTGTACGTGACGAAGGAGCCGTGCGTCATGTGCGCCGGTGCGATGGTTGCGGCGCGAATCAAACGGCTCGTCTATGGTTGCAAAGATCCCAAAGGCGGCGCCGCAGGGAGCATCGTCGATATCGTCACGAACCCCGAATTAAACCACCGGCTAGAGGTAACCAGCGGCGTATTAGAAGATGAAACCGCAGCGCAACTGCAGGCGTTCTTCCAAAAGCGCAGATAATTAGTGGGGCTTGGAGAGGTGGTCGAGTGGTTGAAGGCACCCGCCTCGAAAGCGGGCGAACGTGATGAGCGTTCCGAGAGTTCGAATCTCTCCCTCTCCGAAGTAAACTAGCCCGGCGAATCGCCGGGCTTCTTATTAGGTTCCAAACGGCGGGTTGTAATCTTCGAGCGGAACTATCTCTCTGCCGTAAGCTCCGCTGTTGAACGCGTCACCCATGAAGATGCCGTCCCAAAAACGCAGATTGGCACTCGAGAAACCGCCGGGGAGCAGAAACTCAAGGTTCGCGGTACGCTCGCCGCCGGCTGGCAGAATGAACGAGCCATGCATCACGGGGTAAAAGTTGTGGCCGAACCCGACCGCGTCGAACGCGCGCACGTACGCAATCGCGTCGCGCCACTGATAGTTTACGATTTTGGCTTCGTTCTGAACGCGCACGGCGACTCGATAGAGCGCCGTTCCGTTGGCGAGCCGGCTCCGGCGGATCTGCGTGACGGTGAAGAGAAAGTCGTCGTGGCGGATCGGCGTTCCCACCGCTACGACATGAGGTATCCGCGGTATCGCCCAAACTCCGAACCATGCGATCAGAAGAACGACGATTGCCGACGCGCCAATCGCAGCATACGAAGTCTTGCGCATTTCAGTTACTTTGTATCACAAAGTTACCAGGAACGCAAGGGTATTGAGGCTTAGGGGCCTAGACGCGGATCCGGTGGCGTCGCCGGAAATTCGAATTGGTCGTACGTTGTGTCCGAAACCACTTGAAATGTAAGCGGGCCCACGTGCTGACGCGAAGTGAACGTTCCATGGGTGATAACCCAGTGATTTTGCAAGACCTGGTAATCGAGCGTGATGATTTCATCGTCGCCGCCGGTTGTCCGCATTTCGATGCGCGCCGGTAAGTGCGTTCGCGGGTCTTCGATGACTTGGGCCGGATAAAGCGAGCCCGAAGCGTATACCGGCGTCGGCGCGATCAGGATATCTGCCCGTGCCGGCGTCGAGTCCGGCGCGTAGCTGGGCGCCCAGAAGCTCAAGTACGGAACCAAAACGTCCACAGTCGTATCGGGCGGAGGCAAGGGAAATAACCCGGGCGGCGAGCGTTGCAGCGTGATGTCGACCCGTTTGAGATTTGCGAACCACGAAAACGTGAATTGCGTAAAGGGATCGAAGTAGGGGATGATCGGAAAAGCCTGCCCAGTTCGCTCCCCTCCGCGCGGCAGATCCTGCATAACGGCGTAGTTGTCGGCCTGCCGCACCTTGACGGTCCGGTCGATGTCCTGCGCGCGGCCAAGGCTCACAGCCGAGACATGCGTATGTTCGCGGTATACGATATAGGCCGGCGCGTTTTGCACGTAAGCTGCAGCAGTGCGGTTCATCAGGTTCGCCAGCGCGACATCGGCGGAGATCATTTCCGCATGCTTCGCGCGGAGGGGCGGGTTCACCGCCGCGGAAGTGCGCTGCATGACGGTTAGCCTGCACGACGAGGTCCTTTCGCGCGTGATCGACCTCCGGCGCGACATTCACCGCCATCCCGAGCTGGGGTTTGAGGAAACGCGCACGCAAGGTGTGATCGAGCACGAGCTGGATGCGATTAGCGTCGAACACCGGCGCTGCGCGCGTACGGGCGTCGTGGCGGTGATTCGCGGCGCGCATCCGGGGCACGTCGCAGGCTTGCGCGCCGACATGGACGCGCTTTCGATCACCGAGCGCTCGGGTGAGCCGTTCGCTTCCGAAGTTGAAGGCAAAATGCACGCTTGCGGCCACGACGCGCACACCGCGATGCTGCTCGGCGCGGCGCACGTGCTGCAAGGGATGCGCGAAGAGCTGCGCGGAACCGCTGTGCTCCTTTTTCAACCGGCGGAAGAAGGCGCCGGCGTACCTTCACTGGGCGGCGCCGAGCCGATGATCGCCGAAGGCGCACTCGACAATCCGAAGGTTGAAGCGATCGCAATGCTGCACGTCGATCATCGTCTGAAAACCGGCGAGATCGGCATCACGCCCGGTCCGGTAAACGCTTCCGCCGACGAGTTTGTGATCTCCGTACACGGGCGCGGCGGACATGGCGCATATCCACACACGGCGGCCGATGCGATTCCGGCCACCGCAGCGATGATCTTAGCGCTGCAGAACATCGCGTCGCGCGAGACGGATCCATTGAAAAGTGTCGTCGTTACCGTGGGAACGATTAACGGCGGCTACCGGAGCAACGTGATCGCCGACGAAATAAAAATGACGGGAACGCTGCGCGCGCACGATCCGGAGATCCGCAACGGACTGGAAGCGCGCTTGCGCCGCATCCTGGACGGCGTCGCAAGTGCGTACGGCGTCAGCGTGAAGCTCGACGTCCATTACGGCTATCCGCCCGTTGTAAATGATACGGCGCTTGCAGAAAGCTTTGCGCGCTACATGAAAGCGCACTCAAAGCTTTCCGTCGAGCGCCCCGCCGCGACGATGGGAGCTGAAGATTTCGCATATTACGCCGAGCGCATCCCCGGCGTGCAAGTGCGGCTGGGCATTCGCAACGCGCAGGCGGGCTCGACCCATTCCGGGCACAGCCCGCTTTTTCGCATTGACGAGAAAGCATTGCCGGCGGGCGTGGAAACTCTCGTCGGGTTCGCGCGATCGGTCGGTGCAGGCGAGGTGACAGCCGATCCCTAGGGCTTGGGGATAACCCGCCGGAAGGGCACTACATATAGTGGCACCGAAGGCCTAGCGCCATGGAAATACGTGCGTCCGTTGAGGTCCAGGCGCCGGCCGAAAGCGCCTTTTCGCTATTGTGCGCGGTCGAAAAGTGGCCGCTGTGGCTTCCCTTCTTTCGCACGGCCAAGTTGCGCGAACCGGACGAAGCGTTAGGCCAGGGGAGCGAGATCTTCGTGAGGTCGGCGATTCCTGGTGACGCGGAGCAACTGTTCGAAGTGGATCGTTTCATTCAAAATCACCACGTCTCGCTTGTCGGCGCGTATTCGACGCGCCGCCGGCTCGATTTTCGTCTTGAAAGCCGGAGCAAGTCCGCGCGTCTGCACGCGCGCCTCGAGTATCCCGCCTATGGCGGCCGGCTCGGTATTTTGTACGATCGCTTTCGCAGCGCGCGCAAGCTCAAAACGCAATTCGAAGAAGCGGTCGTGCATTTCAAGCACCTCGTCGAGTACGACACCACGAAAGACGCATTGCTCGCGGATTTTTGAGGTATACTTCGGAAATGCCGCTGTACGACTACAAGTGTTCGGCTTGTCACAAGGTCACCGAGGTGCGCCACGGTTTCGGAGAAGGCTTCACGAGTCCGTGCCCGGAGTGCGGCGGCAAGCTCGACCGGGTTTTTAATCCGGCGCCCATCGTTTTCAAAGGCTCCGGATTTTATGTGACCGATTCGCGCGGCAAGTCCGCGAAGTCCGATGCGCCGAAGTCCGATTCGCCGGCTGCCGAAAAATCCACGGCTCCGAAAGATGCACCGGCAAAAGAAGTGCCCGCGGCAGAAGGCACCGCTAAAGAACCCACACCTGCGAAGGATGCGCCGGCGAAGGATCCGGCTGCCTAAATCATGAGTGCGTGGTTATGGGCGTTGATCGCTCTATGCGTGGCGGGCGTGCTGCTTGCGGCTGTTTCCTCGGTCGTGGCGCTGATTGCAGCGATTCGCTTGAACCGCCGTGTAGCTGCGTTAAGCGAATCGTCTTTCGTTACGAAACTCGAATCGCTGCAAATTCAGGCCGCGCGTTTGGTGCGCACGGATGACGATATCCAAGCGTTGGAACGAAGAGTTAAGGCTGCTTCTGAATCGCTGCGCCACACCGCGGAAACAAGCGGCTTTTATGCCCTCGCGGAATCTTGGCGCGACTGCGCGACGCAAGTACGTGCAATCGTTGCGGAGCTCTCCTAAGCAGCAGACTGCGCTCTACGCCACGTTTCATGAAATCCCGGAAAACTGACGTCAACGGCTGTGTCGTGATCGATGTGCAGTTCGCCGGCGCCGGCGGCTAGAGCCGCGGCAGCCATCGCGGTGCGATGATCCCCGTGCGTTTCAATCGCCGCCCCTCGCGTCTTGGGAGTTCCGCCTGCTATCGCGATTCCGTCAGGCAGCGTCCGAACGCAAATACCGGCGGCCCCTAACAAGCGAACGATCGCGGCAACGCGGTCCGACTCCTTATTGCGCAGATCGCGCACGCCGGTGATCTGAGTTTCTCCTTCAGCGAACGCCGCGGCTACAGCCAGAACCGGAATCTCGTCGATAGCCCGCAGCGCTATGTCGGGTCCGATAGAGACGCCGCGCAGGCGCATCGACTCTACAATGATGTCGACGACCGGCTCGCCGCTCTGCTCGCGCTCGTTTTCAAGACGGATGCGCGCGCCCATCGCTTGCAGCGCATCGAGCAAACCCGTACGCGTCGGATTCACTCCGACATTTTCGATGCGCGCCGAGCTGCCGGGCGTGACGGTCGCGGCCACGATAAAGAATGCGGCCGCTGAAAAATCTCCAGCTACGTCAAGCGGCTTGAAAGTCTGCGGCGGGGAGCGCAGCTCGATGAGTTCGCGATCGCATGTGATTTCGGCATCCCAATAGTGCAGCAGTCGCTCCGTATGATCGCGCGAGCCTTTGTCGCCCCGGATCGTAACCGGAACGCGGCCGAACACGCCTGCCAGCAGCAGCGCCGTTTTTATTTGGGCCGAAGGCGAGAGAAGAATGAAGTTGCGGGTCTGCGGCTCGGGCGTGCCCACGACGTCCGCCGGAAACTTTCCCGCAGTCGTTTCTATATGCGCGCCGAAGGCGCGCAGCTGAGCTGCGACCGGTTCCATCGGACGGCCGCGCAACGATGAATCGCCGTCGAAATGCGCGCGCAGGTTTGCACCGGCGCATACCCCCATCAGCATGCGCGCGGTCGATCCAGAGTTCATGCAATCGATTGTGCCGCCCGGATCGCGCAGACGGCCGCCGGCAACCACCGCATCGTCGCCATTCCATGTAATAACCACGCCTAGCGAGCGCAGGCCCTCACAGGTCGCCGCGACGTCACGGCCGGGGTTGAGGTTTGTTATCGGAACGAGCTGCGAGCTGCTTGCGGCCAGGATAAGAGCGCGGTGCGAGATGGACTTATCGCCGGGAACGCGGACGGTGCCGCCCAGCGCTCCCGGCGCAAAGATCAACCGCCGCTTCCTCGCGGGACGAAGCTTGGATTGGTGCACTGCTTGCTGCCGTTGGCGCGCGCGTTGCTCATCGCCGTGAGTTTGGCTCTGACCGAAGCAGGCCAACCTGTCGGGGCATGAGTTCCCGCGAGCGTCCAGTTGCCGCTTTTCTTGGTCCAAAAGTCGGACATCTGTCCGGCATAAGATAGGTCAACTTGCGCGTACGTGCCGAGAACCACGACCGCCATGATGTATGTTTTGTCGATTTGCTTCGAGCCCTTATGGAGGCTCTGGTTGAAATTGTAGATGGTTCTGTTTGCGACGACTGCGACGTCGCTGGAAGAGCCGCACATCGCGGCCATCGCGGGCCGGGGAATGAATGA
>PLLF01000097.1 GCA_003140855.1 Vulcanimicrobiota bacterium
CAGCCAGGACAATCCGCACAAAAAAATGCGTCGTGTAACTCATCGTCCATAGTGACACCTTGCGTCGCGATGGCGTACTCGGGAGCAGTATGGCCCATTGCGACGCGCAAATCGTAATCCGGATTGTCTATGGGACGATCGAGCAAGAACCGCAGCACAGTCCACCAAGCATTTCGCTGGCTCTCAGGCGCAAAGTCGGGGCCAGCCGCCAACAACTCCCCTACGACACCCAATAAGTGCACTTGTCCCTCGGGCACTAGCGTGAGCGCCAACGAGCCGGACATATGCGTCACTCCGGCTCCGCGTAACGCCCAGCCGAGTTCCCACAGTTGGGGAATAGTCACACCTTTTCGTCCCATCGCCAAATGCTCGATGTATTTTTGCGAGCTTTTCATGAGATCGGCAATCGCCTTATATCGTTCGCCTCGAGTCGCCCCGGCGATAAATCGATCGGTTGAGGTCAGCCGGCGCACTAGCTTGTGGACTGGCGTGCAGTCCTCGATTTTGATTCCCGCGGGTTTGCCCCACGGAAATTTGCGCCGCCTCCTCTGGCCTGCCGCGAAGTCGTACGACGTTTTCCGACGAGTCATAATGGTACCAGTTTAACCCATATCGGTACTTTCGTCAAAACGGTTTTTGGCCCATAATGAACGCTGCACTAAGAAGGGCGCATGGATTGCAGGCCCCAGACTAGCGAAAATCAAGCGCAAAGGAGTGTGAACATGGCCGCTTGTGAACACGGACTACCACTGACGCTGCAGCCGATGCTGGTCGTGATGCTGCAGGACGACTTCGGCAAGCCGGTTAGAACGGTCGGCCCTGTGCCGCTCCACCGCGCGCGAGAATACGTTCGCGATCATCCGGACGCGCGGATAGCATTCGGCACGCGCGTGAAGAGCGTGGAGGAGGCCCAGCGGTACGGGGCTTGTGTCGTCAAAGACGATGCTGGCAACGTGTACGCGTATTATGAAACACCGACTCCGCACGCTATCATCTGCAGCCGGTGCAGCAAGCCATTGGCGGTCTACGTTGACAGCGGCGGGCTTCCACCGATCGTAAAATGAGTACGCTTCTGACGGGCGCGGACGTGGCGCAGAGACTCGGGTGCAGCAAGCCGCACGTTTACAAACTGTGGGACAGCGGCAAGCTGCCGTGCGTTCTCATTCCGGGAATCTCGAAGCGTAAAATGCGACGGATCAGTCCAGAGGCGCTCGAGGAATGGATTCTGCAACACACGTATGCGAACGGGAGCGCTCAACGGGCTTGTGAAGGAATGCAGCTCCGGTCGCTAGATAACGCATAACGTGGGCACGGGAGGCGGGTCTAAATGAGAGGGCACTTTGCGCGGCGGGCGTACATCGACAAGAAAACGGGAGCACGCCGCACGACTTCGACGTGGACTGTGTGGTACAATCTGCCACGCAGAGACGGTGCGCGTCAGCAAAGAATAAAATCCGGATTTCGCACGCGCAAGGAAGCCGAAGAGTGGCTGAGCGCTAAATCTGCAGAGATCGGGCAAGGCGTCGTCACCGATTGCAAACTCACCGTCGAGCAGTATCTGACCGATTGGCTCAAGTCTTTAGAATCACCGGGCAGCAAAGTCAAAGCGCACGCGTTGTACGCGTATCGCAACCATGTTAACCGGCACATCATTCCGGCACTAGGCAAAATCCAGCTTTCTGAGTTGCTTTGGAACGATATCGAAGCAGCGAAAAGCAAATGGGAATCCACGCAGTGTGAAACCAAGAAGCGCACGCTGAGTCAGCGCACGGTCCGGCATATTTTTAACACGTTGAACGCCGCTTTGAACCGTGCAAAGAAACGGCGCATCATCGCGAGTAACCCTTGCGGATTCGTAGACCCCCCGGCGGTCGAGGAAAAGGAAATAACCCCGCTGGATATTCCCGCCGCTACTACACTGATCCGGGCCTTTGCGGATTCGCCGATCGGTGCTGCGATCGTGACCGCGATTGGCACGGGACTGCGCCGCGGTGAACTGCTCGCATTGCGCTGGGCGGACGTAGATCTGAGCGCCGGCAGGCTGACGGTGAAGCGAGCGCTTGAGCGGGCGAACGGTATTACGCGAACAAAGGAGCCAAAGACGAAACACTCGCGCAGAACGATCATACTGCCGGAATTTGTGCTGGAGAGACTGCGACGTCATCGGGTCGAGCAAGGCGCGCGGTTCTTGCGCGACGGCCTGGGGCGGCCAGCGCCGGAAACCCTAATC
The DNA here is from genome assembly GCA_003140855.1 of Vulcanimicrobiota bacterium. Lineage (GTDB taxonomy): Bacteria > Vulcanimicrobiota > Vulcanimicrobiia > Vulcanimicrobiales > Vulcanimicrobiaceae > Rubrimentiphilum. Next base: position 2,231 of record PLLF01000097.1, read on the forward strand.
TTTGAACGCGGCGGCGAGCCATGGATTCCGAACACCTTTGGGACCACGTTTTATGAAACACTCGATCGTTGCGGCGTGCCGCATATCAGGCTGCACGACCTGCGCCATACATTTGCGACGATGGAACTCGAAGCCGGAGTCGATCTGAAGACGGTTTCGGCGTCGCTCGGCCACTCCACGATCACGACGACGGCGGATGTGTACGCGCACGTTACGGAGTCCCTGCGCAAGGACGCGGCCGCGAAAATCGACGACGCTCTCGGTTCAGCTTTGCGCCGTGCGAAGTAAACGCGTTATCAAAATGTTATCAGTCAGAGCGAAATTGCACTAAATTCTCTCGTGGATTTGGTGCCCAGAAAGGGACTCGAA
>PLLF01000003.1 GCA_003140855.1 Vulcanimicrobiota bacterium
TATGCGGCCGCAGCCACGGCGCTCGGCATTTGCTGCGCGGAAATGTCAGTAAGTAGGCCATTCACAAAATCAATTGGGATGAGTGCATGCCCGACTTCGGCGAGATGTGCGGTTGCTAGCTCGTCCACCTTAGTCTTTTCGACGGTACTCGTGTAGGAGAGGGGGTATGCTGGCTCATAGCGGCCACGTAAGCGGCTTTCCAATGGCTCCCCAAAGAAGGGGAAGCACTTCGACGGTACGACTTGAGCGAGAGCGGCTGAAGCAGCTGCGATACTCGCTGCAGCAGCAGGTTCCGGCTGAACTGCAAAGGCAAGCGTACACACCAATATACTGATAATCCGCAGTATGCGCATGTTTATCAAAGATTCATTATCCCAAACTGGTTAACGAAGTGTTCGTATTGACGCTGCGCCTTTTTGACAATGCTTGGATCATCACAGCGCCCTATAATTTCCAGAAAGAAATCCTTGGTTATGCTTGCCCATGATTTTGCCATATCAGCGTCGTTGGTGTATGCCGCGCCCAGCGCCGTATAACCAGCGTATGTGGCTTGCAGATACTCGTCATTACAATATTCCGAAGACAGCATTGCCGCGTTATTTTTGAGCGACCCCCAATATGCCGTTGCGGTTAAGCAATTGCTCGCCACGCTCGTCCAATCGGCAACATTTATAGCTGCGACACAGGATTTCTCTGCTGGGTTATCGCTCGCTGCAGCCATAACTTGCGTTTGAGAGCCTGCTAGTGGCGAACCAGTGCTGGTCGCACCCCCGCAATGCCATGTCTTCTTGTCGTTTAAAGCGATTTTCCTGACGTCTGAAAAGCGTGTCGCATAAGCCAGATCGTTCAGATGGCTACATGCGATGGTCGTCCACAGATCATCGAAGCTTGGCCCAGCGAACGCCAGATCGTTTGCGTAATACAACACTGCCCAATCATGGACGTACGGGTCTGAGGTCTGCTTAGTGCATGCGTACCAAAGATTAGAAGCGCGCTTGCTAAGAGCTAACGCACGAGATTTGTCACCCGTATTCCATGCGTCGCTTCTCTGGCTTTCGAGCTGAAACGCGCTTGCTCCGCCTGCGCAGCCATATTGCAGCAGGTAACCTATAGTGCCCGGCGCCTGGTGCGGAACCTGTGCGCCTACACCCGACTCACTCACGGCGCAAAATAGCGCGGTGATGAGTATGATGCTCATGCCCCCTGCAGCGGATCGCGAATCAGCCACTCAGCTCACTGCCCGTTTCTTGTATCGCGATAGCCAGCTGCATTGGCTTCTTTGCGGCAAACGTAGGCGCCCTGTTTCGTGCGCCCTGACCAACGCATGCCCTTCTCATTGATTGTCGCCGACGGGTTACATTGCGACCGTTGAGTTGATCCGGAGGCCGCGCTTTGTGTCACGATGCTGGTTTCATCCTCGTGCGACGATCGCTTCGTTAATTGCGCTGACGATGCCGTCAACATATTTGCCGTCGTTCGAATTCAGCGCTTGATGTTCTCCGCCAGCCGTACCGATCAGGACAGTAAATGCGGTCTTTTGCAAGACCCACCAAGTAACTCCGGCGGCGCAGAAGATGAAAGCAACGCCCCAGGCCCGAGTGATCAACGAAATCAATCCAATCAGAATAAGGACTCCCGGCCCTGTTCGGCTTGGCTCGCGAGAAAATGAACGAACCGACGTGATGTTTGCAGTTGGGTACGTCGTGCCTGAAATAATGACGCGAGTTGATGAAACGAACACACTGGCATCACTGAAAATCGCTTCTTGGGTTACAACACTCATGTGGAGCCTCTTTGAAAGTTTTCGTTATTAAGTGTTCTTATTGACCGTTTCTCGTGTCCCGGTAGCCAGCGGCGTTCGCTTCTTTCCGACACACGTACGCGCCTTGCTTCGTGCGCCCGTACCAACGCATGCCTTTCTCGTGGTAAATGCCGCTACGCGTATTGAGCCAGACGACCTGATCGCTCGGACAGTGGCGCTGCGCCGCCGCCTCGGTATCGAACATCGGGATCGTGCGCGCTACGAGCGTGCCCGCGATGGCGGTTGGTGCGTGCGACTGTATCGGCGTGAAAATGGGGGCCGAGAATACGGTGATTGCCGCGACGATAACGGCAAAAAGCCTCGGACGGAAACGCATCATTGCACCTCTCTACAAGAGCGCCCTAGGAATTCTCATTGTACCGCCTCTTGGAACAGCCGCCAAGTAGCAGCTAGGCTCTAGTAGTGGTCCCTTTTGAAATCCTTGGCTAGGCCGCCCGTGAGGTCCTGATTCTCGACCACAACACGCGAAAGACGATGTAGCCAGCAAGCGGCAATAGCAAGATGCGCCAATCGGTCGCTCCCGAGTTTTCTAGGTTAACCGCCCCGACGGCCAGGTCGCCGACGATAAAGAACACCGTTTCAAGAAGGTAGTAGAGGACGAATGTCAGGACGAGCGCGCCGAGAATCCATCCGATGTTAGTTCTTACGCGTGGCTTTTCGATTTTCGACCCCTTTTCCCGGAGCAATACGTCTTGTTTTTTCGGCAAATTGGCACACCGCACCCCGGCCTTATGTTCAAGCGCTTACGTGAGTGGGGCACTTGCGATTAGAAGCCGCGCGGCTTACACCCGAGTCGCGTGGCTGAGGCGCCCAAGCCGTTCGTGTACGTAAAATCTCTGAGTTGTCAGCCGTCTTTGATTAACGCATCAAGCGCGACTATGGCAATGAGGATAACCCAGGCCACCCAAATAAACGCGGGAAACGCTGAGAACCAGTTTGCAGTGTTTGCAGCTGGCTTCGACGTCTCATGAGTGAAGAAGGCTGACACTATCGACAGCCATGCAACGAATATGCTTACCGTCGGCGCCAAAGACGAAACCAATCGGCTAAATAGCGTTGGGACTCGCGGCTTGGCAAATACGAGAGCGGTGAATGCGTTGTCGTTATGAACCGCTGCCGTCGAAGAGCCGACTTTGAGGCCAATCTGTGATAGCCATCCCTTATTATCACGGACCGGCAGCATATAAAACTCCGCCTCATCGTAGGGCGAGGTGATCTCTAGCGGGTCATCGCCCGGAACCGAAAACCTGGAGCCGTCAACTGATAGCCCGAGTGTGAGACCTTTTTTATCAGCATCGCTCCAATTTGGCTGGTGAAATTGCGCGCGTAGCTCCAATGGGTCACCATGTTTAACGAGGAAGCCTCTGCGTCGATTGCTGACGCCAGCAAGCTCCGTGGGTTCCATCCGCTTAAGCTTCGAACCCGAGCGCGAAAATAGTCCTTCGACGCGAATAAAGAGCGGATCGCTTTGATGAGCTACAAACTCTCCCTTTTGAAATTGGTCGACAATCAAAGCGAAAGCGTCCGAGTCTGCTTTTTCGCTGGAGACAAGCTCATTACCCAATGTGTCTCCCAAGGCCGCGTAAAATCTTCCCGTGCCGCGTTTTGAAACATGCTTCGAAGCCTCGCGTATTTTTTCCACGCTTTCCAGGCTTTGCGGATAGCCGCTAACAGCGAAATAAAAATGTATCTCCGCGCCATTCTGTTGGGCGTCTACGATGCTACCGAAGCGAAGCGGACGAATTTGGCGCCACTGGGCAGGACTGGTCGTATTGTCCTGGTCCACAAAACACAATACAGTGGAGGCTCCTATAATGCGCTTCTGCGAAGTCAGCTCCAGCACGTTCTGCGCGATGTGTTCTTTTCTGTAGCGAAAATGCATCACCATACCGCGCGGCAACGCGAGAAGCTGGACACAGTCATCTAGGTACCTTTTCCTCGCATTTGAGGAAAATAGGAATATCGTGCCGCCAGAGGCGTCCTTCAAGGTGTTCATTTCGCTCAATCCCGTTGAGAATAAGGCGTGGTCATGGCCTTAAGGGTATCCGACCTGAGTGCCAGATGGGTGGCACTCTCACAGGAGGGCATGCTCTTCAGGTCCTCCGTCGGGACGGTATTGGTCTCCTGACAGACATGGTGGGAATGGAAACTTTAGAAAGATCGGCTGTGAGAATTTCGCAAATCGGGCGAGCAATTGTCCCTGTGGCAGCGTCGTCAGCTTTGTTTTTACTTCGTCGCTGAAAGTCGAGTAGTTTGGATGTCTCAGTTCGTTCGATTCAGTGCGTCCGAACAGATAGGTGCTGCTATTTTCGATAACCTCTCGGTCCACGGTAGAGGCTTCGTCCTGCTGAACATCTGGATTAAGCTCTTCCTCATAAACGGGCAAAGGAGCAATTTCACCGCCCTGCTCGACTACGAAACGCCGCGCGAGCGTAAGACTGTCACGATAGCTCGAATTCATCTATTCGTACCGGGGAGCAATAGGCGGTCGAGCTTGTAACGAATTTTTCGAGTCAAACCGTAAACAAAAAGATATTTCGGCTCCTGACTGTTATGGTGGGCATTTCCTATCTTTGCGTAACCTTTCGTTAAACCGATTTGACGCCAATTCGCAGCTAGATAACTGGTACCGTCAAATAATGACGGCTGAACGAATGTCTCAGCCAATGCGGGACGGACAGAATAAAAAGCTTCCCAATCTGCGGCTACCGTATTCGCCGCGGTTGAAAGGATGCGTGAGGCTAGATGTTTTACGCGAACATTTGGCGTTATTAGGAAACGACTATTGTTGATAACTTTGTCATGACGCTCGTGCTCTGAAAAACCAAGTCTTGCCAACAAATTATCGCGGGCCTTCAGGCGCCATGCGGGCGATGAAAACGCAATTGCGCCAATTATCCTGTCATCGCCCAGTATAAGATACTTAAGGCATCGCCCAACGACGATTCGATGGCCGAGATAATGGAATTTATCAACAATCTCGTTCCAGGCCGTTTCGGAAAGGTTGCCTTTTGCCAACTCAAGGGAGATAACCCGAGGCATTTCCAGTATGAGTTTTCTAAAGTCGGAACGCGTGAAGAGCGTGGATTTCGTGGCAGGGTGACGCGCTTTTGTTGGGACTATCAACGGCTTCGGGAGTTTTAACATCTTCATCGCTTCAAGGCGACGTAATATATCTCGCGAAGCGCGTTCCTGAAGCCATCCATTCGGTTGGAGCCACCCGAAGCGACCGCACAGCATCTGCGAGATTTTGGTACGTCCCAGGTGGCTATGGGATTCGACGCAACGTTGAATACGTCGAACATCGCCGTAGCGCAGGAGCTTCCCGCGAATACGTAGAGGGAAAACGCCCAAACCCTTAAGGGCGATAGTTTTCTTAACGATAGCCTTGTTCAATTATTCCGACACCCTTCGACCCGTAACAATGTCAAAATTGGGTTTTTTTAGGCTGGCCCAGGCCCCTGGGAAACGGAGGTACCGGAATAAAAAACCTGCATGATAGTTGCAATTCCCGCTCGCAATCCGCCTCGGGGGGCGTGGCCAAGACCGAACAACCAAGTCTCTTGATAGATGTGTTGACCAGGGCGACGATTGATCACCAGTTCGAGCTTTTGACCGTTCGAATAATAAAAGTCCGTCATAAAACTCTCGGAGGCGTGGAGCGGCCCTCTTGGGCCGGGGTTCCCTTCATGCACAAACGCAACGGTTACCTGGCTCTGGCGCAGGCCAGCGCGATAAGCGCGACTCTCAAAGCTCTGCAAGCTAACATCGGCAGGCGCACCAGGCACACCGATTGCTCGGCCATCTGCAACAAATAAGACGACTAGTAGCGCGACTAATGTTGAGAAAAGCCGCTTAATATTGCACATATCTGCTGACATCCTATCGCTTCGCAAAATTCGCGTCGTCCAACAGGTAGCGATTGCGCGCCGGTGACCAGGCCAGTTTCCACGTTCCATCATAAATGGAAGTCACTTCCCGGCCATTGATGTAATCGATTGCTGTCAAGATCGTCTGCACTTTGTGGCCACCGATAGCATGCGCCTCCACACTTACCGACTCAGTCGTAGCGTATCCGCGTCTAAAGGAGTCGAATGATTGATAGGATTGAAAATTGCTGCTCAACATCGTATACGCAGACGCATCATCGTGTCGACTAACCGCGGCATAAAAGGCTTCGACCGTGCGCTCTTGGTTGGCGCTGTCAGCCAAAGAGGCGTTGATTGTAGCGGTGACATCCGGTGTAGGCGACGGTTTTGACAACCCGTACAACTCACTGAGATTTGCGTTATCGTTAACGTAGAATATCTCACCAGTTGTTAAATGGTCTTCCCAGCGCCATCCGACGCCACTCGAATTGCAATAGCACACAACAAAGGTATCCAACGCATCAGAACTGCTCGCTTGCGATGAGTGCTTGGCTGCCTTAGAAGCAGGGAGTGCTCCCCATTCATAATCCTCTGGATTTGCAACCGCTGAGGCTTTGCCCATTAAGGGGACTTAACAGAGACTTTTCTGGGCAGGGGCCCGATTTTATGGGCAACCTGGCTATTCGTTAGCGGTGGCGCGCATCGCCTCGGGCACCTGGAGTAAAACCGAACCATTCCCATCACCGATGAAACGCCATTCGCATAGCGAAGGAACCTAGTATGGTGGGACTTTATGTGACCATCGGAATCACGACCATTGTCGCGGCAATTATCGGCTTCGATTATTCTAAAGGATATCCGTGGCTCGTCCGAGTGATCGTTGCGATGGTCTGGATTCTAGCCGCACTAAGCTTCGGAGTTTCGGCTTACTATCATGTCGGCAAGATTTCGCTTTTCTGGATGGTGGTAGGAGTCGGGTGCGTCGCATTTGGCGCTGTGCCATATTTCATCAAACATTGGCGTACCTGATCGAAAGCGACCGAGTGCCGCGACATATGATACGTACCTTGCGAAACGGCTATGGCTAGGCCGTGCGGCACCCCGGCTTGCTGACCGCAATTAGAGGGCGGCCTTCCGCTCTGCAGCTATCCCCCGAAAATGGCGCGCTAGGGCGGCCTGATCCGCGTGATCGATGAGGTACGACAGAATGCCTAACTCAAATGCCGGCAATCCGGCCCGCTTCGGACGACCGTCCCGGCCAGCTCTCTTACGCACTAGTCTGCCAAAACGCCGCTTCAATGCCAAGCTTCGTAAGCCGATTGAACGAGTACGCAGAGGTTATGGCAGAGAATCTTGCATAAGACTTCCGTTGACTTGCGCGACCGAAGTTTTAGAGCGGATACGGCTACCGAACTTGGCCTTGATCATGTGAAACGTCCGTTTCGACGTTCGAGCGGCGGTGATAGTGGCGCAAGAACTCGTCCTTGCGGAACCTGTAGTAGTGGAACATCTTGTGCCATACATCGGATTTTCTTCTGCTTGCATCGGGCATGACACCGTAGCGGCTATTCGATTTGAACGGGATGAACGGCTCCGCACCATGCGCGACGATGGCATCGACGTTAGAGTTAGACAGATATCCCTTGTCCGCCGATACGCGCTCCATTGTAAAGCGTTTGGCGGATGCATTGAGTAGGTCAGGCAAAACGGGAGAATCATTGACGTTGGACCCCGTAACCTCGACACCCGTTACGATGTTCGTTCGCGTTCCGATCATCACGTGGGCCTTGAGCCAAAGGTGGCGAGTCCATATTTTGCATCGAACCAACGCGCATAAGTATTGGTCGTGAAACCTGATGAATCGGCGGCGAAGTCCGTTTCAAGCGCCGTAAGCGGCGTTGCGCTTTCTTCGATCATGACTTTAAGGATCGCAGTTAAGTCGGGGTTTTCAAGCGCGTTCAAAACTGAATTGTAGTGCGGGGCGCGGTCGATCAATCCGTTGGCCGCAAACTCGCGCAGGTCGGAGCTTGTGCGACGAGCGGACATTCCACCGTACACTTTCATCACCGCGCAGAACGCGCTATCCGCAATCGGCAGGCGAGGACGACCGCGCTTTTGGATCGGGTTGTCAATCGCCGAACACAGGTCACGAAGCAGCTCCGCCACGCGAACCTTCTCGTTCGCTTGCGCGGCATTGTACGCGCTCCACTCTTGGCGGTAGGTGATCGTTTCCGTCACCTCGCTATCCCCGGTCTTAGTTTTGCGGCTGATCGTGAACTCGACTGCATACACGTGCTTGCAGGCTGCCTGGTGCAATTCATAGTCCGGGCACGTGCAAGTGGCGGGTCCGTACACGCTTGGGTCAACAACGTATGTCCCGCTGCCCGTCGCGGACGGAACGAGCCACAGCTTCCCGCTTTGGCTGAGGTTATTCTTGGCTGCCATTTCCAGGCCACGCTGTTCCCTTGCTTCCATACTAGTATATTACCATAAGGTATATAGGAAGGCAATACCTTGACGGGATATACCATTAGGTGTACCCTGGGACTATGGGAAGGGTCAAACTCTCCGGCTATCGCTGCGAGCGCTGCGGGCATGAGTGGGTGCCGAGAGAGCCTGGGCATGAGCCCAGAGTCTGCCCAAAGTGCAAGAGCCCCTATTGGAATACGCCTCGAAAGGGCAAGTAACCCAAACGCTCGCTAATCGTTTACTTGACGAGATGAATTGGCGGCGCTTTTGTAGGGCCGGTGTGGCCGCCGTTCCCGCCGCCTTTTAAACCAGTCATCATAAGGCCGAAAATCAACTTATCTAGGTCTTCAACGTAGTATTTAAGATCGCGAGCGACATCGGCTTTCGTAACGCCCTCGCTCCTCAGCAGTTGAAAAACTTTTCCTAAGACCAAGGACATTTCCGGTGGTGCGCCGTTCGGTTCATTGGTGCGATAGCCGTTTCGAGAGATTTCAATACATAGTTTACGGTAGTGGAACTCTTTGATTAAATCTAGCGAGTGAAGCCGGAATGCCAGGGCGGTAACGGAAACAATCCACTGTTTCTTCAATTGAATTAGTGTGCGGAGGCTTGGTAAGACGGGCGCATGTGCAAAGACGCTGTCACGCGGCATCAAAAACGCTGAAGCGAATTGATTGGCCTCATGCTCAGCTTCCTTTCCATATGGTCCAACCTCTCGATGAAGCACTAAATGTCCTAATTCATGAGCTGCATCGAAACGACTGCGCTCCGTGGATTTAACGGTGTTTAGAAATATGAACGGAGTCCTATCTCGCCAAAGGGAAAAGGCATCGACATCTCGCGTTTCCTCAGCCATCGCGAAAACGCGAATTCCTTTTGATTCAAGCATATGAACCATATTACGGATCGGTGTTTCACCTAAGCCCCATCCATGTCTCAGCTCAATTGCCGCATTTTCCGGCTCTTCTCCGCGTAAATCCGGCAAGTCACTGTCTGGTAATGCAAAACGTCGTCCGATCCAATCGCTAAGCAACATAGCCATTGAGCCTGAGGCTAGCGCGCCTTCCCTAATCCCCGCCGACATTCGTGCTAAAGAACGAAAGCTGGCCGTTTCCACGGATGGCTCGAATAGGTCATCTCCAAAGAAAAACTCTACGGGAAATTTTAGAGTCTCCGCAATACGCGATGCGGTATCTGGCGATGGCGCAAACTCGCCGCTTTCGTATGCCGAAACAGTTCGTAGTTCGACACCTATTAGCTCGGCAAGGCGCGTCTTACTAAGGCGTCGCTTTTTACGGGCCACGCGAAAGCGGGATGGGTTAAACATTTAGAGCGTTAGGCTAAGCGCCGGATGTCTATATCTACGTCTGGGCCGAAATCCGGGTCGCTCATTCTCTTGAAGCCGTCCCCTCCATCAAGCGGAATGGCAGGCAAAATAATGCGCTCGCTCCAGCCGTTGATATCGCCACTAGCAATAAAGATCGGAAGGGATAACTCCGACCGGATTTCCTCGCTCTCATGGTCGGGGAAAAACAGCAAGGTCCACGTCGCAAGCGCTCTCCCGTCTACGCTGGAATAGACTGGCCCCTTTTGCATAGTAATGTACTCGCCAAGGGCGAGCTGCATTTGGTTAGACGTGACAAAGGCCGCCGTGCGTGGTCCTTTTTTGTGCTTTGTGCCGGGAGTCGCCGTAGCGATCCCCGTTTTCTCATCACCGGACGAGACGCAGATCGCTATGGTTCCCTCTGGGTTTATGATGGTCGGGAGCCCGTTGTCGTTGTTTCTCCCCCAACCCAGGCCGACACCGTACTCCCTAAGCATCCTTACGGTCTCGTTCCATTGGTACAGGCCGGGAGCTATAGGCGAATCGTTCTCCGTCCTTGATATCCGGGCTATGTAGCCCCCGCGCACTACATTTTGTAATGGATCGACCTTCAGGCCAAGTCGGTCGAGCCTCAAGCGCACGTCCCGGGGATTAAACCAAACAGCTTCTTCCAACGTAGGCTCCCTATTTAGCAACGGCTAACTTCCTATTATTCTACATCAACTGATGTCGAAAAACAAGAAGTCGCCCTAGAATATCGAACAGGCGTTCGCTTGGAGAATCTTTCGCGGACTTTTTGGGCACGCCTCTCCTTTTATGGGCAGCGAGCCCTTAATGGGCAAAGCCAACCGCTGAAGTAATTCGTAGCGCCTGGTAATCGCTTCTGACTGCGGCAATTGCGCGTTGCTCCTGATGCTCAAGATTGGGAGCTGGGGGCGTGGGCGTCGATTCTGGGCATGGCAGGACGCAGCTTCTGCCCGTGAGACGATCAACGCGAGTAACCAATTGTCCGCTGTGAATGTAGTCGTAGCGCAGGAAAAATTGAAATAGTGCGACGAGCGCAATGGCAACAACCGCTAGCGCAAGAACGAATTGAATTCTTGTTAAAGACATTTTGCGTGAAATTCTAGACTACTCAACGAACAACACGTTACGTCCGCACCGCAACACTGGTGGCGAGGATCATCGCGAAGCTCTCAGCATGTAAAGAAGTCCCGCGATACAAAACGCGCAAAGGCACAAGAAGAATGGAATCACGGTCAAAATGTGCACGATGGGGATAAACAAGGTCATAAAAAAGAAGAACGTCGCTACGCCGAGACACCCCAACACTCTCATCTTAATACCCCTTCCGAGACCCTCATGTTCGTTTTAAGCTGGGCGATTTTCGAGAGCGTGGAGGCTAAATGGACGGATGTGCGCGCTGTAACGCAACTTCGCCGAAGAGAAAAATCCGCCGCAGTCATTCCGCTTGGCGCAACCCTCGCATTCTGGCATGTACTCATTTTTCCAGTCCGAGATTGATTTGCGCGCGTAGGGCCAGAGCTCCGGATAGAGCAAGCAAAGTTGATGGTTATAGATCGACACATTCATACGATGAGCCACCAGATGTTGAACCGCGTCTCGTAATTCATCCCGGTAATCGTAAGGGTCGATCCAAAGGTCCTCTAAGTTCGCTTTGGTAAAGCCCGTCATTTCGAGGCCCATTAAGACGACTTGGTCTACGAAGAGCAGGTTACGCGCGATGAACTCGGCCAACTGTGGCAAGCGTTCATAGGTCTGCTTGTGGATCACCACCCGAATCTCAACCTTCTGTCGTAATCGTTTCAGATTCAGAATCCCGCGTATCGTCTCATCGAATGCACCATCGGCCTGAACGACGTAGTCGTGCAGATGTGAGATATCTGAGTAAAGCGGTATGCCCACCATCATGTCAGGATGGTCTATCGCGGCATATTTCTCGCTAAAGGCGAAATCCGCGAACCGTCTACCGTTGCTTAAAATATGGATTGAAGTGTCCGGCAACCAACTCTTACAGGCCTGAAGTATACGAATAAAATCATCACCCAGAAGGGTCGGCTCTCCGCCCGTGAATCCGAGTTCCGGTGTAGCTCGGTCGATGAGTGGCAAGGTTTGCAGAATCTCGTCAACGATCCACGAATCATCAATCTGCTTCGGTGGTTGCGAACACATCAGGCAGTAGTTATTGCAACGCTCGGTCATGAGTAGAAAGTTGTGCGGTGAGTTCCGTCGGTATAGCGCACGAATTGCCTTGCGACGGGGAGCGACGCGTAGAATATCACCATCGGCCAGGTAATCATAGGCATCGGGTAGCACCAGCGCGCGGACGTGACCGGGAAGCGCCGCCACCACCTCCGTGTCTCGTTGAAGTACCACATAGGTGTCGAAACCTTCGGGAATGGGCAGGCTGCGCGCTAAAAAAGTCCGCCGCGCTCTTAACGGCTTTGGCAGGGCCTCATTATCACTTAGGAGGGTAACGAAGGGCGCGGCTTCGTCCGATATATTCCTAATTTCGAGATTCGCACTGCCTAGGGTTAACATTGGCCTACGCCTTTAACCAACGCATGTAAATTGAACGCACTTCTGGTTCGTCGCGCAGCTGTTTTATCAAGCGTCTGAAGATTGCCATATTTCTCTCGCAAAACGTAGATGAAGGTTTATGACCAACCATATCGCCCTGAGTTGCGTGGTGGAATACCGGATCGGCACCGCAAAATGGTTCGAATGCGCAGTCCGAGCACATCGGAACACTACCCGTATAGGATTTTTCCAACGGGTCTAGCAGGGCATCTGAGGACATAATTTCTTCCCAGGTGTTCGTGTGCACGTTACCTAGCTTGAACGTCTTGTCGTTCATTTCGGCAAGCATCCGGCTCTCGTCAGATGCATACACATCCCCGTCGTAATTATAGACGATTGCACCGATACCGATCCCGGCCGGACTCCTTAAGTCTACGTAACCGGTTTCAAATGGCGTGAGCATCTTGGTTAAGATAAGCGACGCATACTGTTCTACGAAGAACAGACCTTGGCGATTCAAATCCAATATGTAATCGAGGCCGTCAAAGTAGAAACGCAGCCATTCCTCCACGTCGTAGGACACGTACGATTTTGTCTTGACGGCGAACCCGTAAGGGGAAAGCGGACGAAGAAATATCCCGTTGAAACCCTGCCGGACATATTCATCGACAATATCTCGCCCACGGTCTAGACTGAGCTTCGTCGTGGTCATGAGAGCACTCACGCGATCCCGGCCAAGGACTTCGCGCGCCCGTTGTATCCCAGCTACTGCACGTTCATAAGAGTCTTTGCCCGGTCGCGGGCGATTCTTATTGTGAATATCCGCAGGACCATCCAACGATGTTGACACCAAAATGTCATGTTCTTTGCAATAATTGAGAATATCATCTGAGGCAACTGCCAGATTCGTGGCAATGACGAATTGAAGGTCACGCTGTTCGATTTTATTGATTTCCTCGGCCCGCTCGACAATCTGGCGAACCAAATCAAAATTCAACATGGACTCGCCACCTTGGAACTCAATTTTTATTGCAGGCGACGGCGACCTGAAGACCATTGCCAAGGCTTTCTCGGCGGTCTCGTGAGACATGTCAAACGCTTGCTTATCATCGCTTTGCCTTGAGACTTGACAGTACGGGCACGAGTGTTCGCAACGAAGAGTCGCGACGAATATGTGCAGGCTCGTAAAATCGGCTAGTCGGCTGAGCTTTGTCCGAACCTTCAGCGTTAGAAGGTCTATAGCGACATTTGAATCTGAATCAACGAGAAAATGCTTTGATTTTAGAGCATTATATGCGGGAGAAGTCCATGACAATTGATGCTTAGCAAAGTCGTACAGTGTTGGTTTGTCTAAAGTAAGGGATTCGCCAGCCTGGTTTGTCACGACGTAATCTTCGTCGTCAAGTCGCGTGAAGTTAAATGGGAGCAGTTTGTACCCATCAGACAAGCTCTCTTCGTAGGTCGTAACCTGCTGGAACTTACTCACTGTCCTGCAATCCCGTCTTTGAGAATGCGTACGCAAGGATCGCATTTCGGACAGGCGCAGTCTCGTCGGCAATGGTACGCCGTAGATCTTGGTCGAGCACTTCGTTCTTGAATTCAGCGACGATAGCGGGCTGGTCAGCTAGCGTGATATCTTGCTTCGGAACTAGTCGGCACAATATGTCTTCACCTTCGCATGAGAAATCGAAAGAGCACCGGTCTGTAAACCGATACGCTGCTTTCTTTATTGTGTCGAGGTCATAGACGTTGGAAGAGAAGCGAATAGTCAGCGCGACAACTTGGTCGCGCTCCTGCTGGATCTGCATTAGGCTATCCCTTATCTAGAAGACGAGTCCTGAAGAGTGGGAGCTATGCGAGCTGTGGGAGCTGTGGGAATTATGCGAGTTGTGAGAACTGTGAGAGCTATGGCTTGCGTGCGAGGAGAAAGCCGAATCAGACTCACCGCTGTTCGTGAGAATGAAATCGCTTGCCCCGACACTTGAGCTGGGTGCAGCGACAGTCTTCAACTCCGACGTATTTGCAGAGGCGGGAGCGTTGCCAGCAGACATCCCGCCGAGTAATGCCGCAACGGATAAAGCCAAAGGTCCCAGGAAGACGCGTTTTTTCATCGTTGACCTCCAAACATAAAATCTAGATCACACAAAGAGAGTTCAGGGAAGCTAGAGCCTCGCTAGAAAATCCAGCTTGACTTGGGTTGCCGTGGTAAACCGTCCAAACGACATAACCGCGCTGAGCAGTCGCTGCGTAGAATACGGGCGCACCTTCCAGGCTGACGGTCCGCATTGTACTAAATGTAGCTGGAAGTGATGGGCAGACTTGTTGCGTTCCATAGCTCAATGAGCCAGTATGATCGCCGACCTGTCGCTTTAGCACCTTCGATATGAAGCTCTGCGCCGTGCCAGCATACGGCATCGCGTGTACGACGAGCTGCTCGCCTTCCATTGAGGTCCAATGCCCTAGCGTGGCATTCCCATCGTCCTTTACGTCTAGTACTCCGGCAGTCGACCAGCCAGTCGGCGCAGTCATCATAACTTGGGGATAGCCCATTGGCACTGTAAGTACTGTTGACGCACTCGTCGGCACAAGACTGTCCGTGGAGCCAGAAGAGCTTGGGACGCTGCCCGAAGCGTGAGAACTATGCGAGCTGTGACTTGAATGCGAGCCATGGGCGATTAGCAGAGAGTCGCCTCCGACGCTATGCTCCAGTGTCATAAGATAGCGATTATCGGAAACATGCAAATCCGGAAGTGCACCGCCCGGTTGCGCGTCTTCATCCGGAATGCGATTGGGGAGAGTTGCGGATTTTGTGATTTGCGGCGTCAAGCCAATAAGAGCGGCTATCGAAAGCCCCAATGGAGCAAGAAAGACTCGCTTCTTCATCTCACCCTCTCGTCTCTTAAGGACGCCCAGGGAGCCTTTAGAGCCCGAGGGCGCGCTTCCTTGCAAAATTCGCTCTCAAGCCCGGGCTCGGCGCTTGTTACGATTGGTAAGGCCGAAGGTTAGACATGGGTCCGGACCCAATAGGCTAGGCCCGAAGCGCTTCTTGGAAGAGGTGTATTATGCGCTTTCGTTCGGCCATTATGGCGGCTGCAATCTTCGCAGCTATGGTGAGCCAGGCTCCAATCGTCAGAGCCCAGATCGTCGGCCCGCAACCAACCACAACGCAGCCACTAAAGACGGTGCAGGTTCTGGTGCCAGCCGGTACTAGAGTACCCGTTTCCCCCACGGACAAGATCAGCTCTGCGACGGCTCAAGTGGGAGACATTATCGCCGTCTCGGCCACTGAGAATGTCAATGCCAACGGTTATCTTATTGTTGCAAAAGGTGCAGGGGGCCAAGCCGAAGTCGCGTCGGTTGAGCGCGCGCACGGGAATGGTGGCAGCGGCAAACTTGGCATTAAGATGGACTGGGTTACCGCTGTCGACGGCGAGAAAATTCAGCTGTCTGCGACTCAAAAAACTGCGTCAGAAGAAGATAGGGGTGGAGGCTCAAGCACCGCCACAATCTTGTCTTATGCATTACTAGGACCGCTCGGATTGTTCTTTCACAATTTCGCGCACGGCAAAGACGTGACGATTGACGCTTCGAAAGTCCTAACGGCTTATACTGACTCGACGGTTCACATAGCATCCAACATTCCGGCTCAAGACTCGGGCTTTGCCCACTAGGAATCCAAAGATCATGCTTTTACGTTTAGCCGCGCTCTCTTCCGCGTTGATGCTGTTGGGGGCGTCGAGCCGATATTCCATACTTGGTAGCTGGGACTGTAGGTTTGTGCAAAGTATCGAAGGCGACGTGGAGCACGAGCAGTTTCTTCCTGATGGACGTTTGCTGTTTGAGAACGCTGACGATCCCACATCGAAACAGACGTTTCGATACCGGTATCTAGGGTCTCGGTTACAAGTGTGGGGAGCATCAGCCGGAAACAGTATTGAAAAATCCAAACTCACTTGGTACGGTCGGAATAGCTTTCTGGATCACGTCTATGCTGGCCCAGGGGACGCCGTAGGGAGCACTACCTTATGCATTAGAAAATGATCTGTTGAAGATATAGAAGGGAGCCTACTTAATGGTTAAGTTAATTGCCAGATTTTGCGGCGCTCTGCCTCCGATCCCATCGTGACCGCGCCGGGATAGGGGATAAGGCACTTGAAAACGAGGCCCCTCGCGGGTGCCGAAGGGGTCGGCGCGTGATGCGTGATGGGCGCGACGTTTTTAGCGCATTGCGTTAACGCTTTCGCCTCGCACGTTGCGGAAATGCGCGGTGCGCGTAATGTATCTGCGCAAACGTGCGCTTTCACTTCGCTCGTGAGACAGAGCCGTAGCCCGGTCTTTTTCTAGCTCCCACGGCGTTTAAGCGCACGTCGTAAATGATTTTGGCAACGGCTCGCAAAGAACATCCGGATGACCGCGTCAGTACTCGGAATCGCAGTAATCCTCGCCCAGGCGACGGCCACTAGCTCATCTCCACTGGAAACAAAGATAGTAAACTCAGCGTCTTCGCCGGTTCACATAGATTCGTGTCGCGGGCAGATCAAAGTTTATGGTGCCACCGTAATGTACGAGGCATTCCCCACGCTGCACAATGTTAGCAAGAAAAACATCAAAGTAATCGGATTTACTCTGGTTCCTTTAACAGCGTTTAATGATTCGGCTGGAAGCGCTAAGACATCCCTGCTTATGGTTAACTTAGCTCCCGGGGATGAAATGAACGAGGACTATCCATTTACGGATGGCGCGAAAGAGCCGCTGCTTGGGGACATTGGTTCGCCTGGAGCGTCGCAGGGGTGGAGTAGTGTTTACATTATGGCCTGCGTTGCAACGCAGGTACGTTTTGCTGACGGCTCGGTTTGGAAAATTTGACGCTTGCCGGGCCGATTCACGGTACCGTTTGACCTGAAAAGCGCTGGGCGATCAATCCATGCGTCCAGATCATTTTTCGTTCGAAATTCCTCAAGGAGATAAGGCACTTGGACCCGCTAACCCTCCTCGGGATAGCCATCGCGGCCAACCTTACCAGCGAGTGGGTAAAAGCACGAGTCCCGCAGCTTTTTGGTGCAGGTTTAAAGAACGTGGATGAGGAGCGCAAGTTCTTTCCTCCGGCAACACAGCAAACCATCATCGTGAACGTCGGCGATTACATCAGCTCTATTGATTCGACCCTAGCGCGCGAGATAAACAACGGCCACATTTTGTCAAGCGATGCAGATGGCCGCCTCAATGAACCTATTATCCAAACGATTCTTTCGAAGGCTACCCGAATTGGCGCAAACAGTTCGGATTCTCTGATTCATAGGAACCTAGCCGAGCTCGTAGCCCTAGCCCTGCAGAGCAAGAGCGATTCGTCGTCTTCAGCCGTGGTCGACATAGCAACTGAGGCGTTAAATTATCTTCGTCCGACGCACCTACGTCAGCTCGCGCTAATTTATTTTGTAAAGGAAGCAGTGCCTCCAGTTAAGATCGATGAAATTGCGACTGAGGCCGACCGCATTCAGATGCAGGGTAAGCTGGTTGCATGGATTCGCTCCCACTTCGAGGTTCTTAATGAGGTGGTTCTCCGCTATGACGACGCATTGTTGCTTGACGAGCTGGGTGTGGTAAGATTTCGTCATAGGACTAGTGGGTTTAGCGACGCAAGCTTTGATTCAAGTCCAACGAGAGACGCTATCGGAAGACTTTTTATTCCCGGCGAAATAACGCCTGACCCTGAACCAGTTCGTTGGTTATTCGGGCAGTTTCAAACGGTTGGAGATGCCGCCGCATTGACGGCGAATCACTTTGCAGTCCGGCTGAGTGGCATTGCGTTAGGGTATTTAACTTTATGTGCTCTACTGAACCAGCCGCCCGATCTTGAAACGCTTCGGTAAGTCCGAATCGCGTTAGTCGCTGTGAGTCGAAAAAATGTAAGGCTCAGCGTTAAAAGGACCCTTGAGTGCTGCTTGTATTCGCGCCGCAGTCGCGCCCGTGTCGTGCCAGATGGTCCCATCCATGAACTTCACGGTGTCAATGGAACAAACAATGTCGCGTGCTGTCTCGTTGATGTTTATGAATTCCCAAGCAGGCTTGTAAATGGTGAACCCGTTACCTGAATTCGCCATCACTTGCTCTTCGTTAGTATCGTGTTTGGCATCGTCTATAATGCCGTAGGCGCTAAGCGTGTCCTCATCATTACCAAAAACGGTACGCTGATGCTCAGAGAACGTATTAAATACATCAAACCGATACCGCACCGCGTCAATGTCTTTGCGCGTCTTGTTCTGAAAAATGCCCGCAAAATCCAGATAGTAATCTTTATTGCCAACCGAAGAATCTTGCGTTCCGGCATAGCACTTCTGAATGAGTACTGGGCTATGAGCTTGACTCAGAATGTATGTGGAAAGTGCGTAAGCCGGGGCCGCTGCGCTTCCAAGCATAAATGCAAGGGATATAAGAAAAGCAAAAATTCGCATAGATACGAATCCTCTCGTAAGCACATCATACTTTCTCCGCATATTGCGCTCCTGGCGCTCGTCAGTATAAACCGCGCGACTCGGGTGTAAGCCGCGCGGCTACAATGCGCAGTGCCACCAATCGCCAAGCGCTGAGACCTCGCCGCCTCGCTCCCGGCGCAGGGCGCCTCGTTTTCGTGCGCTCTATCCGCATTCGAACTTCTATTTGCTCCAGATGGTGCCGTCGGAAAAACGAACCGATGCTACCGCGACGTTCACACTCACGACATCATGCCCGTATAAATTATAAAACTGCCAGGCAGGTGAATCCGGATGATCCGGTTGTTCCTGGTATGTACCATCGCCCCGACGAATAAATGGCTCGATAGCTACGCCGGTCGAGAAGGTCCCGTAAATTGTTCCAGTTTCCGTTGACAGCTGTTTACCAAAAGCGTCATGCATGGTGAAGTTGAATTTAACGGCCACGGCTGTGCGAGGATCGGTATTCTTGAACCAAATGCCAACGGTAACGTAGTCGAAGCCATCGCTAAAATAGAATTTCGTGTCATCTATCGTGATCGGACTGCTCGCTATGGCATAGCTACTGTTCGAGGAACCGACTTTCGCGAGTAATAGGTCGTAGCTCGCGCGAATATTCGCGGGCATATTGTAACTCGCGAGCAGCGACAGATCACTCGACGCAACTGCGCGAAGTTGAGGGGATGAATCGTCGCCGCGTCGCTGATTTGCGAGGTCGGCTATCACATAAAAAGCCGCCTGCATCAAGAGGTAATAGGGATGATGGTAGAGCGCGTAACACGTTCCCATTTCCTCACCGTCGCTCTTGCCCCATATTGCGGCTTTGCTATCGTCACCGACCTTAAACGCTTCAGAGACTTCCGAGTCCTCGCGATTTACATTGTCGTCAGTGCAAAGATAATTCACGCGTGAGAGCGCGTGGGGCCAAGCGCGTAACGAAGGTGACGAACTTTGAGCAATCTGTGAGTGTGAGCCGAGTAGGTTTGCGGCGTTGAACACAAGCATAAAGATGAGGTACACCATTAACCGCTCTCCTCAATTCCGTGCTACGTGAAACGAATGGAAGGGCGAATTCTTTACGCCTTTGGCCAGGTCATGCCGGATAAGCCGGTCGTTAAAGGCCCGCCTCCCCGCATCACCCTAAGGCTAAGCCGAAGAACGCCGCCCAGCCCCCGGCACAGGGGGGCCTCGTTTTCGGGCGCTCTGCGCGACGGTAGCGTTAATCGGGCGACAATGTTGTCGAAATCATCCAGCCATCGCCGTGCTCAGGATTGTATAAGTGAAGTAAATGATCTCCTTGCTTTAAGGACGGTACACACTTGACATCGCGGCGTCCGAGTAGGCCGAACACCTCACCAGCATTTGGATACCACCCGAAAGGCGCACGGGTAATTCTCGACCTTTTTGCCGAAAACAAGAGGCATGAGGATGACTCGGGTATGTGCCTTCGTTCTTGCCCTGTTTCTAGCATACTCCGCGCCCGTGTCGAGCCGCGACTTAACCGGCATTTACGTCAAGATCTATTCGAATCAGATCGAGTTCTTAAACCTCACCGACATAGGTGGTCAGTTGACTGGCTACTATCAAATCGTATCGTTGGATTCAAACTCCGCGGACGGCGTTAGACGCATGTCCTTCCGAGTCTCGGGCGCAGAAACCGGTTCACGCCTTCTCCTTAACCTAAGCGGTCCAGAGAGCTACTCGTGGGTGGCTAACCTAGACGGCAGCGGTTTTGTTTTGGATGTACCTCTCTCGTCCGGCCAAATCAAACAGGTGTCGTTTCGTGCTTCGTCTATTTCTGAAATAAATCGACTAGTCTATTCGCTCACGCTGTATGGCAACGGGACAAAATACTATTCGAACGTGCGCGCAGAACTGGCAGACTCACAAACACGCCTTTCGAATGACACGAACTACTATCGCCCGCGAATACTTGAAGATATGCGAAAGGCAAAAGCCGAGCTGGCAAATGCGCTTAAAGAACAGGTGAAAGCTAATCAGAATCTGTCTGACAAAGAGGCTATTGCAAGACAAAAGCATGCCACTGCCGACCAGGCACGTCAAGCGGCGCAATCAAGCGACGAACAAGTCAGAGCGGGCGAGCTGGCAGCTGACGCGGGTAGTGCGGACGCCGATGTGGGTAGCGCAGAAGCGAACATTGCCAGCGCTACTGTCGACGTTCAAAGTGCAAACAACGACCTGACGAGTTCGAGGAACGACCTACGTCAGGTAGACGCTAGAATCGCGCAATTACGGCAACTCATTTCCAGGGATAAAGCTATTTTGCATATCCGCTAGGGCTGCTAGCGTATGCTGTTGCCCACACACGGAATGTCGGTAACGGCATACGCGACGGTCAGTATTTAAAATGCCTTCTTACGCATTGTTGGGATTCTTATTGCGGTTTTCTAACCGTCCACAGCCTGCGACGGTCCAACCCAATCCTCTTTACAGCAAATGTAGCCTCTTAGGACACGCGACGTTTTGGCTCGTGCACGGGTATATGAAGACTACCCTCGTCACGTTTAATAGGTGCTTATTTCATACTAGTCGGATCGACATCAAAGGTGACCTCGCCCATGCTTAATCCAATCCAGACATTGCCCACAACAACAGTGAACGGGCGATGAATATTGACTTTCTTGGCTGAAAAGTCGCAAGAAATTCTCGTGCGATAGCCGACAACAGGCGTTTCAGTCACTTGCTCGTCCGCAACCCTCCTTTCGACAGCTTGAATGACTTTGTCGTCTTGCTTGATCACTATGACGGTATCATCGTTCGCATGCAGCGACTCGGAGAACGTCCTCGCGTCAACTGTAAAATTTCGAGTCGCCCGAATTTGCTTCATGAGTATTGGGCTAATTGCTGAATATCTGCTTCTAGCATTCGCAGCCGCAAATGCAGTAGTCAGCCAAGGTGTGGTGATCGAGATGGATGGTTTAAAGTTATCGCCTGTGTCAAAATCGTAACCCGGCAACTGAAATACTGCGCTTTGGTCATGACTCTGCCCAAACGCTTTGGCATCAGCGATTGCGCTGGCCGTCATTGGAATTTCCATAGCGCGCCCGGCACATGGGAATAACACGAGAACGGCGATGAGGGCGAAGATAAGTCTCTTCAAACCGGTGCTCCTCTAGCGTAAAGTAGGACCCATTCTTTCTGCTCAAAGTTAGTCAGATCGTCCGCTCCTTCCACAATCGGCCAATCTAACCACGTACATGCAAAGCAAGAACAAACGGAATCGAAATCAAAGAAAGCAGCGCGAGAGCTATTTCGATCCCGGTCCCCGCGTAATCGTTACCGTCACGGTTCGCACCTCGTTTCCCGCTACGGTGAACGGAACGAGAGGTCGGTCTGCCGTTTTCATCGCCTTAATCATCAAGTTCATCGAGTGACCGTCGGCTTCAGAAACGATTCGGCCAACTTTCGTTTGCCCCGGGATATTGATTTCGATGACGGCCGTCGGCCGACGTGATTCATTTTCAGAGATCGTACCGATTGTAAGCCGGTACTTTCCGGGCTTCACATTTCGAAATACGGCCACGCCCGTGCTATTGGCTTTCGTCTGGGAGATGACCGCACTGCC
The DNA here is from genome assembly GCA_003140855.1 of Vulcanimicrobiota bacterium. Lineage (GTDB taxonomy): Bacteria > Vulcanimicrobiota > Vulcanimicrobiia > Vulcanimicrobiales > Vulcanimicrobiaceae > Rubrimentiphilum. Next base: position 22,082 of record PLLF01000003.1, read on the forward strand.
CGGGTCGCCTTCCAAGCCGATGGCGATGCCTGGAATTGCGTCGCCTTGTTTTGCGAGCGCAAACAATGGCAAAGCGATCAAGGCTGCCGCAAGGAACGCGCCAACAAGGGTAGCTTTCATCTGGGCTCCTTATTCGATCCGCCTACGACATCATCGGACGGGACCGCCTAGCTGACGTGCGTCTTTACGGAGGCCCTTTCCTTGGTTTCCCCAACGAATGGACCTCCTACAAGCTTGCTTCGCTCGGACGCCACATCCTCGCCGCCTAGCCGACCGTCCGGTCGCGCCGATGCGCTATGCACCGATGCGCTATGCGTGATGCGCAATGCACCGATGCGCCGATAGCTAATGGAGGTTCCGGGCTTACGCACACATCGAGAGTGCTGGACGATTTCGCGCGCTACTAAAGCCGAAAGCGAACTCGCATAAGTCACCGGCGACCGGACGTTTTGCGCTTAGGCGTCGCCGCGCATCGGTGCTGCTCGAAGGCACCGGACGGTCGCGAGGCGAGCCAGGCTTTTTGCTAAGGATTGCCTGACGGAAGCGGATGG
>PLLF01000029.1 GCA_003140855.1 Vulcanimicrobiota bacterium
CGGCACGTTCGACCTGTACTCGCTGTCCGATAACGCTCTCATTGGAAATACTCAAGTGCAGGCATCGTTCTTCGGCACGCGGATGAGTTCGCTCAACGATCTGCTCAACCGGTTCGTCGGCGGCGTTGCCGCGCCGACCGGCACGCAGTCGACGAACTATTCAAACGGCTTCTCCGTGAACGCGACGCTTCCGGCGCGCGACCGGCACACGATCTCCGTAAGCGCCTATTCCACCAATAGCCGCAGCACGTTCACGCCGCTGGTTTCGCAGGCCGCACCTTATACGTTTAACGGACAATCGACCAGTTACTCATCGATTACCCTCAACGATTCAATTCGCGCGAATCCCAAACTGCGCTTCAATGATTCGATCGGCCTAAGCCGGTCGAGCAACGCGCCATCGACCATTCTTTTGGGGTTCAGCACGAACTGGCAGCCTACGACCAGCGACACGTACGCGTTCAGCTACAACATCGGTGGCGCCGGCGCACGCTTCGGCCGGCAGGGAATTCTCTCGGACCCGGCACAGCTGCGCTTCGATTGCAACGGTGCCGTTGCGTTCGGCAGCGCGCCCGGCGACAATTCGTCGGCCAACTCCTCAACGTCAGCACGCTTGAGCTACACCCACAAAATGACCGGCGGCTTGATCAGCGCGCAGGTGTACCGCATGTCCCAGAACGGCGTCGTTTTGCCGGTTGACGTCAACGGAACCGCATTGACCGGCAGCGGCATCTTTCCACCCAACTACTTCGCGATCGCGCAGAACACGTTTGTCAACGAATGCGGGGTTCCGGTTGGAACTACGTTCGGGCCCCAGAACACGTATTTTTCGACGCCGATCTCGGGCGTGCAGCGCGTGTACGAAGGGTTCCACCTCAACGGCTACTTCACGTTCGGCAATCTCGTCGTGGAACCGTTCTACGATACCCAGGTTGCCAAAGCGAATAGCAGCGATCCGCGCTTTGCAAACCCGTACGCAATCACGATTCCAGGTACACAGCTTCCGAACGTGCCGCTGCATCGCGCAGGGCTCACGCTCGACTATAAGCCGCCGCGCTCGGTATTCGAATACCTGGCAAACGCAAACTACACCGGCAGTAATAACTCGCAGAATCTTCCGGCCTACACGATGGTCGACGCCGGCGTGAATTACCAGACCTCGCGCGGTGCGGTGACCTTTGCGGCCAGCAACATTTTCAATACCTACGGAGGCATTTTCTCGACACCCCAAGGCGCCGTGCCTTACGTGACGCAAAGCGGCGCGATAATTCCGACCGTGGCTCGTCCGAACACCCCGCGCCAGTATTCCGTTACATACACGCTGCGCTTCGGCCAAAACGTGCAACAGACTGCGGCCTCATCCAATCTCGCGTCGGTCGTGGGCGAAGGAGAAGGCGGCGGCCGCGGTGGCGCATTCTTCCGGCAGCTAACGCAGCTGCCGCAGAGCCCGCCTTCAAATCCGTTTGCCGTCAATACCGCCATCCCGATTTGCGATGCCGCTTCGCAAAAGATCGTGCTGCCGATATTGACCGCGCTCAAGTCCTATACAAGTCAGATTGAAGCGGCCAAGACGCCCGCCGGTTATCCGGCTGCAGGTCCGCCTCCGCCGGCAATCCCCGGCGTCACGGTAAAATATCATCCGCTCGCTTCAACCTACGCGCTGACCATTTCAACCAGCAAAACGACACTGCTGCGTCCCGTGTTCACGTGCACGACGTTCCACATCGCGGATCAACAGGCTGCCGACCAGCGCAAGCTTTACGTCGAACCGAACGCCGGCGGAATGTTCGCAAGCCCGACGCTCACATTCATGCCTTCGGTAGGCCTCTACATTGCGCGCACGCCGCCGGTGGCGGGATCGGAAACGTTCCGCATGTACAAGCTGCCCGTCACACCGCCGAAGACTGCATTTATTTACAACCCGAAGAGTACGACGTGCACGAGCACTCAAATGCGTTCGACCGCGCAGGCGGCCGTCAACGAGCTGCAAGCGCACTTCACCAGCGGCATCCCGACTCCGGATTGGACGATCACGGCTCACACGGCGAAAGCGGGAACATGGTATTCTTTGCAGCCCGAAGACATCACGTGGATTCCCGCGCTGATCGATTGCGGACGCGTTGCCTCAACGGTGCGCGACGATCTTACGAAACTCGGCTGGGATGGTGCTAATCCGCCCTCGCTGAGCTACGCGCCGGCGTTGGGACTCTATCTGGTCACGGGTGGCTTCCAGCGTAACGCGCAAGGCGGACAGAACGTTCAGAACAATCCTAGCGGCCAGAATGGTCCGCGCCGCCAAGGCGGCGGCGAGGGCGGCTTCGGCGGCGGGTTTATGATTCCGATCTTCGGCGGCGGTCAGCGCGGGCCGAGTCCTTCGCCTTCACCGGCGCCGACGGCAACGCCGCACTAACGTTCGCTGGACGTTCCCGCAACGCGGGCGCGTTCGACCATCTCTTTCATGCGCGGGTGATCGCCGGGAATCGTCGTGACCCATTTTTCGAATTTCGGAACGGGCTGGCGCACGCGAAATAAGAAGTACCAGACGTTCATCTCGCCCATGAATTTGAAGCGGCGCCTGATGTCGGCGCTGAGAGCTGCGTAATTCGGAAAAGACCGCAGATAGTTTTCTAACCCGGCGTGCGAGCCTTCTAGATCCAGGAGTGTTTGCGCGTTGTGAATCGTCGCGCGAATCTTACGTGCGCTATGCAGAATGCCGGACGCATGCAACAACCGGTCGACGTCCGCCTCACCGTAAGCTGCGACTTTATGGATGTCGAACTCTTCGAAGGCCGCACGAAAGCCTTCCCAGCGCTGAGCGATCGACGCCCAACTCAACCCCGCCTGAAAGACGGCGCGAGTCATGACCTCTAAGTAATCGTTCAAACTCGGATTTTCAATCTGACCGGGGATCGTCGAATGTGCCACTATGGCGCATGCGCGGGCGCATCAAAAGCCAGAGCCGTCATCATCGCCACGCCGGCCGGCAGCGATGCTTCGTCGATGTCGAACGTGCTCGAGTGGTGCGGGTGCGCCGTGTGGCTGCCGCCGCGCGCACCTAGAGTGTAGAAACACGCCGGCACGCGCTGCGCGAAAAAGGAAAAATCCTCAGCGCCCATCAGTTTATCGGCTGTAAAGACGCGCTCGTCGCCGAACGTGCGACGCGCGAGCGTCTCGGCATAAAACGCTTGATCCGGGTCGTTCGCGGTTACCGGGTAACGCCTGAGGTATTCGAATTCGTATGCGGCGCCCGCTGCGTCGCAACTTGCCTTTAAAACGCGTTCGATGCGGCCGGGCATCGCGTCGCGCACATCTTCTGAGAACGCCCGCACCGTTCCGAGCATCCGCACGTTGCGCGGAATGACGTTGTGGATCGTGCCGCCATGTATCGATCCGATTGTAACGACCGCCGGCTCGAGCGGATCGATGTTCCGGCTAACGATCTGCTGCAGCGACGTAACGAAGCCCGCAGCGGTCAGAATTGGATCGATCGTATCGTGCGGCGCGGCACCATGTCCTCCCCGCCCGAGGACTTCGATCTCGATCGAATCGCTGGACGCATAGAACGGACCGCTGCGGAAACCGAGCGTACCGGTTTTGTACTTCGAGCTCAAGTGCAGTCCGTATGCGCGTTCGATCCCAAAACGATCGATGAGGCCTTCCTCGACCATCGCCTCCGCGCCGCCCTGGCCTTCCTCGGCTGGTTGAAAAACCAAACATACCGTACCCGCTAGCGCTTCGCGGCGAGCTGCGATGAGCTCGGCCGCGCCCAGCAGAATTGCCACATGCCCGTCGTGTCCGCACGCGTGCATCACCCCGTCGTTGCGCGAGCGATACGGTTGCGTGTTTTCCTCGAGGATCGGAAGCGCGTCCATGTCGGCTCGCAGCATGATCGTGAGCCCCGCCTTGTTCCCGCGCAGAACGCCGACGACGCCCGTGCGCGCGATGCCGGTGTGCACGTCAAGCCCGAGCGACCGGAGGCGATCGGCGACGATGCCGGCCGTGCGTTGCTCCTGAAAGCCCAGTTCCGGGTGCATGTGCAGGTCGCGGCGGGTGCTGACGACGGCGTCGACGAGTTTGGCGGGCACTTCGATGGTAGCGATCATGGAAAGCGGTTTCGCCTTCGGGGTGCGGCTGACCCCATAGGGGACTTCCTTTTCTCGAAATCGCGTGGTAGGATTTCCGTGGCTCGAAGTCCGCCACATTATAAGGAGTCCCGTTTAGTGTACGTCGATGAAAGTTTGAACTGTGTTGACTGTGGACGTCAATTCGCATTCACGGCTGGAGAGCAGCAGTTCTACGCCACCAAAGGTTTTCAAAATAAGCCCAACCGTTGTCCGGATTGCCGGCAAGCGCGCAAGCAGATGCGCTCTGCGAGCGGCGGCCAGCGCAACCGTGAAATGTTCCAGGCCACGTGCAGCCAGTGTGGCGGCGTAGCGGAAGTGCCATTTCAGCCGCGCGGCGACAAGCCTGTGTATTGCCGCGATTGTTTCCAATCGCGCTCAAACGACCGCTAGTTTTTTCTTAGTCGCGATCGTCACGAGCGCGCAGATCGCGACGTTGACGACGAGTGCGAAGAAACCGGCGTTTATTCCGCCGGGCGCGATCGTATTGTGCAGGGAATAAAAGCCGACGCATTCGCCGGCGAGAAGGCCCGCGCCGACCGCCCACGGGCCGACGCGCGGCCACACCAGTGCGAAGATCACGCCGGGCGCAAGCTGAGTGATGCCCACGTAATAAAACAGCAGCAGATCGACGAGCGACGTCTTGAAGAAGATCCAGAGGACCAGCGCCAAGAACGCCACGATCAGCACGAGCAGGCGCGTCGCCCACGTGCGCTCCCGATCGCCGGTGGCAACATTGAGCGCATCGCCGAGGACGTTCTTTGAGAAAACGCTCGCGGCGCCCAGCAACAAGGTAGAAGCCGGCAACAGAGCCGCCAAACAACCCGCTCCCGCAACCAGTCCAAGCGCGGGAGCAGAGTAATAGCGCTGCATCACTAGCATGAAGGACTGATCGGCGGCCGGCCCTTTCAATCCGGGAACAACCGCCAGCGCGGTAAAACCGGCGAAAAATACGAAGAGCAGCACGAGTTGGTAAAGCGGCATGAAGATCATGTTGCGTCGCAACGTCTCACCGCTGCGCGCCGAGTAAATGGCCGGCGCGTTGGCCGGTCCCATAAAGAAACCGACTCCGGACAGCAAGATGGTCGTTACGAACCACGGTACGGTGTACGCGGCGTTTGTAGCGCCCGGCGGCGGCAACGTCATCCAATGCGGGTGAAGCTGCAGCACGTGGCCGACCATCGCAGCGGGAGAGCCGAAGAAACGCGCCGGAATCGCAATTCCCGCAAAGAGCACGGCGCCGAGGACGAGCGTGTCTTTCACCACACTGGCCCACGCAGTTCCGCGCAAGCCCGCGGTAAAAACGAAGAGCGCCATGAGGATGAAAGCGATGCTCACCGCGATGGTCGCGTCGTACCGGCCGTAGCCGGCGATTGTGAGCAAAATCTGAAGGCCCGTAAGTTGCAGCGTAACGTATGGAATGACCAGAAAAAATTGCAGCACCGCAACGGCAATGCCGAGCGTCTTACTGCCGTAGCGATCGATGAAGAAGTCCGGCAGCGTGAGCAGTCCGCGTTCTTTGCCGATCCGCCAGATCGGCGGCAGCAAGAAGAAGCCGATGCAATACGCTACGGTTCCGTATGCCAGAATATAAAACGCGGCGGCACCCTTGCCGTACGCCCAGCCGGCCGCACCCAGGAATGTAAAACTGGTGTAGATTTCGCCTGCAAGCAGAATCCACAGCAACAACGCGCCAAACGATCGACTGCCGACGATGAATTCGTGCGGGTCCATTTTCAGGCGCCGCACGCTGGTCAGCGCAAAAGCGATCGTGCCGACGACTATTACCGCGATGATCACAAGAGCCACGGCCTCAGGCCTCATTGTTTTCGCCCAATCCGATCGGCTGCAAAGAGAAAGAGCGGCGTGACCGCGACCCACAGCACCATCCACGCGAGCAAGAACGGAAAGCCGAGAAGCCGCGGTTCGTCACGATTGACGAAGGGAATCGCAAGCGTCAGCATCACCGGCGGAATTGCCGCCAGGACGATGCGGCTCCAGCGCGCAGCGGGTGTCATCTTCGACCTACTAGTAGTATAGGCGGCTCATGAAAACCTACGACGCGATCGTGATCGGCGCCGGCCATAACGGCCTTGTGACGGCCTGCTATTTGGCGCGCGCGAAACGCAAAGTGCTGGTGCTCGAACGCCGTTATATCGTAGGGGGCGCCTGCGTAACCGAAGAGCGAACGTTTCCGGGCTTTAAAGTTTCCACGGCTGCCTACGTCAACAGCCTTTTCCGTCCGGAGATTATCCGCGACCTGCGGCTGCGCGACTACGGCTTCGAGTTGCTCGAGCGTAATCCGGCGTCGTTCTCGCCGTTTCTGGACGGGCGTTACCTCATGCTCGGCTCGGATAAACGAAGCGAGTTAAGCGAGATCGCAAAATTCAGCCGTAAAGATGCCGAGCGTTACCCGGAGTACGAGCGCATGCTCGAACGCGTGGCGGCTGTCATCGAGCCGACGCTCTTGCAGAAACCGCCCAACGTCACACGACCGACGGTTTTCGATCTGTTGAGCATGGCCAAGCTCGGGCGCGGTATGCAAAAACTCGGTTCGGAAATGGGCGAAGCCGTCGAGATCCTCACGGGTGCCGCTCGACCGATTTTGGATCGCTGGTTCGAATCCGAAGAGCTGAAAGCCACGCTCGCGACCGATGCGATCATCGGCGCGTTCGCGCCGCCCTCTATGCCGGGAACCGCATACGTCCTCTTTCATCACGTGATGGGTGAAACCAACGGAAAACGCGGGGTGTGGGCGTACGTGCGCGGTGGGATGGGCGGCCTCACGCAGGCGCTTGCAAGAGCCGCCGCCGATCTCGGTGTCGAAATCCAAACCGAAAGTGAGGTTTCGAAGATCGTGGTGAAGGACGGCGCCGTGAGCGGAGTTGCTCTTACCAATGGCAATGAATACGCAGCGCGCGCGGTTGCCAGCAACGCAGACTGTAACGTCACGTTCAACAAGCTGCTGGAGCGCAATCTCTTGCCGCCGGAGTTCGTTGCCGCGCTCGACCGGATCAGCTATGCGAGTGCGTCGGCGAAAATTAACGTCGCGCTCGAACGGTTGCCGAACTTCACCGCGCTGCCCGGCACCGAAGCGGGACCGCAACATCGCGGTACGGTGCATTTATGCCCGGACCAAGATTTTATCGAGCGCGCGTATGACGACGCCAAATATGGAATGCCGTCGCGCGAACCGGTGGTTGAGTGCACGATGCCGTCGGCGGTTGATGCCACCGTGGCGCCGCCCGGGAAACATTTGATGTCCATGTTCGTGCAGTACGCGCCTTACGCGCGCAAAGACGGACCCTGGACCTCAGCTGCCAAGGACGCGTTTGCGGATGCATGCTTCGATGTCGTCGAACGTTATGCGCCGGGATTCAAAAGCGGCGTGATCGACCGCCAAGTGTTGACGCCGCCAGATTTGGAGGAAGTTTTTGGGTTGACCGGCGGAAATATCTTTCAAGGCGCCATGTCACTCGATCATCTGTTTATGTTTAGGCCCGCACCAGGATACGCGGGATACCGGATGCCGGTTAAGGGCTTGTACCTATGCGGTTCCGCGGCGCATCCGGGCGGCGGCGTCATGGGCGCGCCCGGATTGAATGCTGCCAAGGAGATGCTGCGAGGATGAGTGCCCGTTCTTTTCTGGTCCCCGACGATATCTACGATTACATTCTAAGGGTCACGCTGCGCGATACGGCGGTTCAGCGCGAACTGCGCGAGCGGACGGCGAGTATGCCGCTCGCGCGCATGCAGACGGGTCCCGACCAGCTGCAATTCCTGCAACTGCTCGTAAAAGCAATCGGCGCCCGCCGCTGCATCGAAGTCGGAGTCTACACCGGTGCTAGCGCGCTGGCCGTGGCTCTTGCGCTTCCTCCGGAGGGAGAAATACTAGCCTGCGACGTGATCGAAGAGTACACGGCCGTCGCAAAAGAGTTTTGGGAACGCGCCGGCGTGGCGCGAAAAATCGACCTGCGGCTTGCGCCGGCAACTGAAACGCTGCACGCGTTGATTGCGGCGGGTGAACGAGACTATGATTTCGCATACATTGACGCCGATAAATCGAACTACGATGCATACTACGAGCTCGTCTTGCAGCTGCTGCGTACCGGCGGCCTGATCGCGATTGATAATGTCCTCTGGGGCGGCGATGTTGCCAACCCCGCGGAAACCGATGCCGACACGGTTGCCTTGCGGAAGCTGAACGAGAAGATCGGCCGCGACGAGCGGGTCGATGAAACTCTGCTCACAATAGGTGACGGGCTGACCATCGTGCGCAAGCGATGAAGGTTAATTCGAAGTTTACCGGCGGAAGTCTCGATAAGGGGCGGCTCGACACGCTGGTGGACGCGGTCTATGCGATCGCGCTCACGCTGCTGGTCCTGGATTTGAAACCGCCCGCTTACTTAAGCCCCTCCCAAGTGCCGGCTTTCCTGTATTCGATGCTTCCGCAAATTGGAATTTACGCCATCGCGTTTTCAACCGTTGCGTTATTGTGGGTATGCCATCACTATTACGCTACGCTGGTCGTTGGAACAGACTTCACGCACGTCATGCTCAATCTTTCGCCGCTGCTGCTGATCGCGCTCGTGCCGTTTACAGCCGCGGTGATGGGAAACAACACGTCATCTTCATGGGCCGTTGCCGCCTTTACGCTTAACGTTGCCGTGATCTGTTTTCTGTACGTGCTCAATTGGCGCCACTGCAGACGGCGGCTCGTGCCGGCCGAAGTCGATCGACGGTTGCTCGATACCATGTCGGCGAACGCGTGGCTGTCGCTGGCCGGCGAAATCGTTGCCACGGCATTGGCTTTCGTAGCGCCGTTGCTCGGGATCGCCGTTGCTGCGATTCTGGTGCCGGCCGGATTCGCGGCCATGGCGCGCTTGGAGCCGCGAATCATGGAGGCGGTCGAGACCCGCTAAGCGCCGTACCAGCGCAATCGCGGCCAGAGATCTTTCAAAGGCGCCACCGGTTGGGTGCAGAGGTAGATCGGCGTGGGGCCTTCGATCGCCCAGCGATACGGATCTTCAAAAGTCCCGAGCAAAACGACACGACGAAATAGCGCGCGCAGCAGATCGGCTTGCGAGGCGCCGATTGCCAGAACCGAGCTGCCGTCGTAGCCCCGCGTTCCCCAAAGGTAGTATTCGTTTTGTGCGCTGATCGGCTGCGGTATCCGGTAGCGCGGTCCGTAGAACTCGATCGCCGCGGCGCCCGCGTAGGTGTCCGAGAAGATAGCCGTCCGGGTGCGTTGCGTCGGCGGCAAACCGTCATAAAAATGCGCGACGCGTGCGGTGAGCGTCTGCCAACCGAATTCGTCGGCAAAAAGTGGCTGCACCAGGTGCTGTGGCGTGCGGTCGCGCCCTGTTATGCCGAGCATTTTAGAGTAGGCGATCAGCCCTTGTGCGGAAAGCACGGGGATGGTGAAAGGCGCTAGCAGCAGCGCGGACGCAAGTCCCGTGCCGGCAGCTGCGAACCGCCAAGCTGGGCGCGCATGCCAGGCTCGTTCGAGCGCAACCCAACCCGCGCAAATAAGCGGCGTGTAGATTCCGGCGATGTAATAGCCCTTCCCGTTCAAAGCCACCGCCGCCAATAGAATTACCAGAAATGCAATCGCGACGAACCGGTATGCCGAGAAGCGGGGTGCGCAAAGCAACGCGATGGTTCCGGCAATCCAAAGCGGGGCGGTGACAGGGTTCGTGAAGAGCAGCTGTTCCAACAAGAATGCGCCGCCATTAACCAGCGGCTGGCGAAATTCGAATTGCAGGCCTGAATTGAAGGCATGCCGGCCCAGCACGTCACCGCGCAGGACTTCGAGCATCGGCCATCCGTGCACGGTTTGCCACGCGATGTTGGGCAGAAGGAGCGCGGCAATGGCGAGCGCTGCGATTGGAAACGCGCGCGTGCGCAAGACGGTTCGCTCGGGCGTCACCAATAATCCAAAAAGTAACGTTGCGCCGAGGAGAAGCATGGAGTACTTTGCATAGACACCGAATGTAAATGCGCCGGCGATTGCGTACCACCAGCGCGGATCGCGCGAACGCGCGAGACGCATCGTTGCGAGGATTGCGAGCGCCCAGGTGAATGGCTCGTACGATGTGGTCGTTAGGGTCGTGCCGAGAAAAAGATATGCGGGCGTCAGCGCTACCGTGAGAGCGGACAGCCGCTGCGCCCAGTTGCCGCCACCCAGCTCCGCGGCGATCGCGCACGCTAAATACGCCGTGATGCCGGCGGCGATTGCAACGGTTACGCGCAGCGCGACGAGTTCGTAGTGCGCCGGCGCAGCAAGCCACGAAACCAATGCGGTCAGCGGCGGCATGTCGACGTACCCCCAAGCCAGACGCTTCGCGCATGCGATGAAATAGAGCTCGTCACGGTAATAGCCGTACCGCCATGAAAACGCGATATGAACGAGCGCTGTTGAAAGACCGAGCGCTACGGCAAATCGTTGTCCTATCGGGGATCGTTTGTCCACGAAACCAGGAAACTCAAGAGCACCGAGAAGAGGCCCGCGTAAAACACGCTGCCGGCGGCGAACAGCGGATCCCACCAAGTGCCGCCCATGAACGCAACGACGAATAGCAGCAGCACGCTTGAATAGACGACCGGAACCGCGAACGCAAACGATCCGAAGCGCAGCCGCGAACTCATGAATGGCGGATCCCGCAAGAGAAACAGATCGCCGGCGATACCGGCGGTGGCGCTTGCGGCCAGCACGGATGCGGCGTCGAGCCAGCCCAGCGAATGAGTAACGGCAATCAGTCCGTTGCCCAACGCGAACAGAATGGTGAGCGCGCCAGGACGCAAGCGAAAATTCCGGACCAGATAGAACGCGGTACCCATCATCAGCAAGCTCTGCAGAATGACCGCGATGAGCGATCCGCCCTGTTGGTAGAAGTGAATGGTCATGAGCGTTATCGTGTTGGTGCCGAGCTCGTGCGGCACGGTAACGCCGAGCGATCGCGCTGCGTCGATACGGAAAAAGACCTGCGTGCCCCAGTGCATCAACTCCAGAATAGCGGCTGCGGATATGACGGCTGGAAGTTGAGCCGCCAATGTAGCCGGTCGCGGCGTTTGAGCGATTGCCGAGCGGATAGGCCCGGAGATGATCAGCAGAACGCCGGCGCCGATGATTTGGTGCGTGGGGCTGAGCAACGCATCGAAGCCCGCCTCAAAACCCAGGAACAGGTGATTGATCATGTCGGCAATGCCGCCGACCAAGAAGATCAGGACTCCGATTGCCGACCAGTAGTACGCGGGTCCTAGCGCCGTTTGTAATCGCGTTTCGCCGCGCCGGCGTGCCGAGAGATACTTTGCGCCGATGAGACAGAGGAGCAGCAGCAGCCCTGAATAGAGCAGCGCGTGCGACCATGTGAAAAACGTATCGACGTCATGGCGTATATGCCATCCGGCGTCGGTATACAGTCCGGCGATCGTCCAGTACCCGGCGATCGCCATCGCCCAATCGAACCGCCTCAAGAGTCCAGGGTTCTCAACGCCATGATTCGAACCTGCGCAACGCGATGCGCGCACACCGAATCGTACTCGCGCCGGTATTAGCGCTGTTGGCGGCATGCGGCTCGCCGCAAGAAAGTCCGAGGCTAAAGGCCGTTACGATCGGCACGATTGCACCTTGGCCAGCAGCCGTCACCGTTGCGCAGGACGACCCGCCCAGGATTCTTGCCGCGCAGTTGTCCTCCGACGTGATTCACATGGGCGACTGGTGGTCGGGAAAAGTTGCGACGACGACAAACGTGGCGGTCGTCGAGCTCAGGTCTCCCTCTTTTTCATTTATACTGCATCGCTCGGTCTTCGGCCAGTTTGCATTCCGCACACATGTTTTGGCGGTGCCGTCTATTTACCGGCGCGGATTCGAGGCGACGCTCGTCGCGCGCGGCGCGGGCAAAGGTTTGGTCGACGTGCGTACCGTGCAGCTCGTTTTTCGCTAAGCATAATCGGCGGCGCTGGTGAGGTCGGCGCCACGGTCGGCCTTGGCGATATTGAACGCAAACGTGCAGACGACCGTCACCGCGAGATTGACTAGTAAAGCGTAGAACGCAATGTAACCCGGCAGCGTAAATCCGCCGAGGTGGAGCGGGAAAATCGTGGTCGTGAAATTGGCAGCTTGCGCCATCCAAGTGGCCGCTGCCAACCCTGCGGCCCAGCCTGCGAGCAACGCGTGCCGGTGAAACCAGCGCGTGTAAAGCGCGATGATCACCGCCGGGAAGATCTGTACGATCCAGGCGCCGCCGAGGAGCTGAAATTCAATCGCGTATGCCGGCTTGATGAACAATGCGATCGCGAGTCCCCCGGCTAGCACGAAGAGCGCAATGATGCGTGCGACGCGGGTTTCGACCGGCGGCCGGATCTGGCGCGTTTGAAACGTCTGCATGATGTTGCTGGCGAAAAGATTTGCTGCGCCTATGGCCATGATGGCCGCCGGAACGAGCGCGCCGATGACGATGGCAGCGAACGCGACGCCCGCAAACCAGTTAGGGAAGAAGCGCGTAAAGAGATCCGGAATCGCAAAATTAGGATCCGCAACGCGAATGTGCGCGGCCAAAGCGCAATATCCCAGCAACGCGATGAGCGTCAGCAGGATGCTGTAGAGTGGAAGCAGCGCGCAGTTGCGTCGGATAACGTTGGCGCTGCGTGCGCTCAGCACGCTCGTAATCGAGTGCGGATAAATGAACAGAGCCAGCGCCGAACCCAGCGCGAGAGAAGAATACGCAAAGTACATATTCGGAGGAATAATCGTGGACCCGGGTTTGGGCTTGGCGGCGAGCGCTGCTTGCGCCAGGCTGAAGACGTGCGCCCAGCCGCCGAGGCTCTTCGGAATCAGGATGACCGCTACGATGACCGTCAGATAGATCAGCGTATCTTTTACGAAAGCGATCATGGCCGGTGCGCGCAACCCGCTCGTGAACGTGTATGCGGCCAGTAAAGCAAACGCGATGATCAGCATCGTCACGGCGGACCCGTGGGTAGGCGCGATTCCCGAACGCTCGAGAATGACTTGGACGCCGATCAGCTGCAGCGCGATGTACGGCATGGTGGCGACGACGCCCGTGATCGCCACCGCCAGCTCCAAAGGCCGGCTGCCGAAACGGTCGTGGACGAAGTCGGCGGTAGTAACATAACCGCGGCGTTTGGCGACGGTCCAAAAACGCGCCATGACCAGGAAAGCGAGCGGATATGCAATCGTCGTGTACGGCACCGCGAAAAATGCGAGCGCACCCGCTCCGAACGCAAGCGCGGGAACGGCGATGAACGTGTAAGCCGTGTAGAGATCGCCGCCGAGCAAGAACCACGACACGACCGTACCGAAGCGCCTGCCTCCCAGCGCCCACTCGTCGAGTGAGGCAAGATTTGCATGCCCCCAGCGCGCCGCCATGAACCCTAGTGCGGCGACGCCCAACACCAAAACCAAGAAGATGACCGAACCGCCGGTCACTCAGCTTCCCTCGTGGCTTGATAGACCACCCATACGATGAGCGCGGAAATCACGATCCACAGAATTTGATACCAGTAAAAAAATGGAAAGCCAAAGAGCGCCGGCGTGGCGCGCGCATAAAACGGCGGAAACAGCGTGGCCACGAAGGGCACGAGCAACAGCCAATACCACCGGCGCTTCATGGACGTGGATTACTTCAGCGAAACGGTACGTTCCGCCCAAATTGCGGTGAGCGAGAACTTTCCAAGCAGTTGAGAAATCGCCATCCCGCCGATGCAGACCGCCGTGCCGATGATTTGGTGTACTTCGATCCGGCTGTGCAGGATGGCGATCGAAAGCAGCCCCGCCAGCACGGGAACGGTGAACTGAAACAGCGACGCGCGGCCGGCGCCGAGCACGGATATTCCCCAGCTCCACACCGGAAATGTGAGCACGATTGGAAAGACGACCGAAAACGCGAAGACCCACCAGTCGGCCGCCGGCAACGCCGCGTAATTTTCGTGTATCATGCGCGGAAGCGCCCCGGGAAGAATGATCAGTGTGCCGATCGTCATCGTCACAGCGACCAGGCCGAGCGGCGTGTAGCGGTCCAGTAACCTCGCGCTGAGCACGTTGAATATCGCGAAGATCGCAGCTGCACTGAACGTCAGCGCGTCTCCCGGACGAAACGTGAGGTGACCCGCGAACGCCCCTTCGAATACCGCAACCCCGAACAGCGCGACCGCCGCTCCGAACCAGCGCCCGGCATAGACGCGTTCGTATCCCAAGATAGAGACGATTGCAAGCGTCAATACCGGCGAGAGGCTCGCCAAGAGCGACGACGCGAATGCGCTGGTATTTGCCAGCCCGAAGATCCAAAAATATTGGTATAAACCGTATCCGCATGCGCCGCACGCGATCAGCATCGGGAGATCGCGCAGTTTGAAACGCACCTGTTGATGCATCGCGCGCGCCAGTAAAAACGCCAGCGGCGTCATGGCCAGAAAGCGCAGCCCTGTGAAAGCGAGCGGATCGATCGATGTGAGTGCGTACTTAACGAGCACAGTGTTCATCGCCCAGGAAAAGGCCACGAACATCAGACCCGGATAGAGGAGCGGCCGCGCTTTCACCATCCGACCTCTACCCTGCGCGGATGAAAGCTCCTCGGCTCAATACGATGTCGTGCGCCATGCGCTGCCGTCGGTGCAGGCGCCGGTTTGCGCATTTTCGTATGCGACGCGCACGACGGTGTCGTCCGAATTCCCGGGAGATCCGATGACGCACGGGTTGGATGTGGCAGGCGGCCTGCCGGCATCTTCGCTCGCGGGATCTCCCGATGCGATCGCATCGACCCAATGGTCGCGAACGCCCACGATCGCGACATACGGCGGCGTACTCATCACCCGGAGCGTTACATCGTCGTCACGCGCTGCAAGGATGCTGCCGTCAGCCGCGTGCACAGTGACCGAAACTTGCGCCGTCATGCGCCTCTCGGAAACGTAGAGGTTCGTTTTTCATTGCTGGCGCAGGCAGAGGCGGAATCACAAGGAGCAGGGGCCGCTTCGAAGTCGCTGCGCAGCAGCGCGATGTTCGCCGTACTGGTGAACGCACAAGGTGTCGGCACGCCGGCGCAAAGCGCGGGCAACGGCGTAAAGGTCGGCAAGGGGCCGGCGTGCATTCCGGATTGCGCGTACGCCGCCACCCCGGTTTGCAGCGAGTCGATCGCGCGCTGGTAGTCCTGGTTGACATAATTTTGCGCGAGGCGATGTATGGATGTGCGTACCGAGAGCAGACCCGCACTCAAAATCGTATTCGCAGCGAACGCTACCAGCGCAACGCAAACGAGCGCGTTGGCGAGCACGTCAGGGTGAATTCTGTGGTGCGGAGATCAATCCGGACTGCTCCACGCGTGCGCCGGGCAACGGCGCTTTCGCGCGAAGCTTGCCGCGCAGCGTAACGCTGCCCGACTCGTCATGGCCCGGGTCGGGCGTATAAGAAACGGTGACGCTTATGCCCGCACCCGATGAATCGTTCCGTGTAATTGTGCTGACGACCGAGACCGGATTCGGGATGGAGGTTTCGAACGTTCCGCTCGGCGCATCACCATGCGATCCGTACTTCCATGCATCCTTGGCAACTCGTAGTATCTGTTCGGCGAACAGCGATGCAGCAACACGATTGCGGCCTGCGGCGTGCGAACCCGATTTGGGGACGCTCGAAAGCGCGAGAATCAATGCGCCCGCGCACGCTGCGGCGATCGCAATCACCGCGATGGCTTCGATCAGCGCAAAACCGGCTTGTGCCTTCACTCGGGTAGAAGTGCCGGCGCGCGGCCGGGAGTCGCTAGGGTTGCGAGCTTTCCGCCGGAGAGCGCAGGGGCGGATCGAAGCAGAACGCGATCAGAAGCCCCGCGAAACCTGCAATAAATGGCGAGCCGGCGATCATGTTCGGCGGCCAACCCAATCCGCCGGGCAGTGTGAGCTTAGCAATGATAAGGTACAACGTGAAGAGCACGGCCGGAATGCCGAAGCCGACTGCATAGAACCAAAACCCGTTGCGCGCGCGCTCGCCGAGGATTGCGATTGCAATGTCCGCCAGCAGGCCGGTGATGACTGCCGCCACGATCTCCCAAAACAGATTGCTCTGGAAAGCCATGGCGATCGCGAAGAATCCGAGCAAGAAGGTCATCGCGCCGAAAGGCATGCGCCACCGCCGGATGAGCAGAAGGGCGATCCCCGCCACGACGATCGCTTCGATCAAATTGGCATCTTCGCTGTAAGCGAGTCCAAGGAAAGTCGTCGCAGGAACCGGTCTGCCGGTTGCGGTGAAGAGCAAGTTGCCTTGCGCCGTCCACGCGGGCCGGGATGCATCGAGGCCGGCCAGCTGCGAAACATTTACGGTGCGCCCGTTTACGAGATCCGTAACGAAAACTTGCGCGTCGCCGCCGGCGTCGCGAATGTATGCAAGTTTCTTCGCGTCGGAAGACCACGCCGGCATCTGCGCGTTGCGCAACAACTCTTTTGCCGTGTTTCCGGTGAGCGTTGTGACGGCGATAGAACCGTCGGCATTGACGAACGCAACGCGATTGTCGCGCGCCCATGCGGGCTGCGCGCCGTCTACCGCGGCCTCGAGCCAGCTGGAAGGACCGCCTGCGGCCGGCACGACGGCGATTTGCTGATGTAAACTGTTACGCGTCTGGTATGCGATGAATTTTCCGTCGGGCGACCACGCCGGCTGCAGCTTCTCAGTGACGCCGGCTACGATTGTCTTGAGTCCCGATCCGTCCGCATTCATCGTTTCCAAGACATAATCACCAGACGTCCCGGCCGGGATCGAAACGAAGACAATCCGTTTTCCATCTGGCGACCATGCGGGCTGCGTATCGTGCCGGCCGCTGTGCGTCACGCGCCTTGAGTGCGTGCCGTCAATGTTTGCGATATAAATATCCGAAGCGGGACTCTTGGCGGTACCGACACGGAACGCGACATGCTTTCCATCCGGTGATACCGCTGCACCCCAGATGTCGCTGCCGGCGATGGTAAGCAGACGCGTTTCACGCGTTCCGTCGCTGCGCACCGAATAAAGCGCTCCGCCGGTTTGCGGCTCGTGATAACCGATGACGATCGATTCTTCGTTGTCGCCGATCGGTTGCGCATATTGGGTGAAGAAGCCGAGCAGCGCCAGCAGCGCGAGCGCGCTGAGGACTGCGGGGCCGGTTATCTTCCAACCCACGCTCTGCGGGCCGTAACGCGCCGCGATCGATCGCAGCGGGCCGCAAAAGATTAACGCTCCCCCGAGTGCGAGCCAGATGTGCGATGGGCTGATCAGTGCGTTGATGTCGATTTCGATCCCGTACCGCGTATGCCACCACAGATCGAATGCTCCGCCGATTGCGAACAAGATTACGCCCGCTAGCGAAGTCCAATAGCCGAACGGCAACGCGTACCGCAGCGGATAACCTTGGATGGCATTTCGGACGGCGATGGTGCCCAGCACGATTCCGTTCAGCGCCATCGTTCCATAAAGAATCGCGTGCCAGGGCGTAAGAAAGCTTTGATCGACCAGTCCGTGGCTGTGCGCCCATCCGTCCTGAACAACGCCACCCATCAGAATCACGGCGAGTACGCCCATGATCCAATCGAACGTTAGTGACGCCGGCGGGTAAGCGGAAGCTCGCTGCATCGGCCCAAACTTTGCACGCGCTCGCGCAGGCGCCCTGGCGGGGGCTCGTTTGGGTTGCGACGAACGCGCTCGGCAACGCGCACACCTATTTAAAGGAGGGTGCCTATGTACAGCATCAGTGCGGAGCGATCGGCGGGATGGTCTGGCCTCGCGTTTCTCGTCTGCCTCGTGCTGTCTATCGTGGTGCCCGGCGGAGCACCGCCCGACATATCCGGGACCCCGGCAGCGATCGGTAGTTTTTTGACTGCGCATCACCAGGGACTCTTGATCAGCGCTTGGCTGGGCTTCCCAACCATGGCGTTCTTTCTGTGGTTTGCGGTCGGCGTGCGCGCGCATCTAGCGCACGCAGCGGGAGTCGCGGACGGTTTGCCGCTCTACGCCATCACTGCCGCAATTATCATGCCGGCGATCGCGCTGGTGAGCTCGTGCGTACTAACCGTGCTCTTGCTTACAGCTATTCCAACCGACGATCTGCCCGGATGGTGGGGCCTCTACATGCTGCTGAGCGTCCCGCTCGGGGCCGCTTCGGTCGTCTTCATCTTCGCGGCGGCGCATTCGATGAGGCGCCACAGGTCGGCTTCCCCGGCTCTCGCGTACTATGGCTATCTGACCGCCCTTGGCGGCGCCGCGAGCACTTTTTCGGTCTTCTCCGCTTCAGGGCCGATGTCGCTCGCGGGGTGGGTCACGCTGATTCTGGGAGTTGGCCTCTTCGCCATCTGGATTATCGCGACGTCGGTTTGGCTGATTCGAAGCGCGGGAGCCTCAGCGGCCGCTTCTTAATGAGGTAGCCGTCGTTGTTGCTTGCGGCTGGTCCTATGAGGTATACTCCCAAAGTTCGGTCCACCGGCGGTGCGGCCGGCGTTTTAGTGCGCCCCACTCACAGTTAGGAAGATTTTGCCCACGATTAGCCAGTTGGTCCGTAAGGGCCGCAAAAAGGCGGAGAAAAAAGTGAAGACTCCGGCGTTCCGCGTCATCCAGACCGGACCGAAGCCGGGTCATCCCGATTTGCCCTTGCGCGCCTTCGAGGTGACCGGAAACCCGCAACGCCGCGGCGTGTGCACGCAAGTGAAAACCGTCACTCCGAAAAAACCGAATTCGGCGCTGCGTAAAGTCGCGCGCGTCCGTTTGACCAACGGCGAAGAGGTCACGGCATACATTCCGGGCATCGGCCACAATCTGCAAGAGCACTCGGTCGTGCTCGTGCGCGGCGGCCGCGTAAAAGATCTGCCGGGCGTGCGCTATCACATCATCCGCGGAACGCTGGATACATCCGGCGCCGCGAACCGCAAGCAAGGCCGCTCGAAATACGGCGCCAA
>PLLF01000047.1:0-21613 GCA_003140855.1 Vulcanimicrobiota bacterium
GTTTGCACCAAGATCTCGCCCTCGCCGATCTTCGGCACATCGCGCGTTTCGATGCGAACGTCGTCGGCGTCGTACAGGACCGCGGCCCGCATCTTCTCGTTGCGTTTCATGGCGTTATCGCGAATTTTATTCCTTCGCCGTTTTTCAATCGCTCGAATACCGTCGCAATCTCGGCGAGCGGAACTGTTTCGGTGATTAAAGGCAGCGGATCGATCTTCTTCTCCGCAAGCAAATCGCGTGCGCGTTTAACAGCCGCGGGCGTAAAGTGAAACGGGCTGATCAGCCTTATCTCGTCGTAGTGCAGCCGCGATGCGGTAAACAAGGCTTTCGCATCCGCGGGTAACCCGCCGAAGAAAGAAACCGTGCCTCCGCGCCGGGTCAAATCAGGCGCGGCTTCCCATACCTCTTCCCGGCCCGTGCACTCGATCACGAAATCGGCTCCGCGACCGTCCGTACGTTTCCGTATCTCGTCGCCGACGTTTTGACTGCGCGAGTTGATCGCTTCGATGCCGACGTCGCGTGCGATCGCCAGGCGCACTTCGCGACGGCCGGCTAACAAAACGGTTGCGCCGGCCTGCTTTAGCAACATGGCGTGCAGCAGGCCGAATCCCCCGTCGCCGATGATAAGCGCGGTGTCGCCGGGGCGGCAGTTCAACAAGTCGAGCGAATGGACGACGCACGACAGCGGCTCGAGAAACGCGGCGGCAACGTACGAAACGCCCTCAGGGTAGCCGTAAAGGCTCCTCGGAATCCGATAGCAATTGGTTCTAACGATGCGTTCGGGAATGGCGATATACTCGGCGTAGGCGCCGAGGATCATCGTGGACATGATCGTTTCGCAGAGCTCTTCCTGACCGCGCTTGCACCAGTAGCATTTGCCGCACGGCGCTGTATGCACACACATAACCGGATCGCCGAGTTCCAACGGCCGCTCACCTTCCGCTGCGGGGATCGAAGTGACGCCCTGTGGTACGCCGAGCGCGACGACGTGCCCGGAAAATTCGTGACCGAATCGCGTCGGCATCGGCATGCGTGGATGGCCGCGCCGGAAGGCCTTAAAATCCGTGCCATCGGTCAGCGCGGCGCGCACCTTTACTACGATTCCACCCGGCGACGGCATGGGAAGTGGTAGGTCTTGCAATTCGATGGTTCCCGGCCGCAGCAAAACCGCGGCGCGCATCGTTTCCGAAGCGATCAATCGATTTCATCCAGACAAGCCATCAGCGCATCGCGAATGCCCTGTGGAAGCGGGCGGCTCTTGTGCGATTTGCGATCGATGCAGACAACGGTCACGTCCATCTGCGCGCCCACTTCGCCGGTACGCTCGTTGTGCATTACGGTTTTCCATTTCACCGACGAATTGCCGACGTGGTAAATATTGGTGCGCAGCGTCAGCCAATCTTCCATGGCCGCCGGCTTGAAGTAATCCGCCACCACGTGCACGCGCGGAAACCACATGTCGTACTTTTCGAAGACTTCGCTGTACGGAAAGCCGAGTTCGCGAAAAAAATCCATCTCGGCCCGTTCGACCGCCCGTTGGTATGCGGCGAAGTACATGATGCCGGCCATATCCACGTCGGCCCATTGCACCAGAACGCGGCTTTCAAACGTGCGCATAACGGGCAATCGGATCGATTTCGAGATTCAGAAGGTCGCCGGGCGCGCTCCGGCCGAGCGTCGTGCGGCGCATCGTTTCTGGAATCAGTGCAATTTCGAACCACGCATCGCCGACGGCAGCGACGGTGACACTGACCCCGTCGATGCTGAGGAATCCCTTCTCGCGAACGTAAGGCCGCAACGCTGGAGGCAAGGCAACGCGCAAGCGCTCGCCCTGCCCTTC
This sequence comes from Vulcanimicrobiota bacterium, assembly GCA_003140855.1. GTDB lineage: Bacteria > Vulcanimicrobiota > Vulcanimicrobiia > Vulcanimicrobiales > Vulcanimicrobiaceae > Rubrimentiphilum. The sequence continues at coordinate 1,841 of PLLF01000047.1, forward strand.
GCCTTTGCGCGAAACCACTTCGCTCGCGGCGTCCACGTGGCCGTAGACAAAATGACCGCCGATGCGATCGCCGGCGCGCAACGCGTATTCGACGTTTACGCTTTCGCCTTTCGAAGCGTTGCGTAAAGCGGATCTCGCCAGCGTTTCGGGCACGACGTCAAAATCGATCACGTTATGATCGATAGCGGTTACGGTCAAACATACGCCATTGATCGCAACCGAATCTTTGGGCTCTACGTCCTCGTCCGAGGCGCGCTCGCAGCGGACGCGCAACCGAATACCGTCTTTGCCCGCAGGCGTGACGTCCTCAATCACGCCGTTGAATGAAATGATGCCGCTAAACATTGTGAGGTATCATGCCGGAGATCAGCGCATCGGCCCCGAGCCGCTCGGCCCGGTCGAATTGCAGCCGCATGTTCGCGATAGCGCCGCCGGGAAAAGCCGGCACGGCGGCTGGTCCGCGTAAGAATCGGGGCGCGACGATCCAGTGAAAACGATCGACGAGCCCATCGCTAAGAAGATGCCCGGCCACAGTAGGGCCCCCTTCGCACAGCAAGCTGTTTATTCCGCGCTCGCGCAGCGCCCGCAGTCCGGCCGCGAGATTCAAACGCGGAACGTCCGCCTCGCCGCAGTAGAGCACGTCGGCGGTTTTCTCCAACTGCGCGAAACGGTCGCGCGCAGCAGCCGGAGCCAGCACGATCGTTTTTTCATAGCCCTTTTCAAACTTAAAGATGGCGCTCGCGGGATCGACCGCAGCCGTCTCGCAGATGACAACGCGCAGGTAATCACGCAACCGCTTGTGCGTGGGCCGGACCGTGAGTTGCGGATTGTCGACGCGCACCGTGCCGGCTCCGACCGCGGTGGCATCGTGCGCGATCCGCAGCTCGCGCACGAATTCGCGCGCTTCTTCTCCGGTCAGCCACTCTTGCACGCCCGGTTTCGAAGCGATAAAACCGTCGATCGAAACGGCGAGTTTCAGCGAAACGTACGGACGGTGCGAGCGAACCGCGCGCGCGAATGGTTCGACAATCGCGCCCGCGCGCGGTTCGTCGAGCACGTCCGCTGCGATCTTCTTTTCGCGCAGTTCCTTTATGCCCGCGCCGTTCGTCTGTGGGTTCGGATCGTGCGTGCCCGCAATGACGCGGGCGAGACCGGATCGTTCGATGGCCTCGGTACATGGCGGGGTACGGCCGGAATGGTTGCAAGGTTCGAGCGACACGTAGAGCGTTGCGCCGCGCGCTGCCTCGCCCGCGACTTTGAGTGCGTTCACTTCAGCGTGCGCATCGCCCGCGCGGTGGTGATAGCCTTCGCCGACGATCGTTTCGCCGCGCACGACAACCGCGCCGACCGGCGGATTCGGAGACGTATTTCCGATCCCGCGTTCGGCGAGTTCGTACGCGCGATCCAGGAAGAGACGATCGAGTTTGTCCACCGCACCCTAGGTTCGCGACGACCCCGAATGTGTCATGGTTTAAGGTGTGTCATCCTGAGCAGCCCCTCGCTCTTCGAGCGAGGGCGCATCTTTTAGGTGTCATGGTGAGCCTGTCGAACCACGCCCGAGCAGCGAACGCAGTGAGCGTCGTCGAGGGCAGTACAAGCTTGCTAAAGGTGTCCTAACGCGTGAATGTATCGCGTGCAGCTTCGCGCGATTTTGGATTTCGCTTTCCCACCACAGTGTGGCGGCTACGAGCGCATCGGTTCCGGGCTGTGCCGGGATTGTTTGCCGCTCTCGGTCGAACGCCGGTTGCGCACGATGAACGTTTCTGCGCTCGGGATTTACGACGGTGCGCTGCGACATGCGATCCTCGCGCTAAAAGGCGGTCGCCGCGACGTGGCGGAAGCTTTCGCCGAAAGACTCTGGGCATGAATGGACGCTGACGTGACCGTGGCGCCAGTACCCACGACCGCAGCGCGCCGCCGCCAGCGCGGTTTTGACGGCTGCGAACTGATCGCGCGGTTAGCATTCCCATCTCGCGTTATCGCCGGGCTCGTGCAAGTACGCGGCGAGACCCAGCGAGGCCGCGAGCGTGAAGCGCGCCTTATAGTTCGGCAGCGCTTCAGGTGGCATGGCGAATCGCTGAAAGGCAGACGCATCGTGCTGCTCGATGATGTCGCGACCACGGGCGCAACGCTCGAAAAATGCGCGGCGACAGTACGCGCCGCCGGCGGCACGGTGACCGAAGCGTTTGCGGTAGCTACGGTATTGTAGCGGCTAGCTTGGTCGAGACCACAAACCCCAACACCTCCGACACAAACTCATCGTGACACGTAATGCTGCTTAAGTGACCTGCACCGCGAAACGTGTGCACAGTAGCGTAAGGATAAGATGCGCGAAACGCCTGCCGTTCAGCGATCGTAAAAGCGGTTTCGTCATCCGATTCGAGGAGCAGCGTCGGACCTTGATACTTTTGGGTAGTCAAACTCGAAGACCATTGCACGATGGAATCGCCTATGCACGCGCCGCGATTCGCAATGCCTTCGTTGCCGACGCGCTGCAACTCGTCGTGGGTAAAATACTCGAGCCAAAACTCGCGATCCGGATGGTCTCTCAGCAGGCGCCTTATTCTAGCGCTCAGTAACGTGATCACCGTACTCTTCGGAAGATAACGCGCAGATTTGAGAATCGTGCGAACCATCGCAGCCCGTTGGACCGAGTAGTTGGCAACGTTGGCGAGAATCAGTCCCTCGACACGCTCCGGAAAAGTCATGGCGAACGCTTGCGCAAATATCCCACCGAGCGAATGTCCGAGCAGATAACATTCGCTCACATCGTACTCGTCGAGCAGCGTCTTTACGCCGTCTACGGCTTCGCGCACGGTGGTCAACGTTGCCGGGCAGCCAATCGAAAGGACGCGCGCGTGGGATTCCAGTGCCGTAATCAGCGGGAACTGCGATTCCGCACTTCCGCCCCCGCCCGGTAACAATACTATCGCACATTCGCCCGAGCCCGACGCGAGCACATCCCACACATGACCGGCCACAACATGCGGGCGGATCGTGTGCGATTGGCGGAACGCCGCTAGCTCTTGGTAGAGCCTACTCATTTGCCACGATCGCGTTCTCGAGCGTGGCGCCGGGTGCGACCTCGTAATTGATTCCGACGATTGAATCGCGCAGCACCGCGTTTTTGCCGATGCGCGATCCTTCCCAGATGATCGAGCGTTCGATGCGCGCGCCGTCTGCAACTTGCACGCGGTCGCCAATCACGCTGGGCCCGTCGATCCGGGCTGTTGGCGCAACCTTCGCGGCCGGGCCGATCCACACGCTGCCGTCAACGGAAAACCCTGGGATACGGAGCTTGCCGGTGAGCACATCACTCGTCGCGGCGCGATACTCGGCGGGCGTGCCGATGTCGTGCCACTGCGCTCCTCGCGCATCGAAACCATAGAACGCGGCCCCAGCCTGCTGCAATGCCCGGAAAACGTCTTTCCCAAAATCGTAAAACGTGCCGGCCGGAATATGTTCGAAAATCTCCGGCGTAAAGACGTAGATACCGGTGTTGACGAGCTTGCTGCGTTCCGTACCCTTGGCCGGTTTTTCTTGAAAGCCCGTGATTTTTCCGGAGCCGTCCGTGACCACGACGCCGTATTGGTCCACTTCTTCCCGTTCGACCAGCCCGATCGTCGCGAGCGCGCCCTTCTCTTTGTGAAAAGCGACGACGCGATCCAGCGGCATGTCGGTCAAGTCATCGCAGCCGATCACGACGAACGAGTCGCCGCCGAGAAACGTTTGCATCTGCTTAACGGCCCCCGCGCTGCCCAGCAATTCTTTTTCGTGCAAGTATTCCAAATGCGCGCCGTAAGCCGAGCCATCGCCGAGCGCGGAAACGATCATGTCGGCGAAATAATGCACGTTTATCGCAATTTCGTCGAATCCGAACGACGTAAGGTAGCGAATCAAGTGCGCGGCGTTGGGCAATCCCGCCACCGGAACCAGCGGCTTCGGAACCTGTTTTGTCAGCGGGTACAGGCGCGTGCTCAAGCCGCCGGCCAAAATCATGGCGCGCATCCTAGGCTTTGTCTCGCGCGAACCGGTTCCTGAGATTTTCTCCCGCGACTAACAGCACGAAATACGGCAGCGCGAGCTGGCGGCGCCACCGGCGCGGCTCCCGCACCAGGCGGTAGAACCATTCGAGATGCGCATTGCGCCAGCGATCTGGCGCACGCTGCACGTTTCCGCTTATGACGTCGAGCGAGCCGCCTACGCCGATTCCCACGCCGCAACCCGTGCTCGATAAGTACTCGGCGAGCCAAAACTCCTGGCGCGGAAAACCCATGCCCGCGAAGAGCATGCGCGCGCCGCTCGCCCGGATCCCTGCGGCAACCGCTGGAGATTGCTCGTCGGGAAAGTAACCGTCGTGCACACCGGCGACTTGCAAGCCCTGGTAACGCGACTGCAGTTCGCGCGCCGCGCGCTCGGCAATGCCGGGCGCACCGCCCAGCAAGTATATGGGAAGCCCCTCGGCGGCCGCGCGGCTGCAGAGATGTTCGATCAGCTCGACACCCGCCACGCGCTCGCGCAGCTTGCCTCCGCGCGCGCGAGCGACGGCCAACAACCCGACGGTGTCGCACAAGGAAAGCGCGCACGCATTAATCACATCTCGATACCGTTTGTCGCGCTGCGCATGGACGACCATTTCCGTTCCAAGCGTTACGACTTGCGCGCCGGTGCTTTCGCGCGCATAGCGCATGATGGCGTCAATGGCTTCGCCGGAATCGATGAGGTCGAGTTTACACCCGAGAATAGTCATACTGAGCGAGCAACGGGTGCAAGTTGCGCGCCAAACCTTCGGGCATGCCGTCGAGCGGCAAGCGGCATGCGCCCACGTTGAAGCCGAGTTGCTTCATGGCCCATTTGACTGGAATTGGGCTAGTCGTCGCAAACAGCGCGTCGATCAACGGCAGCAGCGAGCGATGAATGCGCGCCGCTTCGGCGGCGTCGCCATTGCGATATGCGGCAACCATGGCCACGTACTCGCGCGAGCACAGGTGCGACGCAACGCCGACAACGCCGTCCGCCCCCATCGCTAAACACGGAAGAAACAAATGATCGTCGCCGGCCCAAACGCTAAAGCCCGGCGCGCGATCGCGCAAAATGAAACCGATCTGTTTGAGATCGCCGCTGGATTCTTTGACGCCGGCGATATTCTTGTGCCGGCGCGCAAGTTCGAGCAGCGTTTCGGGAAGCATATTGACCGCCGTACGGCCGGGGATATTATAGATGACGACCGGCAGCGAAGTCGCTTCCGCGATCGCGCTGAAGTGCGCGGTCATTCCGCTCTGCGGCGGTTTGTTGTAATACGGAACTACCGCGAGAATTCCGTCGGCGCCCGCGTTCTCGGCGGCTTTTACCGAACGCACGGAATCGCGCGTGTCGTTGCTGCCCGCATTTGCGATCACGGCCGCGTGGTCGCCCAGCGCTTCCTTTACGCTTGCAAACAAACGTGCGCGCTCGTCGGGCGTCAGCGTTTGACCCTCGCCCGTCGAGCCGGCAATTACCAAACCATCGTTTCCGCGCTCAACGAGCCACGCCGCCAAGCGCGCGGCCTCGCGATAATCTATCTCGCCGCTCGCGTCGAACGGTGTAATCATGGCGGTAACGATCGTGCCGAGTTTCATGCCTGTGCCGCCTTCTGTTCGAGATGGAACGCGTCGTGGACTGCCTGTTCGGCCCGCGCGGCATCGGCCGACGGAACGAGAATCGAAACGGTGATGTTGCTGTCGGTGCAGTGTATGATTTCAACGTTTTCGGCCGAAAGCGCCGAAACGATGCGATGAATCACGCCGGGTTCGTAGCGCATGCCTTCGCCGACGACCGAAAGTTTCGAACAGGCCTCGCGCGCGCGCACGGCCAGGTTCAGATCGCCGAGCAGCTTGCGAATCTCCTCGCCGCGGTCGCCTTCCACCACGAACATCACGCCGGCCTGGTTGATCGTGACTTGGTCGATCGAGATGCCCGCGGCGGCAAGGCGTTCGAACATGTGCATTTCGAGCTGCATGCGGCGCTGGCGGTCTTCGATGTCGCCGCGGATCGCGCGAATCCAGGTGACGCGGCCCGACGCCGTGACGCCCGTAACCGGGCGGCGCGGCTCCAGACGCGTGTCGACGATGGTACCCTCGCCTGTTGCGAGGCTACGAATAGCGTATGGCGTTTGCGTGCGCTGTGCGTAGTCAGCCGCCTTGTGATGCATCACTTTTGCGCCGTGCTGCGCGAGTTCGGTCATTTCTTCGTGACTGGCACGGTCGATCGTGTGCGCGCCGTTGACGCGGCGGGGATCGGCCGTCATCGCGCCGGCGACATCGGTGTAGATGTCGATGCGTTCGGCATCCAGCGCGTGGCCCAGCGCAATCGCGCTGAGATCCGTTCCGCCGCGACCCAGCGTCGTTATTTCGCCATTTACGCTCATGCCCTGGAACCCAGCAATCACCGGAACGATCTTCTCTGAAAGCGCGTCCCGTACGCGTTGCGGGTCGACTCGCAAAATTGTTGCATCGCCGTGCGTTCCGTCGGTAATGATGCCGGCTTGCGCTCCGGTAAAGGCGATGGCCGCAATGTTTTCTCGTTCCAATTCGGATGCCAGCACGGCGGCGGCGATCAGTTCACCGGAAGCCAAGAGTAGATCGGCATTCGGACCGCTGCGCGCGCCGTCGATCAGCGACAGCAACGAATCGGTCGCGTACGGTGCGGGCGCACGGCCCATTGCCGACACAATCGCCACCGGCGATTCACCACGCTCGAGGGCTTCGCGGATGCGCGCCACCGCGGTTCGGCGCGTCTCCGGCGAGGCGACGGACGTACCGCCGAATTTCAGAACGGCGATTTTCATGCCGGTGTCATCAATAATTGTGTCATGTATATTGTGTCTGTATGTCGTGCAACGGTGATATATTGTGTCACGGTGCTGTATTGTGTCATCCTGAGCGAAGCGTTTCGCCTTTAGCGAAACGCGAAGTCGAAGGACGCCCGAGCCGTGTCGAGGGCCGCACGCCACGTGCGATCAGAAGCTCCAGAATCTGCACCGCGTTCGTGGCGGCGCCTTTTCGAAGCTGGTCGCCGACGACCCACATTTGAAAATGCCGCTTATCGTCGCCCGCCGACCGCAATCGAGCCACATGCACTTCATCGGTCCCCTCAACATCGCGCGGAGTAACGATACCCGTTGGATGAAACACAACGCCCGGCGCGCCTTCGAAGGCACGGCTCAGCTCTTCTACCGTCGTGTCGCGCTCGGTTTCAAAGAACACCGCCTCGGAGTGTGCGGTACGGACCGGTACGCGCACCGTCGTGGCGTAGAGAGGCAGCACCGGCAGATCGAGTATCTTGCGCGTTTCGTCGCGGACTTTGGTTTCTTCGCCGGAGTAGCCGCTTTCGTCGAACTCGCCGATCTGTGGCACGACGTTCCCCACGAACGGCCCTTTGCCCGCATCAAATTCCTCGAGCGGGGCGCGTCCCGCGCCGCTAACCGCCTGATACGTCGCGACATTGACAGATCGCAAGCCCGCGGCGTCGCGGACCGGCGCGAGCGCCACGCACAGAATGATCGCCGTGCAATTCCCGACTGGAAATAATCGGTGCTGCGGCTGGATGGCCTGCGCATTGATTTCCGGAACGACGAGCGGCACGTCCGATCGCATTCGGTATGTCGAACTGTTATCGATGACGACCCCGCCGCGTTCGAGGATCGGGGGCGCGAACTGCGAGCTCGTCTCATCGGAGCCCGCGAAAAATACCGTGTCGAACGGCTCGAGCGCTTCCGTGGACGTTTCCTGGACGCCGTCGCGCGCGCGCGACGCGAACAATCCCAAACGCTCGACCGGAACCTTGCGCTCGCGCAGTACCTGCACGATCGTTTCACCGACCGCGCCGGTCGCCCCGACTACGGCGACGTTCATTCTAGTTTTAACCCTACTTGAAGCGTCTTTAGTTTTCGGACCGCGCGGATGGCCACAATAATCCCCGGTGCAAACGATTCGCTCGAGAACGAATCGTGCCGGATGGTCAGCAGCTCGCCGTTGTTAGAAAACAGCACCTCCTGATGCGACAGCAAGCCTTTCATGCGCACGCTGTGGATCGGAACGTCCGCACGTCCCCCGCCCACGTGGATGCGCTCGGCAGTCGCCGCCGCCGTGCCGCTAGGCTTGTCTCGCTTATCCGCTCGATGCATTTCAACAATTTCACACGACGGGAAAAACCGCGCCGCCTGCTCCGCAAAGTTCATCATGAGGATCGCGCCGATCGCAAAGTTCGGCACGATCAGCGCGCCGACGCCGCGCGCATCGCAAAGTTTCTTCAGTTCAGAACGCTCGGCCGCGCTCCACTCACTGGAGCCGACGACCGGTGAAACGCCGCGTTCCACGGCAGCGCGCGCGACCGTTTGCGTCACCGGGCGCGGCGTAAAATCCACGATGACGTCCGGTTTCCGCTCGTCCAGAAGCTGCTCGAGGTTATCGTAGACGCCCGCCGATTGATCGGCGTTGCGCGCAAAACCGCCGGCGTATTCTAAATCCGCCTCGTTCTGTATCGCTTCGCGCGTTAGCCGGCCCATTCGGCCTTGGGCACCGGCGATTGCTACTTTCGCTTAAAGTTTCTCCAGCGGTGCGTACTTCAGCATCACCATCTTCTGTCCGACGTTCGGAAAATCGATCGTGACGAGGCCGTCGCCGCCCGCGCCGATGACGCCGGAAATCTTGCCTTCACCCCACTTGGGATGACGTACGCGATCGCCCGATTGCAGATTCATCTTGATGCCGGCGCCGGCCGATTCGTGAATCGCGACTTCGCGCCAGCGCCCGCCCGACGGACGCGGCAGCGCGATGCTGCCCAACATTTCGATGCTCGGCATCTCTTCGAGAAAGCGCGATTTCGGATGCGCGAAGGTGTTGCCGTAGAGCGTGCGGCGTTCCGCGTACGATAGAAAGAGCCGGTTCATCGCGCGCGTCACGCCCACGTACGCCAAGCGCCGCTCTTCTTCGAGTTCGGTCATGTCAACCAGGGCGCGCGAGTGCGGGAAAACGCCTTCTTCCAGCCCCGTCAAAAAGACGCTCGGGAATTCCAAGCCTTTGGCCGAGTGCATCGTCATCATCGTGATGTACGATGTCGTTCCGTCCAACGTATCGAGATCGCTGATCAGCGCTACGTTGGCCAGAAACCCGGCCAGCGTCGCTTCAGGCTCGTTCGTTTCGTACTCACGTGCCACGCCCACGAGCTCTTCCAGGTTCTCCATGCGCGTGCGCGAATCGGGCGTGTCTTCGTTGCGCAATTCGCGCAAATAGCCCGACTCTTCCATGACCGCGACCAACAAGTCGGCGATCGAAAATTCCGGCAAACGCGAGCGCAGCGATTCGATGAGTTCGGCAAAGCGTTCCAGCTCGCGCGTTTTCTTGGGAACGGCCTTCTTCAGCAATTCTTTGTCTAAAATCGCCTGCCCGACAGGCACTTTGGCCGCGTTGGCGGCGGTGACGAGGCTTGCGAGCGTCTGCGAGCCGATGCTGCGGCGCGGGACGTTGACGATCCGCTTGAACGCAATCGTATCGGACGGGTTGTCGATATAGCGAAGGTAGGCGACGACGTCTTTGATTTCGGTGCGCGCATAGAAGCCGACGCCGCCGATCACGCGATAGGGAATACCCTCGGCGATGAACGCCTCTTCGAATACGCGCGATTGCGCGTTGGTGCGATAGAGCACCAGGAAGTCGCTGTAGGATGCGCCTTCGCGGACGAGCTCTTTGACTTTTTCGACGACATAGCGCGCTTCCGAGCGTTCGGTGTCGGCGGCGAACGCCGTAATCGTCTCACCCGGATCGCGGTTGGTGAAGAGTTTTTTCGGCGAGCGCGTCTTGTTGTTGGCGACCAGCGCGTTGGCCGCATCGAGGATCGTCTGCGTGCTGCGATAATTTTCCTCGAGCGTAAACACCTTAGCGCCCGGGAAATCGTCTTCGAAGCGCAAGATCATTTTGTAGTCGCTGCCGCGCCATGAATAGATCGACTGATCGTCGTCGCCGACCACCGTCACGTTGCGATGCTTTTCACCCAGAATCGCGATTAGTTTGTACTGTGCGAAGTTGACGTCCTGATACTCGTCGACCAGAACGTAGTGAAAGCGGCTCTGCCACTTGGTGCGCGCGGCCTCATCTTTTTCAAAGAGGTCGATCGTGCGAACGATGAGATCGTCGAAGTCCAAGCTGTTGGACTCGGAAAGCCGCCGCTGATATTCGGCGTAGACGTTCGCGTAGCGCTCGCCCAAGAACGATGTGTTGCGTTCGTGATACTCTTTGGGCCAAACCAGCGCGTTCTTCGCCTTGCTAATCTCGGCCAGGCATGCGCCCGGCGTCAGTTGACGTTCGTCGTAATCGAGGTCGGTTAAGATCTCGCGCACGACGGTGCGCTGATCGGCGTCGTCGATGATTGCGAAATTCGAAGCGATCCCGGCGCGCGAACCTTCGCGGCGCAGTATGCGCACGCACATAGAATGAAACGTGCCGACCCACAGATCGCGCGCAGGTGCGCCGACCATGCGCTCCAGGCGCGTTTTCATTTCGCCCGCGGCTTTGTTCGTAAACGTTACGGCAAGAATTTGATCCGGCGAAACGTCGAGCTCATCGAGCAAATACGCAATGCGGTGCGTCAGTACGCGGGTTTTTCCGCTGCCTGCACCGGCAAAAATCAAACACGGGCCATTAGCATGTCGGACGGCGGCCGACTGGACGTCGTTTAGGACATCGGTTTCCAGGATCATTAAGAGTTTATTCGCCGCCTGTGGATAAAGCGCCTATAATCGCGCGTCCTTTCCCAGCATCCGTGAGCTTGTCCTGAGCTTGTCGAAGGGCGTACGCGGCCGACAAATAGGCCAGCGTCGATTCCGCGCCCATATTAAGGTTGACGGAGTTTTCGTTCAGCCCGTCGAGGCAACCGCCGTCGCGCGCCATCACGATGCCGCGGGAATTGCGTCCGAGGTACCATTCCAAGCCGGTTTGGGCCGTCGCCCGGAACGCAGCGTCCCCGGTCGCCTCATATGCGGCCAGCGCCGCGTCAACCAGCGATACCGCCTCCAGCGGCTGCTGCGAGTAGCGCGGACGCGGCCCGCCGCGCTTGTACCAGCCCTCGTTGCCGATCGGCACGAAGACGCCGCCTTCGACCGTAACGCTCTCGTAGAAAGCCAATGTGCGCAGGCCGGTTGCGGTTAACTCGGCGTCCTGCAGCGTGGCGCCGGCACGCAGCATCGCCTCAGGAAGCCGCGCGTTGTCGTACGTCATGATGTCTTCGAACCACTCCCAGTTCGCATCATGCATCTCTTCGTAACGGCGCGTGAGCGAGGTCGCGAGTTTGCGCAACGCCGCGCGATAGGCCGGCAGCTCGATATCGGCAATGCTCGCATGACACGCGTGCGCGAGCCCGGTGATCGCGTAAGACTGCGAGCGCGAATACTGCAGCCAATCGAGCGCATTCAAGCCTTTGTTGAAGAGCCGCTTGCACAGGCGCCGCCAGGTTGGGCGCGGCGCATAGCGCATCCCAAAACCCAGCGCCCACAGTGCGCGGCCGACCGAGTCGTGCGTGCCGACGCAATCGAGCCACTGCCGGTCGTAGCCCATGAAATTATGAAAGCGGCCGTCGGGCAGCTGCGCGTTGTGCAAAAATGAAAGATAAACCGGCGCCAAGCGCAGCGCGTCGGCGTCGCGCGGGTCGAGCACCAGTTTTTGATACACGACGATCAGCGCGCGCGCGACGTCGTCAGTGCAATAGCCGGTCGCGCGATTCGGAATGTCTTCCGTCGCGTGCTGAATAACGCCAACGTCGTCGCTGAGCGTTAAGAGATGTTCTAGGCTAGGCTGAATGGACGAGCTCCAATTCGGGTGGTGCAAGGTCGGCAAAAAGTCTGCCATACTCAACGGCGACGTGCGGCCACGTCATCTGACGTCCGAAGCGGTACGCTCGCCGTTCGGTTGCGCGGCGGAGCGCCGGATCGTCCAGCAGCGCGCCGGCCAGATCCGAAATCGATTTCGCGTCGCGGAACATACACAAGAACCCACGGTTGTGCGCGAGCAATTCTTGCGCGTACAAATACGGCGTCGAAACGATCGCCTTGCCGCAGCCGACCGCGTAGGCGAGCGTGCCGCTGACGATCTGCACTGGATTCAAATACGGCGTCAAGTAAATGTCGGTCGCTTCCAGATAGCCGACCAGTTCGTCGAATTCCAAATATTTGTCGATCAGTTTGACATTATATTGCAAACCGTACTCGGCCACGAGCGCTTGCAGCGACTCGCGATAGGACTCGCCTTCGCGGCGGCGCACGACCGGATGCGTCTCGCCTAATATAAGGTAGAGCACCTCGGGATGGCGGCGCACGACCTCGCGCATCGCTTCGATCGCGTATTCGAGACCTTTGCCGCGGTTGATCAGCCCGAAGGTCGAGACGACCATGCGCTGGCCGATGCCGAACGAGGCTTTGGCGGCGTCGGTATCGCGGAACGGAACGTCGGGGACGCCGTGGTGAATTACGCGCAAGCGATTCGGCTCTACCTTATATACGCGCTCGAGCAACTCGCGCCCGGTTTCGGAAAGCGCTACTACGGCGCTCGCGTACCGGCACAACTCGCGCGTGACGCGCAGCATCGTTTCATCGGGTTCGGGCAAAATTGTATGGAGCGTCAGCGCAACGGGTTTTTCGATTGCGCGCAGCGTGTCGATCAGCCATTCACCGCGTTCGCCGCCGAAAAGTCCATACTCGTGCTGAATGTTGAGTACGCCGGCGGGATGCGCATTGACGATTGCGGCGACGTCGGCATAGGATTCGCGGCGATCTTCGCGCAGGCGCGCGACAACTTCGGGCCCGTAGTGGCGAACTTCGCCGCCGGGCTCGTCGATCGCGATAATTTCAGAGCTGGTTCCGTACGCGCGGTCGAAAGACTCGACGGTGTCGCGCGTGAACGTCGCGATGCCGCATTCCCGCGGCGGGAAGGAGCCCATGAAGAGGGTGCGCGGAACCACTCCATACTCCTAACACCGGCTCTCGAGGGGAACGCGAAACCTCGCAGGGGGAAAGCCGGAGATGCCCCTGCGTGCGCCTTTTATACCCGTGGACTCTTGGTTCTTAACCTTCGTAGAGGGGCGAAGGTTGCGAAGGCTTGTTCGCTTTCCGGGCGGGCAGGGCTTCCTTTTTGAGGGGGCAAGCGGCCAGGCCAGCGTATAGCTCGCTTCGTGAAACAAGTGCTGCTGGCAATCGTCTTAATTGGCGCCGCGATCGGAGTCTTTGCGGTGACGCGCACACCTGCGCAAAATGCGGGCAACATTCATAAGATCAGTCACGTCGTGATCATCATGCAAGAAAATCGTTCGTTCGATTCTTATTTCGGAACCTATCCCGGTGCCGACGGCATTCCGGCCGGGGCTTGCGTTCCCAACCCCGCGGGCGGATGCACGAAACCCTATCACGATGGCGCAGACCGCAACGCCGGCGGCCCGCACGGTCACGTCAATGCGATCAACGATATCGACGGCGGGAAAATGGACGGTTTCCTGCGCGCAGCGGGCCGCGCGCGCCGTAACTGTGCGGTAACCAATAATCCCAACTGCGGCGGCGGCGACGTCATCGGCTATCACGACGGACGCGAACTTGCCAATTACTGGAAGTATGCGAACGACTTTGTGCTGCAAGATCGCATGTTCGAACCGAACGCGTCCTGGAGTCTTCCGCAGCATCTGTTCATGGTTTCGGAGTGGTCGGCGCGCTGTTCGCAGCTGGCCGACCCGATGAGCTGCGTCAACGAAGTGCAGAACCCCGACCTTCCACCCGATTTCGGTCGCAATCCACTGGCGCGCGATCCTAACCGGCCCGATTATCCGTGGACGGACTTAACGTATTTACTTCACAAGAATCACATCTCGTGGGCTTATTACGTAATGACCGGTACGGAACCAGATTGCCGCGATGACAGCGCCCGCTGCCAGCTGCGCCGTCAAAACGTGCACACGCCGGGAATTTGGAATCCGCTGCCGTCATTCGATACCGTGAAGCAAGACGGTGAACTGGCCAACGTCCAAGATCTGCGAAAGTTTTACATCGCCGCAAAAAATGGAACTCTGCCGAACGTCGTTTGGTTGTGTCCTGCCGGCAAATACAGCGAACACCCGCCGGGTTTGGTCAGCACCGGACAAGCGTACGTCACCGGCATCATCAACGCGATCATGCAAGGCCCAGACTGGGACAGCACGGCGATCTTCGTGAGCTGGGACGACTGGGGCGGATTTTACGATCACGTTGCGCCGCCGGCAGTCGATGCCAACGGATACGGCCTGCGCGTGCCCGGGCTAGTGATCAGCCCGTATGCGCGCCGCGGCTTCATCGATCATCAAACGCTCAGCCACGATGCGTATGTAAAATTCATCGAAGACGATTTCCTAGGCGGCGCGCGCATCGATCCGAAAACGGACGGACGGCCTGACACACGCCCGGATGTACGCGAGCGAGCTCCGCAGCTCGGTGATCTACGCCGCGACTTCGACTTCTCAAAAACGCCTCGCCGCCCCGAGATATTACCCGGCGGCCTAGTATGGAACGGTCTTTAACCCGCGATGTTGGTGGTGACGCGATAATGTGGGGTGGTAAAAGCGGTGTATTCCTGAGCACATTGTGTGTCATGGTGAGCCTGTCGAACCACGGCCGAACAGCGAACGCAGTGAGCGTTGTCGAGGCTAAGTTATCGTTGCTCTAAAAGATTAAGACGTTTTTCAAACGCGTCGAATCGCAAATCTACGGAATCGAAGCGCCTGTTCATGTCGTAACGCAAACCCTCCAGGCCACGATCCATATCGCCGCGCAACGTCTTTACGTCGGATCGCAGCTCGCCCATACTAGAGCAAAGCGAGTTTACACGCTCTCCAAGGCCATCCCGAAGATCCAGGATGGCTGCCACGAGTTCGGCCGACGAATATTTCTGACGCACGGGCGTAGCCTAAGGTACAGCTGTTGCCGAGCCGTTTCCTATAGGTTGCCCTAGTAGTTTAGGGGCCGTCCGCCTCAACATTGAGCGAGATATCGATGCCGTTACTAACGATGACCGGCCCGAAACTCATGCCCCATTGCGTGCGGTCGATTGAGCCCGTCGCACTATAGGCGATGACCGACCGTCCGCGCGGGGTCGTACCGGCTCCGACGACGCCCGCGTTGAGCGTGACCGGGTGCATTTGCCCGTGCATCGTGAGATTGCCAACGATCGTGAACTGCTTCGGATCGGTGCCCGTGATTTTAGTGCTTTGGAATGTCATGTTCGGATAAGTTGCGACGTCGAAGTAGTGACCCGAGCGAATGTCGTTATCGCGCATGCCATTATGCGTGTCGACATTTGAAGGGTCGAGCTCCGCACTCACTTCGATCGGAATTTGGCTGCCCGATTCCAGCTTCACGACCGCCTTCGTCACCGGAATCGTCCCAATGACCGGAACGATGCCGAAGTGCCGCGCGGTAAATTGCGCCGTGGTGTGATTGGGATCGACGGTCCACGTTTCGCTCGCGGCCACGGCGGCCGCAACCATGGCAAAGGACAGTACCAGACTGAGGGCAGCGAATCGTTTCATGATCCGTCCGCTTCGACGTTCAGCGAGATATCGATGCCGTTGGAGACGATAATGGGGCCGAAACCGAGCCCCCACGCTCTACGATCGAGCGAGCCCTCCGCGGCATAGGCGATCACCGACGTCCGCGCGGCGTTTTGCCCGCGCTCACCACACTCGCATTTAACGTTATCGGATGCGTTTGGCCATGCATTGTCAGATTGCCGACTATCGTAAAGCGTTTTGGATCGGTGCCGGTGATCTTGGTGCTTTGGAACGTCATATCTGGAAAGCTCGCGACGCCAAAGTAGTGGCCGGAACGCAAATCGCCATCGCGTGAGCCATTGCGCGTATCCACGTTTGACGGATCGAGCTCGGCACTGACTTCGAGAAGCACTTGTCGGTTTCGTGTTCCATGATCACAGGAATGCCGCGTTTTTTGAGAGCCGAAACCGCGCCGTCGAAATCGTCGACGGCAAAGAGATTTCCGCTACTGGGTTGGAACGGCATCATGCCGCCGCCCGACCAGAGGCCGAACGTCGTCCCGTCGGCAAATTCATATTCTGCGCCGGCATCATTCGGATACACCAGCGTGGGTTCAAGCCCAAGGACGTCGCGATAGAACGCGATCGCCCGCGCTGCATCCTTGACCATGTATGCGCTCAAGTCCAGTCCGGTAGCTTTAGAGGCCGTATACTCCTTTTAAGGCTCGTTGAGCCACGTTTCGCGTTCGAGTGGATACGAATTCACTAATGGCTTCCGCGCGACGCCGCGCGCGTAGCTGTTGGGGTGTCGCTTCGCCCATTCTTCGGAAATGACAGTCAAATATTCAAAATCCTCGAATAAACTGTCAGCGCCCGTGTACCGCCGCGCCACTGCGATGTATTCCGCCATGCGTGCCCAGGTATTGGTGACGACCCACCAATAGTTCGCCAGAAAAATCTGCGGCGCGACGACGCGGTTGCGAACCATTCCGCCGATGAGCTCGAAACTGTTCCCGAGCGCAACGGCTGCTTCCATCAGATCTATATATCTTTGCGGAACATCTTCGACGGGAAGCTTCTTAGAGATGCGATAGAGGAAACGCCGGAACTCCGGGTTCTCGAGTTCGCGACCCAGATCGCCACCCCGCAGCAGCCTGTTGGCTTTGCGGTGCTCATCGTCTTCGAGCATCGACCGGAATGACAGAATCGCTTCTATCAAATTTCCGGACCGCATGTGGCGTAACTGAATTACGGCGGCGACAGCGGTACCAGCAATGACAATCGCCGTGACGATTGATGAAACCGCAGTAACTAACTCGGGTGTCATTCGGCGTTAACGTGTTAACGTGCGGCTATCGGGGCCGACGGTCCGATGCGCGAACCCTCGGGAACGACGGTCCTCGGCTCGATGCGAGCGTCGTGGCCAATCACCGTGCCTTTGCCGATCTTCGCGTTCGCGCCGATGTGCGAACGGCTGGCGATGATCGTCTCTTCGATCGTCGCGCCTTCTTCAACGATGACTTCGTCCCATAGGACGCAGTCGCGCAGGACCGCATTCGCGCCAACGGTGCAATTTTTTCCGAGTACAACATTCGGACCGAGCTTTGCGCTCGGATCGACACGCGAACCTTCACCGATGTGCACCGATCCGTTTGTTCCAGGCTCGACGCGCAGCGGCATCGTGCCGTTGATGATATCGCGATGCACGGTGAGATACTGTTCGGGGCGGCCGACGTCGATCCAATAATCGTTTGTCGTGAACGCGTAGAGCGACTGGCCGTCGGCCAGAATTTTCGGAAACGTCTCACGTTCGATCGAAACGTTGCGCCCGGGCGGAATGAATTTCATCACCTCGGGTTCGAGCAGATACGTGCCTGCGTTGATTTCGTTTGTCGGCTCGGTTCCTTTAGGCGGTTTTTCGATGAATTGCGAAATGCGGCCGGCTTTGTCGTGCACCACGCACCCGAACGCCGATGGGTCTTCTACCTTTATAAGGTGCAGCGCACCGAGGCCGCCTTTTTCTTTGTGGTAGGCGATCATCGCGCCCAGGTCCAGACTTGTCAGCACGTCGCCGTTGAGCATAAAGAACGGACCGGTTATATGCTGTTCGACGTTTTTTATCGCGCCGGCCGTGCCGAGCGGCTCGTCTTCGATGACGTACGTTATTTTCATATCGAGCCGCGAGCCGTCGCCGAAATACTCCGTAATCGCCTGTGGCATGTAGCCCGCGGGCAGGATCACGTCGCGAATGCCGGCTTCGTATAAGCGCTCGAGCGTGCGCGCCAAGAATGGCACACCCATGATCGGCACCATGGGTTTGGGCGTGCCGAAGGTGAGCGGCCGCAACCGCGTTCCCTCGCCACCGACCAAAATGACTGCTTGCACGCTAACCTCCGAAGGGGCATCTTCCTTTCCGTGCTAACGTGCAAAACGCTTGCGCCAGACCGAAGTGTTTGTGTACGATGGTGTGCGCTGCACCCATCCCGGGTCGTCTAACGGTAGGACAGCAGACTCTGAATCTGCTTATCGGAGTTCGAATCTCTGCCCGGGAGCGCGGCCCCATCGTCTAGTGGCCTAGGACGCCGCCCTCTCACGGCGGTAACACCGGTTCGACTCCGGTTGGGGCTAGATTTTTCTTCGTACAAATGTGCAAATGTGCCATACAGTTGGCACAATATCATGCGAATATCTCACTATGGCAAAGGGTGTTTATAAGTACGACTGGCGCGAGATCCAACGTTTTTATGACGAGGGACACACTTATAAAGAATGCCGGGAGCAGTTCGGATTCGCAAAAGATACGTGGATTAAGGCGATACGCTGGGGAAGGATCGTAGTCCGACCGAGACGGTGGTCAGTGGATTTCACATTGCAGCGATCACGAAGCCGATACACGGTTAAAAGGAAACTTCTGCAAGCTGGGAACTTGCAGAACGCCTGCGACGAATGCGGTATAAGTGAGTGGAGAGGACAAGTAATAGCTATTCAACGCGATCACCTGAATGGCGTTCGCGATGATCATCGCCTTGAAAACCTGCGAATGCTCTGTCCGAACTGCCACAGCCAGACCGAGACGTATGCTGCTCGAAATAGAAGAAAGAGACAACCGTAAGATAAGGTCGGCGCGCCAACGAACGAACTTTTCCATCTATCTTCGGTGGCCTAACGGGTACTGTCAAGGCAAAATGTAATGGAACGGCCGAAACCGCCAATCGCGGGTCGAATCCCGTTGGGGCTAAATTTTTGTGCCCGATTTGACGGGCGTTTTTGATTCGCAGAGGTGTTGCGTGGCACCGTTGTGGCACTGGCGTATTCAAATTCGGCTCGGAGGAACCGCTGATTGCACTTGCAACAGCGCCACCTAAGATCGCTTCAATGCGGTCAGCATGACTGAGTTGCACAGCTTCAACAAGATGCAGGTATGTGTTCGCGGTAACAGCGATTGTAGAGTGCAGCCGAGATCGTCTTGAGATCGGTTCCCGCTGCCAAGGCGAGCGAAGCATGCGAATGACGCAAGTCGTGAAGTCGAATCTTCGGAAGCTTTGCCCTGCGAGCGAGGTTCGCGAAAGACCAGGAAAACGAACCCGGATTGCACGGCGTCCCGTCTGGGCGGTCAAAGACATATCCAGATTCCTGCTGCTGACGCGCCTCCAGCTCGTTGTCGTATAAGACCTTTAGACGTTCCAGCTGGCGTCTCTTTTGAGTACGCCGAGCTTCGATCACAAACGTCGCAAGTGCCAGGGTGCGGGCGCTACGTGCGGTCTTTGGCGACTTCTCGCGCAGATGACCGTGTATCATTTCAACGCTCGGACGGGGGAAGCGGCGCCTTTTCGGCCAAACGCAACGCATCCACTTTGCGTGATTAAGGGGAAAACGATATGAAAAAGTTGTCTCACAAGATCATCAATGCTAATGCTATGGAATACGAAAAGAAGAGGCCCGATGCGAGCGGGGCGAGCGGAATTGCGCGGGGAACGGCAATAAAGTCGTTGGGTTTGGGAGTCCTCGCCGCAGCCGTAGGCTGGCGGCTCACTGGTGTCGCCGACGCCGCGCCGCGCACACAGGGCGGCTGGCGGTGGTGTAACAAGTGCGAGGGCATGTTCTACGCCGTATCCACCATGAACCACATGGGCGTCTGTCCGGCCGGCGGGCACCACGACGACAGCGGGAGCGGCCATTACATGGCCAATGTCGGGGAGAGCGTATCCGGCAAGCAACAGGGCGGCTGGCGGTGGTGCCA
>PLLF01000047.1:21664-28141 GCA_003140855.1 Vulcanimicrobiota bacterium
TGGCGGTGGTGCCACAAATGCGAAGGCATGTTCTACGCCCGGGCCAGCGCCGGCAAGGGAGTCTGTCCGGCACGCGGGCACCACGACGACAGCGGAAGCAGCCATTACGCCTTCCTGTTTTAGCCGTTGAAGAGAAACAGGCTTGGTACGGGTGCCAAGCCTGTTTACGTCTTACTACGTCTCTTCACTCTCCTCCGGTTCAGATTCGAATCCCGTTGGGGCGACAAACTGAGCTCGATTGTATCGAGCTCTTTCCTTATATAAGGAAAGATTGGCCCGTCACCGAAACGTATTTTTTACGTGCCCTTCTCATAGCACGCGTCCACC
Source organism: Vulcanimicrobiota bacterium (assembly GCA_003140855.1). Taxonomy (GTDB): domain Bacteria; phylum Vulcanimicrobiota; class Vulcanimicrobiia; order Vulcanimicrobiales; family Vulcanimicrobiaceae; genus Rubrimentiphilum. The sequence continues at coordinate 21,992 of PLLF01000047.1, forward strand.
CCAATTAGGCGCGTTTTGCCGCAACAGGTGTCGTGCAAGGAGAATGATCTCATGAGACCAAGTTCCTGGAGCTTCGACAGCGCAGGCGTTAAGGATCGTCCAAGGTAGAACGCAGCGTTGCCGTTCTGTACTGGCCAATGGCAGCGCGTCTACCGTCATTAGCCATCCCCATTCTCGTGCAGTTTGTCACATGTCCTCGTTGCGTTCCGTTATCCTTGCGACGGCAAAAGTCGTTCGAGTGTGACAACGTGGCTAAGGTGCTGCAATGAAATATCCCCTAGGGCGTTACGTCTATGGCTTGGCGGCGATTGGTTTCGGCATCTGTGCCTTGGCGTGGCATGACATCAACAATTTGCAGCAGATCAAGGCGCTTGGAGACGTTCCTCACCGCGAGATTCTCGCATACATCGTGGCCACCATCGAAATCCTTGGAGGCGTAGCCGTTCAATGGCCGAGAACGGCCCGAGCCGGTGCTGTCGCACTGGGTACAATCTACTTCATCTTCGCCTTGCTGGGGCTACCGCACATCATTGAGCATCCGCTCGTCTACAATGGCTTTGGTAATTTCTTCGAACAATTCTCGTTAGCTTCGGGGGCCATGATCCTATATGCGTGCTCCGGTCCAATCGCCCCGGCTCGAACGGCAAGATTGGCTCAGATCGGGTACTACTCGTTCGGTATTTGTGTGGTCTCGTTCGCACTGGAACAGCTTTTCTATCTCTCTGCAACAGCAAGTCTTGTTCCGAAATGGATTTCGCCTGGACAAATGTTCTGGGCGATGGCAACCACCGCCGCGTTTGCTCTTGCCGCCATCGCTCTACTCACGGGGTTCATGGCCCGGCTCGCGTCTCGACTGACCACGGCGATGATCGTGGGTTTCGGGTTGCTGGTATGGTTGCCGGCGCTCTTTGCCGATCCTCATAGTTTTCAGAATTGGTCCGAAAGTGTGGAGACTCTCGCAATCGCCGCGTCGGCGTGGATTGTCGCGGACTTCCTCGACCAACGCCGCTCAGCTTCCCGCGCGTTGATTCGTATCGGGGCAGCCGCTCTGGTGGGGTTTCTCGTTTTTCGATTCCAGCCGGCACATCGCACGCGGCCGGTATCTCGCCCGTAAGTCTGTACCCGGTGCCTTCTCCCTTGCCCAGCGGCAAACCGGGAGCAATCATTTGGAGCCGCGCGGTAACGGGCGGTTCGACGTTGAGAGGCGCTGCGAGCAATACGCTGGTTCTTTATCACACCGTCTCGGTTAGCGGACACGACATTGCGGTTTCCGGCTTGGTTTCTCTTCCGACGGGCACTCCGCCGGCCGGCGGCTGGCCGATCATCAGTTGGGCGCACGGAACGACCGGCAACGCGCCGCAGTGCGCGCCGTCGCGGTTTACGAAGCAAAATAACGAGCAACGTTTCCTGGAGCAGTGGATTGCAGCAGGCTTTGCAATAGCGCAGACAGACTACGAAGGCGAAAGCACGCCTGGATTGCACCCGTACTTCTCCGGCACGGCAGGCGCGCGCGATACGATCGACATCGTGCGCGCGGCGCGACAAGCATATCCGCAGATCGGCGGTCGTTGGTTTGTGATGGGCCACTCCGAAGGCGGAACCGTGGCGCTCTTCACCGCTGCTGATGCACAGGCGTGGGGTCCCGGTATGCAGTTGCTCGGGGCGGTAGCGTACGCGCCCGGAACCGGCGTTACGGGCTTTGTTGGGCAGATGATGATGACGCAGCAGCCGACGGCGCTGCTTCCGTACGCCGCGATGATGGTCGAGGGAATAGCCTCGACCGACCCGGCACTTGATCTGCGCACAATTTTTTCGGCGCAAGGCCTCGCGCTGCTTCCCTCTCTCCAAAGCGAGTGCCTTGATGCTTTGATGTCCGCGCCGTCGTGGCGCTCGATGCCTCCGGCGCAGATGTTCCGTCCAAACGCCGTCTCAGACGCGCTGCTTCACGACTTCGAGATCAACGAACCGTCAACACTTACGATTCACGTCCCGCTGCTCATCGAACAAGGAAGGAACGACGACCTCGTTCCCTACGCGCTCACCGCTGATCTGCGATCCGGATTGTGCGCAAATGGGACGCGGCTGGAATTGGATGCCGTCGACAATGCAACACATCAGACGGTCTTGCCGGACAGTTTCGAACGCGTCAAGACGTGGATACTGGACCGGCTCGCCGGCAAACCGGCCACGCCAAATTGCCCCTAGCCTCCCGTGGTACGCCCGCGCAAAGCGTTACTCGGGTGTAAGCCGAGCGGCTACGAAGCACTGTTCCCTAAATCGCTAGGCGCTCAGCCGCCTCGCTGCAGGGGGCCTCGTTTTCGATCGGCTGCCGCATCGCTTCGAGATCTTCCAGCATCCAAAACTAGAGAATTGGCCCTCCATTGGCCCGCGGATCNNGGGGTCGTCCCCCACTTTTTAGTCCGCGGAAGGACCGGAAATAGCGGCTTGTAGTGTGACATTCGTGACACGCCGAGCGAACTCTTCGGGGGTGAGATCGCCCAGCGAACTGTGTGGGTGATTCGTGTTGTAGTCGATGCGCCATGCCGCAGCTTGCAATCGTGCATCGGCGAGCGAGCTGAACCAATTCGGATTGAGCAATTCCTGACGCACGCGATTGTTGAACGATTCGCAAAACGCGTTGTCAGAAGGGCGTCCTGGCCGCGAGAACGCAAGCTTTACGTGCGTCCAATACGCCCACTGATCTAGGTGCAAAGAGACGAACTCGGGGCCGTTATCGCAATGGATGCGATCGGGAGCTCCGCGCTGCGCAACCGCTCGCCGTAAGACCTCAACGACGTGCGGCGATTTGAAGCCGTAGTCGACTTCCAAGGCGATACTCTCGCGGCTAAAGGTATCGACTATGGTTAGCAACCGAATTTTGGTGCCATCCGCCAGGATATCGTGCATGAAATCCATCGCCCAACTCTGGTTTGGTGCCGTCAGTGGTGCGATGGTTTCGCGTACGACCGGCGCGCGCCGGCGGCGTGGCATTTTTGTTCGTATTGCGAGGCCTTCGGCGCGATAGATGCGTGCGACGCGCTTGATATTCACGTGCCAGCCTTCGCGGCGTAAAAGGACGTAGATGCGCCGTTGGCCGTACCGAACGCGTGCGGCCGCTATCTCTTTGATGCGCATTCGAAGGGCAGCATCGTCATTGCTTCTGAGCGATCGGTAGCGCACTGCGCGACGGTTCACGGTCAGAATTTCACAGGCGCGTCGCTCGCTCAGGCGCCACGTCTTGCGGATTTCGAGAAGCACAGTTTTCCGGCGCACCCGGCTCACCACTTTTTTTTAAGCACGTCCTGCAAAACATGCCGATCGAGCGTCAGATCCGCGACCACCTGTTTGAGCCGCCCATTTTCATCGCGCAGTTGGCGCAGTTCACGAATCTCCGGCGTTCCAAGCGTACCGAATCGTTTCTTCCACACGTAAAATGTGGCTTCACTGATGCCGAGTTTACGGGTGATATCAGGGACCGGCGTGCCAATTTCGGCTTGTCGCAGGGCAGCGGCGATCTGTTCATCCGAGTAGCGGGATTTGCGCATGGGCGAGCCTCCTGGGTGGTCGAGTTCGCCGCAAATCTCTCGTTATCCGTGGGATAAGAACTTGGGAGTGGACCCGTTTGTCAACTAACAACGGATTCGACTCCCGTTGGGGCTACCAATTCTTGCGTGTGGCTACGCGTATTTTCTAGGACTTCTACTTTTTCTAGGACTTCTACTTGAGATAAGGACTAGCAAAGCTCCGATCGCTAGCGAGCGCAACCAAATTTGGAGCCTAGATTTTGTTAGCGACACGATTGGCCAGCGGGCGTTTCGTACGCTGACGGTGCTGGATGCCTTCACGCGGGAATCCGTTGCCATCGAAGTTGACTATTCGCTCCTCTCGCTCAGCGTAATTCGCGTCCTGGAAGAATCTGCGCTGCAACGCGGTTTTCCAAAGACACTCGTCGCAGACAATGGTCCGGAATTCACGAGCCGTAAGATGCTGCATTGGGCAGCGCTGCGCAAGATCGAATTGCACTTCATCGATTCCGGAAAGCCGACGCAAAACTGCTACATCGAATCATTTAACGGAAGTTTTCGGGACGAATGCCTGAATGAACATTCCTTCACTTCACTTGCCGAGGCCCGAGACCTCATCGCCACTTGGCGAGAGGATTACAACCGGGTTAGGCCTCATAAATCTCTCGGGAAAATGACGCCCGAAGAATTCGCCACTTCAGCCGCTACGCAACACCTATGCCTGGTCGCCTAAACGGGGCAACGTCACATCAAGCAATATTTCCGTAAGGCTAGCCAATCTTAAGGAAGGTGCCGATGAATCGCTTCGCCGTCGTTACTCTTGCGCTGTCCTCGTCGCTCGCGGCCTGCGGCGGTAGCAGCGATGGGGCTGGCGCCTTACCGACCACGAGCCGCCCCGTCGCGTCCAGCGATTGGGTCACTTACGCCGGCGACTCCCAGCGCACGGGCTTCAACCCTTCGGAGAAAACGATCGGACCGCAGAACGTAAGCCGTCTCCATCCGCTCTGGACGTTCACGCTCTCGACTGTGTCCGATACGCAACCGCTCGTCGTCAGCGGGCTCCCGTCAAACGGCAAGACGAGCACGCTGGTCTACGTCGGGGACGAGAACGGCAATCTGTACGCCGTCGACGCGTCGACTGGGCAGCAGGTGTGGACTCGGCAGTTGGGCGCGTACAACCGCACGGGCTGCAATGATATTCAAGGCGGGATGTACGGGATCACGGGAGCGCCTGCGATCGACCGTGCGAACCGTCGGATGTTCGTCGTCGACGGCCAAGCCATGATGTACGCGCTGGACCTCGCAACCGGAAAATCGGCGTCGGACTGGCCTTCAAGCGGCGTCTCGATTCTCGGCGCGCGGGGCACCGCGTCGCAAGACCACGATTGGGGCGCCGTGACCTACAACGCCGCCACCGCAACGGTCTACGCCACCACCGCCTCGTACTGCGACAGGAGACCGTACTACGGCCGTGCGGTCGCCGTAAACGCGTCCAACGGCACCGTCGAAAACACGCTGTTCACCAGCGGCGCAAACGGCGGTGCGGGGATTTGGGGCTGGGGCGGCGTCTCGGTCGACCCGCGCAACGGTACCATCTACATCGCGACCGGAAACGCGTACCCCAACGATACCGACCCAAATGGGGACGCGATCATCTCGGCCCCGGCCAACCTCTCCACGACGACCACGGTGAACGTACCGCCAGGCGTCACCGGCAGTCCTGACCTGGATTTCGGCAGCACGCCCAGCGTGTTCACGCCGCCCGGCTGCCCGACGATGTTCGCGGTCGAGCGCAAGGACGGGATGCTGTTCCTCTACAATGCCGACCGCATCGGCGCTGGTCCCGTGCAGTCCATCGCGGCCGGGAATTCCGCAGGCCACAACGAGATCGGCGTGACCGCGTACGCCAACGGCCTGCTCTACATGAGCAACGCCGCGGTCGGCACGTATCCCGAAGGTCTGCTGGCATTTACGATCGGCGCCCCGTCTTGCACGCTGCAGTTTTTGTGGAGTCAGCCGTTCGGCGCGGGAGCGTTCTACGAGTCGTCGCCGACGATCGCGAACGGCGTGGTGTACGTCAACGGCGGAGGCAGAACGATAACACTCGCGTTCGATGCGGGAACCGGAACGCCGTTGTGGGTCAGCCCGGGGGCGAACGGGTGGCTGATCGCAGCGCCGACCGTCTCCAACGGGCAATTATACTCAGTCGGCTGGGACCACACGCTGCACGCGTACGGAATATAATTGGGATTTAGGCCCCATTATTCCACGTCTCTACGTCTCCGGATCCTGGACCAAATCACTCTCGCCTTCTGTTCTCAGCAAAATTGGGAATGGTTCTTCCTACGCTTTTTTATGCTAGGAGGATGGAATGCATGGTTTTTCAATGGCAATGGCCTTGGGCGGGGCCCTCGTGCTGTCAACAATGGCGCCCGGAAGCGTGCTGGCGCAAGGTTACGGGGCCATGCCGGCCGGTTCGTATCAACAGAGCTGCACGAACGTGCGAGTGCGCGGAACGACGCTACCGCGAGCTGCACCAACAACGGCGGCCAGAGGGTCCGCTCGTCGCTCAATGTTAACAGCTGTACCGGAGCCGACATCGGCGGTAGTGGGTCAATTTCATTGA
>PLLF01000102.1 GCA_003140855.1 Vulcanimicrobiota bacterium
GAATCGCCTCTTGGGCCGCTTGCGGCGACAGCGAATCGACGGCGTAGTTGCCGATGCTCTCCTTGACGATCACGCCGGTAACCCAGGGCATTTGTTTTTGCGCGCTTTCTATGGTCGTGCGATCGCCCGTAATCAGGAGCACCGGCACGCCATAAAAGCCCGCGAGCGCGGCGTTCAGCGTCGCNNGCAGCGCAAACCGTTGAGGCGCGCGTCGTACACGACAGACGGCGTGTACGTATGGCAGAGCGTGGCATTGCGCTCGCCAATCGCGCCGTGATAACCGGTGAAGAAGACGCCGTCAAAGCTTCGGTCCAAGCTTTCGACCATCGAATACGGTTTTCGATTTCCGAAGATGACGCGCGCGTCTTGGGGCAGCTCGTCGAGCAGTAGGTTACGCATGGGGCCGTGCGAGTCGTTGATCAGAAACTCGCGCGCGCCGGCTTTGCCGGCCCCCGCGATCGCGGCGCAAACCTCGGCGGTCATGACTTTTTGATAGATGAAATAGTCGGCCGTGTAGTTGCGCGCATCCACTTGATCCCACGAACTGACGCCGGCGGTGCCTTCCATATCGGCGGAGATGTAGATTTTCATGCGCGCGTGTTGGCGGCGCCGCCGAGGCGGAATGCGGCGACGAATGCGCGGAAGATCGCGGGGTAGTTGTCGGCTTCGAATCGCACCGTCCGCCCGGCGATCCGCTGATAGCCGGGCATCAATTCGATGAAGTCGGCTTGTTCGACGCGCGTCGTGTCGATCTCGAGCGTCAGCGGCGGCTCGAACGTAAATGTTTTGGCCTTNNTTGCGCACGGCTTGCGTTGCGGCGTCACGGATCGCCGCTTGCGCGGCTTGCGGCGTCATGGAATTGGTGGCGTAGTGGCCGATGCCGTCTTTGACGATCACACCTTTCACCCACGGCATGTGTTCGGCGACGTGGTCCACGACGACGCGATCCCCGCTTACGAGCAACAGCGGAATGCCATAATAGCCGGCCATCGCTGCGTTCAACAGCGCTTCGCTGCACGCCACGCCGTTGATTCGCACGTTGTAGATCGTCTCGCCGGTATACGTGTGGCCGAGGACGCCGTCTTTATCGCCGGCGCGGGCATGATAGCCCGTGAAGAATGCGCCGCCGAAGCCGGCGGTCAGCCCCTGCGTCATCGAGAGAGGCTTGCGGCCGCCGGAGATCATCCGCACGTCCGCGGGCAACTCGTCCCAAAGAACGTTGCGCATATCCCAATGCGAGTCGTTTACGACGATTTCATCTGCACCGGCTTTGCGCGCGCCATCGATGGCCGCGCGGACCTCCTGCGACATGTAGCGGCGGTAGATCGGATACTCATGCGCGTTTGAGGGGTCGCACTGCAGCCAGCTGCAGACGCCGGCCGTGCCCTCCATATCGCATGAAACGTACAGGCGCACTATTGCGCTTCTTTCAGTCCGGCTTGCGCTTCGCTCAACCCCTCGCGCGCCGCGACGTTGTGCGGATTAGCCGCCAGCGCGCGGTCGTAGTACGGGATCGCCTCGCGATATTTCTCAACGGCGAGGTAGAGATCGCCGAGCTGCGTCAGTGCGACGTCGTCTTTCGGCGAGTGCGCTATTCGATCGCGCAATTGTTGCAGTTGAATGCGCACGCCGGCCGGTGGACCGCCCTCGACATTGACCGCGGGCGGTCCGGCCGTCGCCGCAGTTGTGCCCGCCTGGCCGCTCGCGCCCGTGCCGGCGCCAAAAACCGAGCCGCCCGTACCGAAGCCGGCTCGTACGAGCCATCCGATGGCTCCCAAAAAAAGCGCCGCAATGACGATGACGATGGGAAGATAGATGCGCGGCGGCAGCCCGCGCTTGGGAGCGGCGATCACCAAGAAAATGTTGGACGCACGACGAACAAACTCTTCGTGCCGACCGAAACCGAGCTGCAGCTGCTCTTCGCCGAGTTGAACAATTTTTATTTCAACGGTGAAACGCCGGTCTGCCGCATCCGCTACAATGCGCGCTTTTCAAACTCGGCCGGACGGATTACCTACAGCACCAAACCAGTGCTCATCGAACTTTCCGCTAAACATTTTCGCGATCACCCTGAAGCTTTGCGCGAAACGCTCTTGCACGAAATGATTCACGCGTGGCTGTACGACCGCACCGGCGACACGGGCCACGGCGCCGATTTTCGAAAGAAGATGGCTGAGTGCGGCCTAACGTCGATCTATCACGACTTGGGGAACGTCAAGCCTTTCAACGAATCGGCGAAGCGCTACATCCTGCGCTGCGAACACTGCGCGCTCGAGATTCTTCGCCGGCGGCTCCCGCGCGCCGCCATGAGCTGCGGCCGCTGCAGCAAACAAGGCTACGATCCACGCTTTCCGCTCACGCTCCTGGAAGTGACCGAAACGCGCGAATTAGGCGTGACCGTTCCGCGCGCCGCCTTCAAATCTCAGCGCTAGCACCTAGCGAAATCGTCGGAACGCGTGATAGAGTATCCGGGAGGACATCTTGAGCGCACAGTCTTTGGAAATTAGAATGACGCACCTGGAAGGCGCCTATGAGCAGGTCAGGCAGCGGCTGAACGGTATCGATCTGCGCCTGGCCGGACTTGAACAGAAAATCGATACGACACGCGAGATGCTCCTAGCTCATATGGATGAGCGATTCGCCGCAGTAGATCGGCGATTCGAGTCGTTCGGACAACGCTTTTCGGGTCTCGATCAGAAATTTCTTTGGGTGATCGGGCTCGTTCTCGTTTCCATTATATTGCCACTCATCCAGCGGTTCGTTCCCCACGGATAGGGCGCGGCTCCGACCTTTATAGAGGCAGAACCCTGCCCCCAAGCGAGAAGATAGGGGCGTGAAGACACGCACCGAGGCCGACTCCATGGGCCAGATCCAAGTTCCCGGCGACAAGTATTACGGCGCGCAATCGGCGCGTTCGCTCATTCATTTCGACATCGGCGACGGCGAGTCGCCGCGCGACGTGATGCCGCGCCAGGTCATTCGGGCGATGGCCACTCTAAAAAAAGCGGCCGCGCTGGTGAACCGCGACC
>PLLF01000064.1 GCA_003140855.1 Vulcanimicrobiota bacterium
CGCGGATCTTCGCAGCCGTATCCCGGACTCGGACGAAGCTCGTACACCGCGCTGGGTTCGAGAACGAAACCGTTTCGCCGGAACGAAAAACGATCGCCGTCTGCGACCGCTTCCGTCAATCCGATGCGCGAAATATTTCCGCGCGCCACGTCGCGCGGATAAAGCAGCAGCTTACCTTCTCGCGTGCGCGCGCAGGCGGGATTCAGAATGCCTTCGGCTTCACTCGGATCTCCGTTCGGTTCCAGGGCCAACCCCAGGCGTTGAACGTTTACGTCAAGTTCGTCGGTCGCGCGTGCTTGCATCAATCCGTTTCTTCTAACGTAGCGGCGCGCGCACAGTTTCCCAGACTGGTTACGATTTCGTGAACCGGCCGCCCGGCGGCGCGCGCAAATTCGTCGAGACTTGCCGCACGATCGAGCCACACGAACTCTTCTGTGCCGGCGCCGAGCTTCTCGACGCGCACCGCGGCGTATTGCATTCCGACCATCAACACGTCGCCCGTTCCCTGTAAGCCCGCCGGCAACCCGTCTCCAAAACCGCCGCGGAGCATTGCGACCGTGCAATCCATCCCGAGCATGGTACCCCCATACCCCAACTGTGTCCCCGCCGAATGTCGCTCGATGCGAAGTACCGGAGCGCTAAACCGCAAAGCGCAGAACACTCCCGGAACCGCGGCGCCGCCGGTCGCGCCGAAAAGGCCGGCGCCGATGCGCACCGAGGTGCCGCGCCGGATTCCGCCGGCCAGCGGAAACGTGCTGCAAACGTCCGTCTTTTCAACGCGCACGCCTGCGCGGGACAACAGTGCGAGCGCCTCTTCGAAAAGGCCCAGCTGGTCCTGCGCAGCCGAGAGATCCGTGATGTGGGTCCAGGCTTCAACTTCAGCAGAAGCAGCGCGCAGCTCTGGCGCAAAGCGCGCTAGCTCTTCTAATGATAAGCCGCTCCATGCGGCCGCCGTTCGAATGCCGACGCGAACGCACAGCGGCTTCGAACGCGCGCGCGACCATTCGCTCGCCAGAGCAAGTTCTTCAATGGTCGAGATCTGCGGCTGCGCGTTCGCTTCGAGCACCTCACGCAAACGTTCGATTGAAACGGACCCCAGAATGACTACGGGCGCAGACGTGTGCTTTCGCAACGCGCGCAGTTCGTCCGCATCGGCGACGCAATAGCTCTGCACCGTGTCTTCAAGCGCGTGAACCATCGCGCCGAAGCCCCAGCCGTATCCATCGCACTTTACGACCGCGCGCACCGGCACGCCGGCGAACTCGCTCCAAGCACGTGCATTGGCCGCGAGCACGTTCGCGTCTAAGGAAAGAGCCGGTCTCACTGCGCTTGCGTAGTTTCCTAAGGCAATTCGGTCGAAGTGATCGCCTCGTCGACCGGCGTGACGACCTCGACGCGAACGCCGCGCCGGTACGCCGAGTTCGGCACGATCCAAAGTGTAAAAGTTCTGTATCGGTTCGAAGGTTCGCCACCATCAGCGGGGGGCGCTTCGAAGGCGACGACGCGGAAACGGTCGGCGCGCGAGCGGATCGATTCGATGATTTGCTTGTAGCCGGAGCGATCGTGCGGCCCCATGAGCAGCACGACGCCGAACTCGGCGCGGAAGCGCACCGGCGCGTGAATCCCGAGGCGTTCGAGCGACGGCGCGTCGCGCACGACGACCAGTTCGTTTCCGCCAAGTACCGGAGTGTCGCCCTGTCGAAGGGTCTGGACTCGAACGTCGCGGCAGCCCGCCACGATGAGAAGGGCGGCCAAAGCCCAGAGGCGCTTCACGCGCTTGGCGTTCGAGGTATTGTCACGCGGCGCCCTGCGGGTGCATTCTATAGGAACAAGGGGTTCGCACATGTTCTTTCGCCTAGCCGCCCTGGCCGCGTCCGCCGCACTGCTCAGTCCGGGCGTAACGTACGCTTCAGCGCCGCCGCCCGTGCCCGCGGCCACCGCCGCTCCCGCGCTTAAAGTGATCGCGAGCGTTCGCTCGACGCCGCGCTGCGCCGAGATCGTGACGCACACGAACAGCGCGATCGGCAGCGCGCTCAACAACGACGTACAGCTCCAGCAACTGATCACGCGGCTGCGCGCGTTCAATCTCGACGACGGCAATCCGATCCACCGCCGCAACGGGCTCGATGCGTTAGGCGAATTTGCGAAGAACCTTGCGAAACAAGCGCGTTCGGCCGACGACGAAGTGAAACGCTTGCGCGCGCTCGCCGAAAAATCAACCGATCCGCAAGAGAAAAAAGAGCTCAAGGCGTTTGCCGACGCACTGGGCGGCGCGCTGTGGCGCCAGCAGAAGATCGCGCGCGACCTCAACGGGTATCTCGCTGCGGTCGACTTCCAAGACATGGCGACGTTTACCGAAGGCCAGCAGCAGGCGAACCGCGCGGTGTTCGGCGTTCCTGATCCGTACATCTCCACGGTTGCGGATACGCGTCCGAACGCGGGTACCGACGGTAGGCGTAATTCGATCGATCCGGCGACAGGCATGCGGCCGGCGCCGCTCGGACACGATCCAAACGTGCCGACCGCTACGCAGGAAGCGACCGCGGCGGCCAGCGATTTCCAATCGCGTCTGCCCGACATCACGTTCGATGAAAACAGCGCCGCTCAACACGTGACCGGCGCGTTATCCCGCTGCTGATACACACACGACACTGGTCGTTGTAGGGTCCACGTCCTCGGGGATAAACTGAGGTCCTGTGAAAAGATTGGCCCGACTGAGCTGGGCCGCGGTTGCGGTCGCCTTCGGCGAGGTGCTGCTCGGAAGTTGGACGCGCATCAACGGCGCAGGAATGACCTGCCCGGATTATCCGCTATGCCGAGGCCGGCTGGTGCCCGCGTTCGATGGCGGCGTCGTGTGGGAATGGGCGCACCGCTTGACGGCAGTCGCTCTTTGCATCCTCGTAGTCATCGCGATCGTCACCGCGCTGCATCGCCGTAACGCTTCGATACCGTTCGTTCGGGCTGCCGCAGCCGTGGTCGGCGCGCTGTTCCTATTCCAAGTTTTCCTCGGCGCGGCGACCGTGCGGCTTTCCAATACGCCGGTCTCGGTCGTGTGGCACTGGGGAACGGCAATGGCGTTGATCGCGGCGCTCGCCGCGCTGGCAATCTTCGCATCATCCGGAGCGCAGCAACGCGCCGCCAACGATCGCGCGGTTGCCACGGTCTTGGCTTTTGCTGCGGGCGTTGCGTTCATTACGATGTGCATCGGCGCGTACGTCAGTTCGAGCGGCGCCGGCCTAGCTTGCGTTACGATTCCGGGCTGCGCCGGCAACGTCGTGGTCTTCGGCAATGGCCAGTACGTGCAGATGCTGCATCGCTTGGCCGCGGGGGCATCGCTGCTCGCCGCGGTCGCAGCGTTTGCATTCGCGTGGGTGAAACACGCGAGCGGGCGCGTGCGGGCCTGGACGAGCGCCGGGCTGGCGCTTGTGTTCCTGCAAATCATTCTGGGTTTGCTCAACGTCGCTTTCCGGCTGCCCCTCGACCTGCGTGAAGCGCACGCGGCTAACGCCGCCCTGATATTTCTGTGCTTCGTGGCCGCCACGACGCTGGCTTCGCTCGAAGCCTCGCCCGTGCGTGAACCGGTGAACGCGGCATGAGCGTTTCAGCACGCGCCGAGCGCATCGTGCAGACGCGCGCCGCAGCCTTGCTCGCACGGTGCGGAGATTATTACGACCTCGGCAAGCCGCGTATCATGTATCTGCTGCTGATCACTACCGCAGCGGCAATGGCGATGGCATCGCGGGGCCTGCCGCCGCTTGCGCTGTTGGGATGGACGATGCTCGGCGGCGCGCTGGCCGCAATGTCCGCCGGAACATTGAACTGCGTCTACGATGTGGACATCGATCGCATCATGCGCCGCACGGCGACGCGCCCTATTCCGGCGATGCGCATCTCGATCTTCGCCGCTACGATGCACGCGATCGTCATGGGCGTCCTCTCGTTCTGCATCTTCTATTTTCGCGTGAATCCGCTGGCGGCTTGGCTTTCGCTGGCGGGCAACGTCTACTACGTCGTGATCTATACGATGTGGCTGAAACGCCGCACGCCGCAAAACATCGTGATTGGCGGCGCCGCTGGCGCGATTCCGCCGCTGGTCGGCTGGGCCGCGGTCACGCACACGATCGGCGGGCCGGCGATCGGACTCTTTGCGATTATTTTCTTGTGGACGCCGCCGCATTTTTGGGCGCTCGCGCTGAATAGTGAAAACGACTACGCCAAAGCCGCGATTCCCATGCTTCCAAACGTCGTGGGCGATCGGCGCACCAAGCGCGCGATCGTTTTCTACACGCTCGTGCTGGTCGCGGTCACGCTCGCGCTCTTTCCGCTGCACGTCTTTGGCACTCTGTATTTCGCCGGCGCTTTATTGCTGGGAGCCGCATTCATCACGTACGCGCTGAAACTCCAGCGCGACGGTGAGGCCGCCGCGCGCGCGCTCTTTGGTTTTTCGCTGGTCTATCTGGCGCTGATCTGCGTCTTCATGGTGATCGACCGGATCGTCTCGTGAACCCGCGTCTCCGCGTGGACGATCCCGATCTGCGCGCCGCCCTCCCGCTGCTGCTAACACTCGGCTTAGGCGTCTTTCTGGGTGCGCTCGATCTGAGCGCGCTCTCGCCCGCGCTGCCGGCGCTCGGGCGCGAATTCGATACCGCCACCGGGGACCTGTCATGGGTGTTCACGCTGTATTTGCTGATGACCGTCGTCAGCATCGCCGTCATGAGCACGCTGGCCGACCGTTACGGACGCAAGCCCATCTACATAGCCTGCATTCTGATTTTCTTGGCAGGCAGCGCGATCGCAATCGTGGCGCAGGATTACAACTTCTTCTTGCTGGGACGCGCGATCCAAGCGCTCGGCGCCGGCGGAATTTTCCCCGTTGCAACTGCAGCTATCGGTGACCGCGTCCCGCAGGCGCGGCGCGGCGCGGCGCTCGGCTTGATCGCGGCAACGTGGGGGCTCGCCGCAATTATCGGACCTTTGTACGGCGGCCTTATCACGCACTTCGTTTCCTGGCGCTGGATCTTCGTACCGAATTTCGCCATCGGCGGTGCGGTGATCGTTTTCGCGCTGCGCGAGCTGTCGCCGGGCGCGCCCCGACGCAAAGGTCCGCTCGACATTCCCGGCCTCTTTCTGCTTGCAACCGGACTGCTTTTCGTGATGTACGGCATCACCGGCACGCACGTCGTGCCGGTCGTCATCGGCATGCTGTTCCTCACGGGCTTTTGGTTCTGGCAGCGGTCCGCGGAATCTCCGATCGTTCCGCCGAGCCTGTTACTCAACGGGCAGTTGGCGAAAACCTATCTGCTCGAACTCGTCATCGGTATGCTCGAAGGCTCGCTGTTCTTTATTCCGACGGTCTTGGTTGGCGCGGAACATCTTTCATATGCGGCCGCGGGTGCAGTTGCCGCGCTGGGCGCGGTCATGTTCGTGGTCGTAATCCCGGCGTCCGGGCGCGCTCTCGATCGGCTCGGCAGCCGCAACGTGTTGCTGGCCGGCACGCTGCTGACCGAAACGGGCTTGGCAATCTTTGCGCTCGGCTTCAACTCACTGGCGTTAGCTTTGCTCGCGATGATTGTGGCCGGCGCCGGTTTTGGCGCGCTGCTCGGCGCTCCGACGCGTTATATCGTCACAAACGAAACGACGCCCGAGACGCGCGCAACGGCGGTCGGCCTGCTCAGCCAGTTTTTGATCGTCGGGCAGATACTGGGCGGTTCGATCGCCGGCGGCATCCTGACCGGCGCAGCGTCGGACGAGTCGTCTTATCGCTGGACGTATCTTACCTTCGCGGCGCTCGCCCTGCTGGCGCTCGTCATCACACTGTTCCTTCGTTCCCGGCGAGCTGAAATGAAGGCCGCCACGGAATATTCATTCTGAAATGAACTCCGGAGTCAGGCTCGGCCAGCACCTCGCAGGCCGGCCGTGGACCGAACGCGAGCGTCAGATCGTCTGGCGCGGACTGACCGGCCGTTTTGCGATTGCGATCGAACCGCTGCTGGGCACAATTTTCTTCGCGCTACTGACTTGGGGCATCATCTGGCGAGCTCGCGTCGCCGGGCCGCCTGACTTGTGGATTCTCGCGCCGGTTTTCGGGATCATGGCGTTTGGTTTTGCAATCTATTTGGTGGTGCTGCTGGTCGCGCCGTTCATCGCGTATGCGCAAACGTTCAAACCGATTCATATCGTTGACGGCTACGTCCGCTACCGGGGGCCCGACGACTTTTCCGAAAACACCGCGTCGGGTTACATCGCGGTGTTATTCGACGACTCGAAGCTTTGCTACGAGTGGGAATGCTTCGGACGCCACCGCATTCCGAACGCGACGATACCCGCACTGGTCGAATTCTCCGAATACGGCGGCATTCACAAAGTAGACGGAAAATCGACGGGCGTGCTACCGAACGACCTACCGGCTTTGGCTATCGGGATATCGCAGCGAATGCGCAAATAGCCTAGCGCGGGTTGCTTAACGGAATGCGCATAGAGTGCTGATACGGCCACCAATGGCCCGAACCCGCGAGCATGATGACGGAGGCGCCGATTCCGAAAATGCAGAGGATGCCGACGATTGCGGCGATGCGCACGACCACCGGTGTGCCGCGGCTGACCGGAACGCCACGTTCGTCGATCGGATCGTACATCAGGCCACGCCCTTTCCGATGAGAATGCCGAGCGCGGCCAGGATCCCGAGAATAGCTCCCAGCGCCAGTAGGCCGAGCATGATTTTGAAGACTTGATTCTCGATGCCTTGACTCTTCCAATCGTTGCGCAGCGCAATGACGGCGACGAAAAAGACGACGATGCCGAAGAAAATCGCTAGGATGCGTTCGACGTGGGCTACGTTAGCTTCCATCAGCGCGCCTCACAACAGGTAGAAGATCGAGAACAGTACGACCCAGATGACGTCGACGAAATGCCAGTACAGCGTTCCTAGCGTCAATCCGGTGTACTTGGTGTAGGTGTACTTGCCTTGCGCGGCTTGCAGCAGCAAGACCGTTAGGTAAATGATCCCGCCGAGAACGTGCAGGCCGTGCATGCCGGTCAGCGTGTAAAATGACGCGCCGAAGATTCCGCTGTCCCAGCGCGCGCCGATGTGGATATACTCCAGCACCTGTCCGCTCAGGAACCCGGCGCCCAGAATGATCGTCATCACGATCCAGTTTGCGAATTTTGTGAAACTGCCGTGCTTCCAGTTTTCGAGCGCGAAATGCATCGTCGCGCCCGAACCAAAGAGTACAATCGAGTTGATGGCCGCCAGCGCGATGTCGAGCTTCGGGCCGCCCGCCGGCCAGCCCTGACCGCTGTTGCGCAAATACAAGTACGCAAAGATGAACGACGAGAACAGCACCAAGTCGCTGACCATGAACAGCAGAAAACCTTGGATGCGAAGCTCGCGCGTCTCGACGTAGAGTTGATCGGGCTCCTCCGCGTGTCCGGCAAAACCGGGATGGGTTACGGTTGCGACCGCCATCAGTGGGCCGCTGGAACCGGGGGAGGCGCGCCGGTCAGTTCTTCTTCCAAACCGCGATAGGGCAGCGGTTCGGCGAAGTCATACGGCGCGGCAAATACCGACGGCACGTGTTTGAAATTGTAGTACGGCATCGGCGAAGGAATCTGCCACTCCAGCGTGCGCGCATTCCACGGATTGTGTCCCGAGCGCTTGCCGTTGCGCATAGACCACAATGCATTGATCAGCACCAAGATGAGCGCAGCGGTCATAACGAACGAGAACCACGACGCGACCTGATTCCACCCTTGGAATTGCGGGTCGTACATCGCGACGCGGCGCGGCATGCCCCACATGCCCAGCCAATGCATCGGCAAGAACGTGCCGTTGAAACCGATGAAGAACAGCCAGAACGCCCACTTGCCGAGCGTCTCGTTCATCAAGCGGCCCGTCATCTTCGGATACCAGTAGAACAGGCCCGCGAGGATGCCCATCAGGCTGCCGCCGACGAGCACGTAGTGCAAGTGCGCGACGATAAAATCCGTTCCGTGCACGTGCAGATCGAACGGCACGGCGGCTAAGAACACGCCCGTGATTCCGCCCAGCGTGAACGTCGCCAAGAAACCGATCGCGAACATCATCGAGGTCGTCATGTGGATAACGCCGCCCCAGAGCGTCGCGACCCACGAGAAAATCTTGACGCCGGTCGGAATGGCGATCAGCATCGTGAGCACCATGAACGGCACTTGCAAAGCCGGCGCCAGGCCGGACGTAAACATGTGGTGCGCCCACACCATGAAGCCGAGAATCGCGATCGCGCACGACGAGAACGCGATCATCTTGTAGCCGAAGATCGGCTTGCGCGCAAACGTCGGCAAGATCTCCGAAATCATGCCGAAGGCCGGTAGAATCATGATGTAGACTGCGGGATGCGAGTAGAACCAGAACATGTGCTGCCACAGCAACGGACTGCCGCCGCGCGCCGGATCGAAGAACGCGACGCCGAATTCGCGCTGCATGAACAGTGCGGCGAGCGCGGCTCCGAGCGCCGTGGTGGCGATCATCAGCAGCGGCGCGGTGACGAACTGACCCCACACGAAGAGCGGCATGCGCGTGTACGTCATCCCGGGCGCGCGCATCTTTAAGATCGTGACCAGGAAGTTTATGCCGGTCATGGTCGAGCTGACGCCGATCAAAAAGATCGCAGCCGCCCACATCGACGTCCCGGCCTGGCCTTGCAGCGACATCGGCGGGTATTCCGTCCAGCCCGCGGTCGGCGCGCCCATCAAGAACGAGGCATACAGCATCAATCCGGCGACCGGAAAGATCCAGAAGCTCAGCATGTTCAGCCACGGAAAAGCGACGTCGCGGGCGCCGATCTGCACCGGAAAGATCAGGTTGCCGAAACCGCCGGTGAGCAGCGGAATGATGACGAGCCACACCATCGTCGACCCGTGAATCGAATAGACTTCGTTGTACGTCTCGGGCGTCATCAGGCCGCCGCTGGCCTTCATCAACTGTACGCGAATGAGTTCGGCGAGCATTCCACCGAGGATCATGAAAAGAAACGCCGTGATCATGTACTGGATCCCGATGATCTTGTGATCGATCGAGAAGACGTACTTCCGGACAAAGCCCTGCGGCTCCGGATGAATGTGGTCGGCGAGTCCTCCGCCCGCGTGTACTGCTGTTGCTGCCATCTTGCTTCGGGTTACCTCAGTGTTTTTAAGTAAGCGACGAGATTCACGATGTCTTTGTTGCTCAGGGCGTTAGCCGTCTGGTTGGGCATCTGCCCCATGCTGCCTTTATATCCGTTTTCTATGATCTTCGCGACGTTTTCCGGCGTGGCTTGGTCGCCGTCCACGAGTTGCGGATGCGCCGGGTCGTAGAGAACGCCTTTCAATCCGGGCCCAACGATACGCTGATCGAAGGGGCCGAGCGCGTGGCACGCCGAGCATTTCGTCGCGAACATCTTCGCACCGGCCTGCGGGTCGCCGCCGGCGAGTTTCAACTGATTGCTAGCCGGCGCCGTGATAGCGTTGCTGGCGTTGGCCTGCTGGCGCTCCATGCGCGCGTACCATGCCGCGTATTGTGCCGGCTGATCTATGTAGACGTAGGCGGGGTTTTCTTTCGTGCCGCTGTGCATGTCGCCGTGGAACATGCCGCAAAATTCCGTGCAGATGATCTCGTATTTTCCGGGCCTCGTCGGCGTGAACTCCATCGTGTTGATCAGGCCCGGCACCATGTCTTGTTTGAGGCGCATGTCCGGGATCCAAAACGAATGGATGACGTCGCCCGAGGTCACGTGCAGCGTGACGGGCTGCCCCAGCGGCAAATGCATTTCTTTAACTTCGCCATTGACGTTGGGATAACGGAACGTGTAATACCATTGATGGCCGATCGCTTCGACCACCAGCGTGTTGCCGGGCGCGATTTCGATGCCGTACCAAATGCGGATGCTGAAAATCGCCATCAGCACCACGAAGACGGTCGGGCCGACGGTCCACCAAAATTCGAGCTTGTTGTTATCGTGAATCTGAATGCCGACGGCATTCTCCGGCGTGCCCGCGTGGCGGCGAAACGCCAGCGAAAAATACAGCACGTAACCGCAAACGAAGATGAAGAGCGCGCTGCCGGAAGCTGCCAGGAAGCGGAACAGCGCATCGATCTCCTGCGCCTTGTCGACGGCTTCGGGCATGATGCTGGTAATCGGCGCCCAGATCCACCAGAGAATCGAAAGCGCAGCCAGCACCGCGAGGACCGCGGTGACGATCCAGAATTGGCGATCGAGGTGAACGACCGGGTCCCTGTTTTCAGGCAAAGGTTCGTAACTCTCCAAAGTAGCCGGATAAGCCTATTAGGATTATAGGAAAGCGCGTCCTACGCGCGCGACGACCTTTGAAGGGCGAGGGCATACTCCCCGGTGAGCCACTCTACATTTGTAATGGCCGTTCCCACAACGACCGCGCCCGCGCCGGCATCGAGCGCCGCCGCCCCTTGCGCCGGCGAATGAATTCCGCCTTCGCAGATGACGAAGGCATCCAATTCGCGGAACTGCCGCACCAGCTCCAGCGCCGGAAGCGCGCAACCGGCCGTTTCCTTCGTATAGCCGCAGAGAGTCGTGGCGATAATATCGGCGCCGGCGGCCTGCGCGGCGACTCCATCGGCGGGCTGAGCGCAGTCGGCCATAGCGAGCGCGCCCGCCTGCTGAACGGCGCCGACGATTTCCGCAATGCCGAGGCCGCCGGGCCGCGGACGAGCGGTCGCATCGAACGCGACGATCTGAGCGCCGCACTTCAGAATCTCTTGGACCTCGCGCAGCGTCGGCGTAATGTATGGTTCGTAGCCGGGATACTCGCGCTTGACAATGCCGATCACGGGCAAATCGACGCGCGTGCGAATCTCTTGTATATTTTTTTCGCCGGCAATCCGCAACGCCACGGCGCCGCCCGCCTTTGCAGCGCCCGCCATCGCTGCCAATACGACCGGATCGTCGAGAGCCGATCCGGCCCGCGCTTGCACCGAAACGATCAAACCACCGCGCAGCCGATCGAGCAGATCGCGATTCGTACTCATCGTGTGCGCGCCAAAAGCAATGCGCCGGCTGCCGCATCCGCGAGCGGCTCGACTTGCTGCGCGCCGGGCGCCGCTTCACGCACGGCGCTCGCGATCGCGTCTTTCATAACGGCGCCTTTCGTCATGCCGCCCAAAAATGCGAGTGGTCCGGACTGCATCCCGGCGCGCGCCATCGTGCGCACGGCGAGATCTGCCAAGGCCTGCGCGGCTTGCTGTACGTAACGCGTCGCGGAAGCGTCGCCGGCTCCGGCTCCAGCTTCGATCATCGCTCGGGCAAAGTGCGCGAATGCCGTTCGCGAGATTTCTCCCGCGTAGAACGAGCGTACCAGCGCGTGCAGAGATGGGCAGTTGAAATGTTTCAACAGCGCATCTGCCGCGGGATTTTTCTTTTCGGAATCCTCATCGCGGATCGCGTCTTCGATCGCGCGGCGCGCAAACCAGAACGCGCTTCCCTCGTCGCCGAACAGATATCCCCACCCGCCGACGGTAACGGTTTCGCCGCGCGCGTTGCGGCCGTAGGCGACCGATCCGGTTCCGGCGATCACCACGACTCCCGGGCCGCCTTCGAACGCGCCGGCATGCGCGATCACTGCATCGTGCAGCAACACGAGCTCATCGCACGGCAGCTCCGGGGCGCGTCCATAAACACGGCCTTCATATCCGCTGATTCCCGCGACGATCCGCGTGCAACGTGCGTCTGCCGGCAATTTCGCCGCAGCCGCGGCCTTGTCGTATGCCGACCGCAACGCGTCGCGCAAACGCGTAGAATGGGGATCTTGCCCGATCTCGTCGGCTGCACCGGCTTCACCGCGCCCAAGTATGCGTCCCGATTCGTCACCGATGACCGCGACCGTGCCGCTCTGCCCCGCATCGATCCCACCAAAGAGCTTCATTCAGAAGCTGCCGCTTCGCGCGCCGTGCGATCCGCAATCACGGGAATCTCCCCGAGGTGTTCGAGATGATGGTACATTTCGTGCGCGATCGCACGTTTCACGAATGCGGAGCGCTCTTCGGGCGATAGCCTGTCCGCCACGCGGAAATTTATCCGGATGACGGGCCCTTGCGGATCGTATTCGGAGCGCAATTCCGCATCGCCCCAGTCGCCGAGATCCGCGAATTCGATCTTCATAAGATGACGCCGTCGCGCGTCAATGCGGCGCGGATTTTCGCCGTATCCAGATTACGCAACTGCAAGCGATCTTTTTGCGCAAGCGCCGCCGCCGTGCCGGCGGCTTGGCCCAGCGTCATCACGGTCGGCGTCAGGCGCGTGGACGCCAGCGCTTCGTGCGTGGTCGAGATGCAGCGGCCGGCCACGAGCAGCCGGTCGACATGCGCCGGAACCAAACAGCGATACGGAATTTCGTAACTTTCGCCCGGACGCAAGCGGTGTGTTTGCGTGCCCGTCCCCGATGGATTGTGAATGTCGATCGGATAGGCGCTGCGCGCGACGGCGTCTTCAAAATGGCGGGCTTGGAGCACGTCGTCGCGCGTGAGCGTGTACATACCGACTATGCGGCGCGATTCGCGAATGCCGATCTGCGTCGCAGTTGCCGCGATGCGCGCGTTTTCGAACCCCGGCACGCTCTTGCGAAAAAAAGCGAAGAGTTGCATCGCTTGACCGCGCGCCGCGATTTCGGCGCGCGTCAAGTCGTCGGGATCGAGCGGGTCGATATCCACGACGCGCGTCATGTTCACGGTCACTTCGTCGGGATAGGGCGAGATGAAAAACGAGACGACCTCACGCGGAATGTTCACATCGCCGTTGGCTTGCGCTGCATGCCACAGATCGTAGAGACCGGCCACCGCCGTTAACGCCGGAGCGGTTCGTTCGTGCGTCTTCAAAGATGTGCGCATCTGATCGGGATGCATCCGTACGTACGCGGCGGTTTTCGCAAGATCGACGTGGCTTATTCGAAAAATTAGCGTCGCCGGCTGCACGCGTCCGCGCTCGTCGCCTTGCTGCGTCTCAACGCCCGCTGACGCGGCCACGTATGCATCGGCGGTTGCGTCGATCGTGATGCGCGCACGATATTCGCGCTCGCCGGCAACCGTGGCAAAGACAGCGCCTTCGACTTCGGGGTTTTCTTCGTGAGCGTGCCGCACTAGCGAGCGCAAGAAATACGCGTGCAGCAGCAAATGTACGCCGGCTTCTTGCATCATGTCGAAGAGCAGCGCTTTGTGGATCTCCGGATCGAAGGGCGTGATCGTCGGAACGTAGTCGGAAGAATCGTGCAGATGGCCGGGCGAGCCGCCCATTCGTACGAGACGATCGACGATCTCTTGCGCGATGCCGCCGACGATGCGTTTAGCCTGTCCTAAGCTTGTCGAAGGAGTGTGAAAGGTCATCCACGGCCCAACCATTGCGGCGGTTGCGGTGCCGCCCAAGAATCCGTAGCGCTCGACAAGCATCGTGCTTGCACCATGACGCGCCGCCGCGATCGCTGCGGCGCAACCGGCGTTGCCGCCGCCGACGACCAAAACGTCGTACTCTTTCACTCGTCGCGGCCTTCGACGCGCACGTGCGGCCTCCGGCTACAGGGAGTAGCAAGGCAAGGGGGTAAACGGCTCGGCATGTTATCACGCATCAAGCCGCTCGCAACCATTCTTGCCGAAGGCGCCAACACAGACCAGGGGCTAAAACGGTCGCTCGGACCTTGGGCTTTGACCGCCATGGGCATCGGCGCGATCATCGGCACCGGCATCTTCGTGTTGACCGGCGTTGCTTCGGCGACACGTGCGGGCCCGTCGCTCACCGTTTCGTTTATCGTGGCCGGCGTCGTCAGCGCGCTCGCCGCGCTCTGTTATGCCGAAGTGTCGAGCAAAGTTCCGATCTCCGGGAGCGCATACACCTACACATACGCGACGCTGGGCGAATTCTTAGCTTGGATCATCGGCTGGAGCTTGGTGCTCGAATACGCGCTCGGCGCTTCAACCGTTAGCGTCGGCTGGTCCGGATACTTTACGTACATTCTTCACACGCTGCACATCTGGAATATTCCGCAAGCTTGGCAGCACAGCCATTGGGACGCGACTCCCGGGATTATGAACGTGCCTGCGGCTGTAATTATCTTGCTTATTACAGCCTTGCTGGTGCGTGGTACGAAAGAATCCGGCACCGTCAACGCGTGGATCGTTGCGATCAAAGTGCTGATCGTGCTGTTCTTCATCGCGATCGGTGTCGGGCATATCAACCCGGCCAACTATCATCTTCCGCCCGGCCCGACGACGGGCGCCGGCGGCTTCTTCCCGTTCGGATGGGGCGGCATGCTCGGTGGCGCCGCGTTCATCTTCTTTGCATATATCGGGTTCGATGCCGTCTCGACAACGGCTGAGGAAGCTAAGAATCCCGGCAAGGATTTGCCGTTCGGCATCCTGATGAGTTTAGCGGTCTGCACCGTGCTCTATATCATCGTCGTCGCGATTCTCAACGGAATGGTGCCATTCAACACGCTAAACGTCGCCTTCCCGGTAGCTTTCGCGCTGAATAGCGTCGGCCTAGCGTGGGCGGGCGTCATCATTTCATTCGGCGCAATTGCCGGCCTGACGACGGTCTTGCTAGTGATGATGTACGGCCAGACTCGCATCTTCTATGCAATGTCGCGCGACGGACTCATTCCACCCAGCTTCGTGAAACTGCATCCGACGTGGCGCACGCCGGTGTTCTCGCAGATATTCTTCGGAATTCTCATCGCCGCGGCAGGCGCGCTCTTCCCCATCGGAATTCTCGGATCGCTGACGAACATGGGAACGCTCATCGCGTTCGTGTTGGTCTCGCTTTCGGTTCCGATATTACGTAAGCGCCATCCGGAGCTGTTGGGCTCGTTCACCCTTCCGCTGGGGCCTTATGTCATTCCGATTCTGTCGGCGGTTACCGCACTCGGACTGATCTACTTCCTGCGAAACGGCAACCCGCTCGTCTGGGGCTTCTTCCCGCTGGTTTGGCTCGGGTTCTTGGTCTGGCTCGTGATCGGATTACTGTTCTACGCCTTTTACGGGCGGAAAAAGAGCACGGTCGCGTTGCAATTGGCCGAGGGCGGAGTCGCGCCGCGGCAGCCTCGAGTTAACTAGGCTCTCCCTATCCGGCGATTGATCTCGGCCGCAATGCGGTCGGGATCATCGCCGGTTTGAACGATCACCGTCTTGTAAGTCTCGTGCGCAGTTTGCAGCACGAGGCAGTTCCGCCCGGTTCCGAAATCCAAGAACGCTAAGCCGCCGTCGGTAAAAAACGTGCCGGCTGTTTTTAATCCGGGCGCGGTCGTGCCGATAATCTTGCGCCACCAGAAATCCCAGCCGTTTTCATCCTCGACGCTCGCCAGGGTGATATGGGAGAGCGGGATCTTCAGCGAGCCGTGCGTCGCCCATAGCTTGTCCATCGTCGAGAGTTCGATGGTAACCGAATTGTTTTCGATCGTTACGTGCGCCATACCATTAGTTATCGGCCCCGGCGGGTTTAGGTTACGCCGGACGGCGTGAAGTTAAGATGAGAACCGGCGCGTCCGGTTCGCGGCCGGCAAGTTCTTCTTCGGCGAGCGCGACCGCTTGGTCTGCTGAAAGCAGGCCGCTGTAATCGGCGATGCGGGCGCCGTGCAAAACATACAGGCTCGGCGTAGCGCGACCGACGTCGCCGAACGCCGTCGCGTCTTCGATTGCGTCGCGCAAGTCTTCGGCCGCGCAGCCCGCGGCCGTGACGCGCACCATCCCGTCGCGCAGCGTCAGCCGGCCGACGCCGGAACGGTCGAGCACACGCAGCGTTCTCCCCGATCCATAAACGGTCAGCCCGGGCGTGCGAGCCACCGCGCGAACGTCGTAAATGGCTGCGCGCATCAAACGCGCCGCCGCCGCCAGCCGCGTTTCTTCGTCCAACACACCGTGCGCGGCTGTTTCGGCCAGCTCCGTCGCCCCGGACGCCGTCGCGCGCACGATGTTTCGCTGCGAGTCGATCTCGACGACCGTCTCCACGCCTTCGGGAGAAGCTCCCGCTGCAATGACGGCGTCTTGCGCCTCGCGGCGGATGCGAAGAATATCTTCGGGCGACGGATCGACGATCGTGCGTTCGACGACTTCGCGCACGAGCGCGAGCGCCACGCCGATGGGCGAAATCACTTCGGCATCGCGCGCGAGCCGAAAATCCAGCCCCGTGCGCTTCGCCGCGTACGGAATGAGCGCTGCCGCGCCGCCTCCGCCGCCGACCACAACAAGCGTTTCACGATCCAGTTCGTAGTCGGCGATCAACTCGTCGATGGCGGCGATGATCTTCGAGGATGCAATATCGAGCACGTCGCGCGCCAACGCCTCCGGCGACGTCCCAAAATGTGCTCCCAGTATCGCCAGAGCTTTTCCGGCCGACTCTGCGTTGCCGCGCGCGAATGTTCCGGCCGGCACGTATCCCAAGAAATTGGCGGCACACGTCGGCGTGACGGCGATAAGCGCGCCGTCGCGCCCGCGCAGTGCGACGTAATCGTCCGAATCGTGCACGCTCGGACGAAACCGTTCGAAGACCGCACCGTCGATTGCTTCCGGTTCCATAAAACACGCGTAGCTCAGACCCGCGATATGCGCCGAGCGCGGTCCGACATCTATGATTTTTTCGCTCGTGGCGCGCATGAGGCTGCCGCCGGCGATCCCGAGCGTGCGCACGTCGAGCGTGCGCAGCATCGTGCGATGACCGCCCACGCGCGCCGGGCGCATCTGCGGCATGCCCGCGCGAATCGCCGAACAATCCGAACTCGTTCCGCCGACTTCGATAAAAATTCCGTCGGTCACGTTTTCGTGCAGCAAAGCGCCGGCGACGCCGGCTGCCGGACCGGAGAGCAGCGTGAGAATCGGACGGCGTTCCATTTCGCGCGCGTCCATCACGCCGCCGTCGCTGCGCATCACCATGAGCGGCGAGTTGATGGCGGCTTCGCGTACCGCGCTGGCCGTCATGCGCGCGGTACGCACCATCTTCGGCAGTATCGCAGCGTTGATCGCCGCCGTTCGCGTGCGCGCGCGAAGACCGTACATCGTGCTGACGTCGTGGCTGCTGGTGGCGAAGAGCCCCGCGTCCGTTGCGATCGCGACCGCGTCGTTCTCACCTTGTGGCCGATCGACTGAAAACGCTTGCGTCGCGGCGAGCACTTCGGCGCCGCTTTGTTTCAGCACGCCGACGGATTCTTTCATGCTGTTGCGATCGTGCGCCGAAGCAAACGCAAATTTCGGTTCGAACGGCAGCCCCGGCGCCAACTGCAATGGTCCGAAACGCATCTGTAAGCGCGCCAGAGCTCCGAGGCCATCGAGCAATCCGAGCACGCCGACTTGTGCGACGTCGCCTTCGAGCAGCGCATTGGTGGCCTGCGTCGTGGAATGCGCGATGAACGATACTTCATCGGGATCGATCGCGCTCTCGGAGAGCAGCCGCGCGATGCCGTCGACGATCCCGGCCGCTACGCCCGCGGCCGCAGTGTGCGTGGTCGGAATCTTGACGCGCGCGATCACTTCGCGACTTTCCGCATCGATCGCCACCACGTCTGTGAATGTGCCGCCGACGTCCACACCGAGACGAAGTTTACGCATCGGCAACCAGTACGTAGCAGACCATTGCAAGCGAAACCTTGCCGTCTTGGGCGAACCGGTCGAACAACTCAATGGCAGCCCTTCGCAAATCCTCGGCCGCCGCACCCTCGTTGGGTAAGTACGACGTCGACGCCACCCGCCCAAGCAATTGCTCGTTGCTCAACGTTTGCGCGTAACGATACTCGCTTCGCTTACAACCGGAGCTCGCGAGCTTCGCAAAGGCGGTCAACGCTCTTGCGCGGCGCGCCTCGGTGTCGTCTAATGTATAGCGCCGGACGAGTCCGGCATACGCCGCCGCGAATGGCTCGCTTTCGTCGCGCTCGTATTGCACGAGCGCGATTCGCCGGCAGCTGATGCGGCGGAATTCATCGATCGCTGCTTCCGGCTCGAACCAGTGGAAGGCTTGAAATGCTGCGGCAACGTCGACGGACTTCGAGGGAAGGTGCGTATCTTCACCCGTTCCGTCGATCCACTCTATGCGAGGATCCGGTTCGGCCTGTTCGGCCATTGAATGATTGGGCTCGACCACGAAAACGGTTGCGCCGCGTTCGGCGAGCAGCCGCGATGCAATTCCGGTTCCCGCGCCGATGTCGGCGATCGTCAGCTTCGCCGGCGGCCCCAAACCGTTGAGCAATGCATCCAGCGCCTCAGGCGGGTAGCCCGGGCGGTTTGACGCGTACGCTCCGGCGCGCGGCGAGAAGCGCTCGGTCGGGCGATCGATCATGTCGTGAAAGGCGTGCCGAGTTGCACGGCGATGGTCGAGCCCGAACGCTCGAGCTGGAATGAGTGCGGCTTTCCGTCGTAGGCACGCGCTTGCGTTTGATACGTGCCGTACATCCACCAATCCAACCCGTCGAGTTTGTCCACGATGTCGTCGGTGCGCATCCCGGCCGCGTACGCCGGTCCGCCGGCGCGGACGTACGCACGCATGTTTCCGTCGACGGTCTTGTAGAGCGCGTAGTAATATGATGGCGAATCGCCCGGCGCGTACGCCAGGCCGCGCTCTTGCAGATTCTGCCAGCGCTGCGGATTCGCGCGGGTCCAATCGAGCAGACGGCTCACGCCTTGCTGGGCAAGCTGCGTAACATCTTGTTGCGACGGTTGTGAAAAGACGGCGTGGTCGTGCCATTCGGCGACTTCCCAGCCGCCGCAATCGAACAGCTGCACGCCGATATCGACGTCGGTTCCCCCGATGAGCGTAAAGCGCGTGGATGTCGCGTTCACGTAAGCTGCGTAACGCTTTGTGCTGCAGTCGGCCGCATTCGGATCGTCTTGCTGCGCGAAGACTTGCAGCTGCGGCGCGCCGCGCAACGCGTCCACAATCGCGCGCACGGCCGTTTGCGCATCCGGCGACCCGTCGGCGCCCACCGCAATGCGGCGGGCTGCGGATGCGCCCGCAAACATTCCGGGCGGGTAGAGCTCCTGCGCGCTCGCCGCGGGAATCGCCGCCACGAATGGCTGCACGCCGAACAAATGCGGCGAGGACGTTACAACCACAATACAGGCAACGATCGCAACGGCGACTTGGTAGGGCAGCGTCCGTTTCGTGATCTCTACGATTTGTACGCCCGTAAAATTCGCGATCCAGACGTTGGCGGTATTGGTTGGGTCACAAACGTTCTGCACTTGCACGACCGCCATGATCGCCGCAACCAGCACGACCGGCGGCAGCACGTGCCCAGAAAGGAGCACCGTAAACACCGCGATACCGATGCCGAACGGGTTGAGCGGCCCGCGATAGAGCGCGAGCGGGCTCAGAATTCCAAAGATGGCGACATACACGAACGGGTTGCGCAAACTCTGCGACGTAGCGAGCGAATGCAGCGCCGCAACGAATTGTGGGGCGTGGGTCGCGGTGAAGAGCATCCCGATGCCGATGAATAGCACGATCGCCGGCGCAACGTCTTCGAGCCCGCGAATCGCAGCCGCCGTAAGCGTTTGAATGGCTTGCGCCGGCCGCGTCGTGAGCACGCCATAGATCGCCGAGATTGCAAACGCCAGTATCGGGTCCAAATGCAGCGCGAAGTACAGTACGATCGGCAGAATCGGTGTGATCAGCGCATACGCCGGTACGGGACGGGCTTGCGGTTCTTCCTTCGCACGGACTGCCCACGTGGCGTAACCGCGCGCGCTCCGGAACGAAACGACGGCGTAAACGAGCAGCGCGATCAGGTCGATGGCGGCCAAGTCGATCGCGTAGCCGTACATCTGCTGCTGGTTGACGCCAAAGTACTGGGTGTAAAACTTCCAGTTAACGATGTTAAAGATGAAGCCGAGCGCAAAGGCCATCAGGAACATCGTCGCCGCAATCTTCCGCGGCACGCCGATCGTCATCATGATCGGCAGCACGATGGATCCGACCATGATCACGGCTCCCAAGCCGGAGAGCGAAACGAACAGCAGGGCTACAACGGCGCTCAGCGCGAGGGCAACCGCCAGCGGCTGCTCGCCGCCGAACTCCGCCGCGAAATTCACGATGCTGCGCGCAATGCCGGAATCCAGGGTGACGCGCCCGAGCAGCGCACCGAAGATCACCGCGACGTACACCGGCGCGAGCGCCGATGCGCCCGTCACGACGATCGTACCGACTCCAGCAAGTGGCACGCCCGCGACCAGCGCCATGATGACCGCCATCGCCGGCACTGCAAGCAAGGCGGGAATCTTGCGCGTGTACATTAGCGCGGCGAATATCAGAAAGACGACGAGGATGAGGAGCGGAGTGATCACGGCGTGGAGCCTAGGATGGCATCGAGGGGCGGGAGCGGTTTGCCGGCGTTGTAATCGAGCGTCACGTCGTAAAAACGATCAGCGCGTTCGATGTTGAGTTGGGCGGCTACGTCGTATCGCCGCAAGTTGCTGGCCAAATGGCTTTCCCTGTTTTCATACCGCCACGCGGCTGCGTAGAGCGGCTTTATCTCTTCATATCGGTCGCGCAGTTCCCAAAACCAGTATTTGCACCACAACAAGTCGCGCCCGGTGGGCGAATGCGGCTGGCCGGCGCGGGCTTGCGCCTCGGCATAGTAATCGCGCACTTCCTGAGCCGCTTGAAATTTTCGCCCGATGAAATCGTATTTGCGCGCGGCCAGGAACATGACGCGCGCGGCATTCGCATGCAGCGGCGGCGCGTGCTGCAACAAATGCTGCTCGGCATCTTCCGCTTCTAAACGCAGCGCCCGCAGGTCGAGCTTCGCCATGTGCACGTCAGCCCGCGGATCGAAGGGATCGACCCAAAACAAATAATCGCTCGAATAATCGTATGAATCGGCCATGCGCGATTGCACGTCCGTCAGCTCCGCAATGTCGCGCCCGTACCGCGAATCGTCGACTCCAAAAAACGCGCCCGGAAAATCCGATTGGAATCTCGCGGGATCGACGGAGCGCTTCTCCCATGCGCTCGAGGCAGAATACAGCACCGGATACCACGTCGCCTCGAACAGCGATTCGCCGTCATCGTGCCACACGGTTTGGAAGAGCCCCAAAACACGTGAGGCCTTGCCTTCGTCGATAAACCGCTGCTCGTTCACGAGCGCGGCCCGGATGTCCGGGTAGATTTGATTCCAATTGTTGGCGCCCGGCGCCACCATCTGCGCAAGGCCGCCCGACGCGATCAAGTTGATGTACTTGAGAAAGCTCTTCTCGGTGCCGTAGTGCCAGTTCACGACGACGGCATTCTTCGGAATCATGCCCATGATCGCCGGATCGTTTTCGATGCCGTCGTCCCAAAGCATGATGCGCGCGCCGGACGGCGCGATGATGCTGTTCATCTGACGGATGTGCTCCGCATACACCTGGCTCAAGCCGCGCTGGGCAACCAACGCGTGGCTTTGGCCCTGGCCGAGCACCGATGTTTCGTCCGAGCCGATGTGAAAGAATGTAGGCCGCCCGACCGCGGCGAGTTCGTCGCGAATCAGCTGCGTCAGATACTCTAATGAAAGCGGCGACGCCGGACTGAGCAGAAAATCGTGCGGAAACTCGGCAGCGCTTGCATATTTCTCGACCGCCAGCGTCCCGTGCATATGCGCAAACGTCTGCTGATCGGGGATGAACGTAACGTGATAGCGTTTCGCGTAAACCGTGAGCTCATGCAACTGCGCCGGCGTAATGCCGTCGAGCGGCGCCGGCAGCGGATTGCGCGGATCGACGAAAACATGCTCCATGTACGGCGAGTAGCCGTTCATCTTGAAAGCCGCGATCGTGCGAATGCGTTCTTTAAAGTAGAGCATGTTCGGAAGCGGCCCGCGCGACACGTCGTCGCTCAAGATGCGCCACTTCAGCGCTGGTGCGTCGCTGATGTCAACGCATGGCAAAACCCATTTGCCGTTCACCCGCTGCGGCAATTGCGCGAGCGTCATGGCGGCATAGAACACGCCGTCAGAGTCTCCGGCTTGGATCGTGAAACCGCCACTGAACAGCGGTATCATCCGATTCCCCAGGATGATCAACCGATAGCTCTGCGGGGCTAACGCCACGTGCTCCACATTAACATCCGGCCCGAGCCGAGTCTCAGGCGCCGGCACAACATTTCGTGGCAAGGCCGGATACTTTGGCGCGAGTCTCAACGGTGGAATGCCCAAAGCGATCCATCTTTGGTTAATCTCATCTAACGCAGCACGATCGAAATTATCAGGAACGGTTAGCGAGCTTTGCAAGCTAATCGGCGACGCGCATTGATGAATTGCAATGCTGCGAGGCTGTGGCAGCAGGTGCAGCGAGAGCATCGCTGCCAGCAGGATCATCTTACGGCTGCGACATCGCCGCGTCGCGGCGGTCGAACGCCTCGCCGATCGCTTTAAACGTGTCGCCTAGTTTGCCGTCCGTCGAGTTGAGATTTTTCGCGGCGGCGACCAGCGCGGCGTCTGCCTCGATCACTGCGGTGATCCGGTTTTCGTTGCGATCTTCGTCGAAGATCCGGAATGCCTCTTGATTCATGAACTCGGAACGGAACATCAAGCTGTCGTAAAGCGCTTTTTCGTCAGGCGATAGCGCGCTTCCGTCTATGCTCGCGAGCCGTTCTCCAACATAGGAGCGAACCTGCTCGTCCGACAGGCGGCATTCCATCTCGCCTTCGCAGCCCGGAAAATTCGGAATTTCGGCGCGGATTTCTTCCAATGCGTTCATCGCCCGGACCTACGACATCCCAATCCACGAAGCCCGCCGCGCCGTTACCAGACCGGGGGAACCTCCCATTGAAGCGAACCAAAAGGCCTTGGAAAACGCAGCCCGGCTCATGTCGCGCGTGCGGACGCGCGACGCGGCCGCGTTCGAATCTCTCTATGATGCGTATCACCGCTTGGTGTACGGCATCGCCTTCCGCATTGTGGGGGAAGCAGCCGTTGCCGAAGACGTCACGCAAACCGTTTTCCTCAAACTGTGGAGCGCGCCCGAACGTTTCGATGGCGGCAACTTCGGCGGCTGGATCGCGCGCGTCGCGCGCAATCAGGCACTGGACATCGTGCGCCGCAAGTCGCATTCGGAAACCGAGCTGAGCGAAGCCATGCCCGACAGCGACCTTCTCGAGGAGCGCGTGTTCTCCGAGATCGACGCCGCGCAGGTGCGCCGCGCTATCGCGCAGCTGCCCGCCGAACAGCGCGAACCGATCGAACTCGGTTTTTTCGGCGGCATTACGCACGCGGAGATTGCGCGGCGCACCGGCACCCCGCTCGGCACGATAAAAACCCGCATCCGGACGGGCCTCGGTAAGTTGCGCAGCGCGCTCGAGGGTACGGTAGCTGTATGAACGGCCACGATGCGATGCTTGAAGACGTAGCCGTCTATGCACTCGGCGCGCTGCCGCGCGAACAAGCGCGAGCCGTGCGCGAGCATCTGGCGAGCTGTGCGGAATGCGCGGCCGAATACCGCCGGCTCAAACCTGCGGTCGACGCCGTTGCGTATTCAGCCGAAGCATGTCCCGATGCCGCAAGCGGAGCCGTCGTTCCGAATCCGCGGCTAAAAACGCGAATCATGGATGAAGTTCGCCGCAGCGTCCCGACGCGTTTGTCCAATGTGGGCGAGATGCGCGCGGTCCGGCCGATCGTGTGGCCCGCCTACGCGGTCGCGGCAGCGTGCCTTGCGGTTGCGCTCATCACGACCGCCTTCAACATCTCTTTAAATGAAGAGTTGCATCAAACGGAGGCGCAAGTCGCGCAGCTCGGAACGCACGCCAAGATGTTGACGCGGCAGGTCGCTGCCCAGAACACCGAACTGGTCGACCTTACGTCATCGGATTCGCAGCATTACGCAGTTGAGGACGGTGAGGTAGTGCGGCACGGCAACCGCCTCTATATTGCGATGGATTCGATGGGCACCCCGCCGCGCGGCAAAGTGTACCAGGCGTGGATTATGCGCAAGGGTGCCGCGAAGATGACGCCGTCGGTTACTTTCATGCCCGATCGCAAGGGAATTGCCGTCATACACGTTCCGACCCAAGCTTCGCAAGTAGCCGAGGTTGCGGTCAGCATGGAGCCCGAAGGCGGCAGCAAACAGCCTACGAGCAAACCGACATTCATAGTGAAGCTGACCTAACCGGGCCCGGCGTTCGGCGCATCCGCCGAACGGACGATGCAGCCGCCCTCGCCTATCTCGATCGATCGCCCTACGAAAACGTTTTTCTCAGCTGGACGATCGCTTCGCAGAAAGCTGCTTCTCTTCGCTCTAAAATCCAGGTTTACACCGACGGTTCGCGCATCGAAGGGGTGGGATTTTTCAGCGCTCATGTCGTTCTCGCCGCGCAAGACGAGCGCGCTATCCACGCGTTCGCTGGGATAAACAGCGACACGACGTTCGAACGCATGATCGTCGGTCCGCGAAAAACAGTCGAGCGCTATTGGGATCGCGTCGCGCATCGTCATGCTGCGCCGCGGCTGGTGCGTGAAAGCCAACCATTGCTGGCGGTCGATCGCAAAACGTTGCGCGGAGGGTTGAACGGCGTTTCGGTGCGCGCAGCGCGGCCGGCAGAATGGGAGTCCGTCGCGTCTAACTCCGCAGCGATGATTCGCGAGGAGCTGGGCTACGATCCGCGCGCGGGCTCGGCCGAGTTTGACGCCAACGTCCGCGCGTCGGTGGAGCGCGGCGCGTGGTGGGTCGGCGAGATAGAAGAGCGTGTGTGTTTTTATTGCAGCGAGGGTCCGTACAGTCAGCGCACGCTGCAGCTGCAAGGCACTTGGACGCCGCCGGATTTCCGCCGCCGCGGTCTCGGCTTCGGCGCACTCTACGGTATCTGCGATCTGCTGCTAAAAAAACACCCGGCGTTATCGCTGTATGTGAACGATTTCAACGCACCGGCACTTGCATTGTACGCAAAGCTTGGTTTTACGCAGGTCGGTGAGTTTTCAACGCTGCTCTTTTAACGCGCCGCGTAGCGTTGCTGCCCGGACACCCATTCGCAGACCGTGCCGTCGGCCATTACGAATGATTCGCAGCCGTCCACTTCTGGATTGAAATCTTCGTTCCGAGCTTTGGTCGCAGGCCAATTCACCGCCGGTTCACTGCGCGCCGCGGCGCGCGCTTTGGTATAGGAGAACTGCGGCATCTTCGTGAGCGGATTGAGCGCCTGCGCGAGCCGTTGTGCGTCGGTCATGTAGGCGCGTTTCTGAGCTTGCGGCGAACGTTCCCGCGATGATGCGGCGCGCTATGTGGGCTTCGGGTTTGGGCTGGGGCTTGGACGCCTTCGACTTCTATCTTTACGTCTATGCTCTGCCGGCGATTCTCGTGAGCTTCGGCCTGAACACGTCGGCGGGCGGATTGCTCGCGACCTACACGCTCGTGGCCAGCGCGGTAGGCGGCATGACCATGGGCAGCCTCGCCGACCGGATCGGGCGGCGGCGCGCGCTGATGATCTCGATTGCCTGGTACGCGCTCTTCACGTTCTTGTGCGGATTGGCGCAAAACTACACGCAGCTGGCGGTCTTGCGCGGCCTCGAAGGCTTCGGATTCGGCGCGGAATGGGCCGTCGGCTCAGTTCTCATCGCGGAATGGTCGCAAGCCGATCGGCGCGGGCGCAATCTCGGTCTCGTGCAAAGCGCATGGGCGATCGGCTGGCTGGCCGCCAACATCGCGTTCCAAATCGTCTTCTCGTTCTTTTCGGCTTCCGCCGGATGGCGGCTGTTGTTCTTCTTGGGAATTCTTCCGGCGCTGGCGTTGCTGTATATTCGCCGCAACGTAACCGACGCACCGCGCTTTCGCGCGCAAAACTCCATTACCATTGCGCAGATCTTTCAACCGGCGCTTCTTCGCACGACGATATTGGCCTCGCTCCTCGCAATCGGCGCGCAAACGGGGTATTACGCGTTGTTCACTTGGCTGCCGACGTATCTGACGGTTCAGCGGCACGTGGCAGCCGTCACGAGCGGCTCGTATCTGTATCTGGTGATCGCGGGTGCATTCGCAGGCTATATCAGTGCGGGATATTTCAACGACCGCTTCGGGCGGCGGCGCACATTCGCGCTGTTTGCGATCTGCTCGGCGATCATGGTTCCGCTCTATCTGTATTTCGTTGCGGCGAATTGGCAGTTGATCGTCGCGGGACCGCTGCTTGGGTATTTCGCGTCGGGAATTTTCAGTGGCTTCGGCCCATATTTGAGCGAGCTGTATCCCGACGCCGTGCGCGGCGCGGGCCAAGGCTTTTGTTACAACGTGGGACGGGGAGTCGCCGGGCTGGGCCCGTGGCTGATCGGCTGGCTCGCGAAGTCCTATGCGATCGGCAGTGCGATGACTGCGGTCGCAATTGGAGCCTACGCGCTAGTCGTGGTCGCGCTCGCGTTCCTGCCCGAAACGAATGGAATGGAGCTTTCTCAGCAGATTCCAGGGAAGCAGCCCTAAAAATGAGCTATGAGAAAACTGCTCGTTCTGTTTGCCTTGCTTGCGGCGGTACCGGCGCTCGTGTTCGCACAGGCCCAACCGCCGGCTCCGGGTCCCAGCGGCGCACCGTGGACGCGCCCCGATTTCGGCGCGATGCGCGCGAGCATGCAGCAGCAAGAGGCGCTGCACAAACAAATGCGAGCAAAAATTTTGGGAGTGCTTACACCGGCGCACCGCAATCTACTAGCATCGCTTGTCGGCCAGCTCGCGATATCCGCGAATCCCGATCCGCGCGCGGTCATCCAGAAACTCGATGCGGCGCTATCCAGCGGTGAGAAGCAAGCCATCCTTAACGCCGCGCAATCATTTATGACACAAGAGCGCGCGTTCCATCAGCAAATGATGGCGAAGTTTCGCGCCGCCAACCCGAACATGCCGTCCCCGCGGCCGATGCCGAGCGGGGGCGAACGCATGCACCGCACGCCCGATGCGGGCGCGCTGCTGTTCATGGTTGCCACCGGCGAAGGACATGGCCACAGAATGATGGGCCCACGCGGAGGCTTCATGCGCCGTCCGCGACCTTCACCGACTCCGTAGTTTTTTAGTTTTTTTTGACGAACCCCACCGCGATGCAGACGCAAACCGAACTGCGGCGCGTGCTGGATTATGGTCGGTAGTCGCCTTCGGCGTGACCAACGAAATCGCGGCCGGCCTGTTTTTCGTGTCGACGCAGATCCAGCAAACCGCGCCTGGCGTCGGAGATCTCGTCCCGTGGCTGATGATCGTCGGCGGGCTCCTCACCTTCGTGACGGTGATCGCCTACCGCTATTTCTTTGCATCGGGGTTGGTGGGCGCCGGCGGCGAGTACGTAATCATCTCGCGGGCCGTCAGCCCGTTCTTTGGTTTTCTGGCGACGTTCTTGTCATGGTTCGGCGTCAGCGGTTCGCTAGGAACGCTGGCTTACACGGCGCCGAAATTCTTAGCAAACGCATGCGACGCATTGGGCGCCACCGGCGCAGCGCAAGTGCTCGGCTCGACCGCCGGAACCGTGGTGACTGGATTGGTTTTGTTGTGGGGCATTTGGCTGATACACGTGCGCGGCGTTCGCTTGGCCGGAACGCTGGCGGTCATCGCCATGTGTTTCGTCGTCGTTGTTGCGCTGGTCGTGATCGGCTATGGATTTTCGACGAGTCCACAAACCTTTGCGCTGGCGATGCAAAGCCATCTGCACGTTTCTGTGCAACGCGTACTAGCCGCGGCGCCGGCGACGCGCGTGAGTCCGCTGGTCGCGTTTGGAACAGCTCTGCCCGTCTTGTTCTTTGGATACTTAGGACTATCGACGGCCACGCAAACCGGCGCCGAAGCGGTCGACGCGCGCCGCGCTCTCTCTAAAGGCGTCGTCATCGCCGTTTCGCTGGTCACGGTCATCTATACGCTGTTCGCGTTCGCAGTCTACCACGCGGTGCCGTGGCAATTGATTGCCGGCCTTTCGGCGATGAAATTTACGACCTACACGACCTCGACCGGTTTGTTGGGGATGGTGATGCCGGCGTGGCTGGCGTCGCTGATGAACGTGTTCGTCGCGCTGATCGTGATCAAGACGTTCTTGCCGCTCTATCTGGCGCAGTCACGCTGGATTTACGCGTGGGCGCAAGATGGGTTGCTGCCTATGCGTTTTGCATCCACGCACATGCGCTTTCAAACTCCGGTGCTGGCGTTGACGATCGCCGCAGTCCTCGGATCGCTTACCCTCGCCGAATCAATTCCGATGGGGTACGTTTTCGGCGTAAACGTGCGCGTGCTCGCCTGCATGGTCGTGTTCTTCTTCTTGGGATTAGGAATGCTGCTCTTCCCGCGCACCGCGCCCGATTCTTACGCCGCCAATGAATCCGCTATCGCACACAACCGCCCGATCCAGATTGCGGCAGGAGTCGTCATCATGGTCTTTTCAACGTGGTTCGCGATCTCGATTATCGTATCGTCGCTGGACAAACCCGTACTGCTGCAGCCGGGCGTGCAGGCGTTTATCGTTGCACTGATCGGAGTGCTTATCTACCGCTATCGATCCGGATCGCTTCGTCGCGCTGCAGTAACGGCAAGTCCGGAACCATAACGTCGGGATATTTCAAACCCGCGCCCGTATTTATCGCCAGCACGCGTTCGTGCGGGGCGATCCAGTCGCGCCGGCGTAACTCTTGCGCGGCAACAAGCGTCGCCGCTCCCTCGGGACAAACGAACAAGCCCTCGGTGCGGCCGATGCGCTGCTGCATCGCGACGATGCTTGCATCGCTGACGGCGATCGCCGCCCCGCCGCTTTCATATAAGGCTTCGAGCACCAAGAAATCGCCGAGCGCTTTGGGTACGTTGATTCCAAACGCGATCGTGTGCGAGTCCTCCCAAAAGACCGACTCGGTCTTGTGTTCGTTCCACGCGCGAACGATCGGAGCGCAGCCTTCGGCTTGCACCGCAACAAAGCGCGGAAGGCGCTCCTCGAGCAATCCCATCGCTTGCAGTTCGCGAATCGCTTTGTAAATGCCGATGAGGCCGACGCCGCCGCCGGTCGGATACAGAATCACGTCGGGTACGTTCCATTCGAACTGCTCGATCAGCTCGAAGCCCAACGTTTTCTTGCCTTCGATGCGATAAGGTTCTTTCAACGTCGAAGCGTCGTACAGTCCGTATTCGGTTACCGCTTTTCCGACGATCTTGCCGGCGTCGCTGATGAGGCCGTCGACCAGCCAAACGTGCGCGCCCGCGGTAACGCACTCGAGCCGGTTGATCGCCGGCGCGCTCTGCGGCATGACTACGTATGCTTTGATTCCGGCGCGCGTACCGTAAGCAGCCCATGCGCCGCCGGCGTTTCCGTTGGTGGGCATCGCAAACGCATTCACGCCTAGCTCGCGCGCGCGCGAAACACCGACCGCCGCACCGCGCGCTTTGAACGACGCGGTCGGTAACAGACCTTCGTCTTTTACGAAGAGCTGCTCTAGTTCGAGCTCCGCGCCGAGTGCGCGCATTGGCAGCAGCGGCGTAAACGTCTCGCCCAAACTGATGCGCTTGTTCGCATCGCGCACCGGCAACAGCTCGGCATAACGCCACAGCGACGCTTCGCGTGCCGCCAGGTTCGAACGCGTAAACGTTTTGCTCGCTTCAAGAAGATCGTAGCGCGCGACCAGCGGCGATCCGCAGCGGCATAAATGCTGCGGAACGTCTGCGTCGTACCGGGCGGCGCATTTCGGACACTCTAGGTGGGAGAGCGCGCTGGACGTGCTTATGCCGTCAGTTTGGAAGCCGCTAGCCGGTTTCGCAATGCGCCCGCGTTGAGATCGACCGAGCCGGCGATGGCCGGTTTGGCTATCAAGAAGCCTTGCACTGCGCGGATCTTGCCGGTTGGATTTCCCGGCCCCGTGCCATGCGAGCTGATGAATTGCAGCACTTCCTCGGTTTCGATTCCCTCGGCGACGAGCACGCTTTCGGTTTCTTGCGCAATTGCGACAATCCCGGCGAGCACGGCGCGGCACGTCTTGTCGGCGAGCGCGCGATTGACGATCGAGCCGTCGATCTTGATGTAGTCCACCGGCAAGATGCTTAACATCCAAAGTCCGGCATTTCCCGCGCCCGCGTCATCGAGCGCGAGCTTTACGCCGAGCTCGCGAAAGGCGAGCGCGCGTTCGACCACGCGCTCGACATCGGAGATCGCGCGCTCCGTAACTTCGAGCACGACGCGCTTCGGATCGAATCCGCGGCGCGAGATCCCGTAGGTAAGGCGGCGCGGATCGAATTCGGGATGTTCCAGCGTGGCCGGTGAGACATTGACGAAGAGTAACGCGTCGGCTGGAATGTGTTTAACCGATCGAACGACCGCCTCAAAACAGAGCACGTCAAGCTCGTGCACCATCCTTGAACCGTGCGCAACGTTGAATAGCTGTTCGGGTCCTGAAAAACCGTAGTGTGCGGGCGGCCGCGCCAGCGCCTCGTAGCCGAGGACTCGCTCTTCGCGAAGATCCCAGATCGGCTGGAACGCCATCTCCAGCTGACGATCGATTAAAAGCTGCTGCAAGGCCTTTTTCATAGGTCTGTGCTCGCCGATTCTCGCCGCGGAAAAAAATTCCCACGCGGCCGCGACGAATGCCCCCACCGTGCTCTTAACTCCGCGCGGCGAGTCGCGTTGGTTCGCGCTCGCACTCTTCACGCTATCGATGATTGCAGGCTCGATGCTCTATGGCGGAATCGGCGCGCTCGTC
Source organism: Vulcanimicrobiota bacterium (assembly GCA_003140855.1). Taxonomy (GTDB): domain Bacteria; phylum Vulcanimicrobiota; class Vulcanimicrobiia; order Vulcanimicrobiales; family Vulcanimicrobiaceae; genus Rubrimentiphilum. Next base: position 30,610 of record PLLF01000064.1, read on the forward strand.
CCCTATGTCGGGCGCTCGTTTGACTTGCCGCACGCACAGCTCGGCTTGATTGCGACCGCGATGGTCGTTGGCGGACTGTTGACGGTCGCCATTAGCGGCACGCTGTGCGACCGGTACGGCGATAAGGCCATGCTGCTCGAATCGGGCGTGCTGATGGGCGGCTCGATGATGGCCGCCGCGATCTTTCCGAACTATGTTTGGCTGCTAGCCTGCGTCTTTGTCTACGGCATCGGCAATGCAGCCAGCAATCCGGCCGGCACGCATGCGATCCTCGCATTCTTTTCGCGAGAACAGCGCGGCCTGGCGATGGGAATTCGCCAGACGGGCATGCCCGTGGGCGGCGCGTTGGGCAGTTTGCTCTTTGCGCTCGTCGCTTGGCATTACGGTTACCGCGGAGCATTGCTTGTGGGCGGAGCGATCGTGCTTGCGATCTGCACGGCCGCCGCGCTGCTCTACCGGCAGCCGAAGGAACTTTGCGGCGAGCACGTCGCGATTTCTAAGCTACTGAAAGACATCGGCCACATCGGCAAAGATCCCCGGCTGATTTTCGTAACGCTGGCCGGAATGTTGCTCATGTCAGTGCAAATAATTTTCATCGTCTTTTTTCCGATTACGCTCGTTCGCGGAGGCGGCTATTCTGCTGAAATTGCCGCGCTGATATTTGCCGGCGGACATTTCTCAGCCGGCGCCGGCCGAATGGTGTGGGGCAGGTTGAGCGATCGCCGGTACCAAGGAAATCGCACGATACCGATGGTGTACTGCGCGGTCTTGAGCGCGGGTGCGGCGATGCTTTTGAGCGGCATCGGCCACATCGGCATCTGGCCGCTGTGCGTCGCGGCCTTCGGATTGGGTTTTGCGGGCGAAGGCTGGTTTGCGCTTGCGATGCTGGCGATGGCGGAGATTGGCGGCGAAGATCATGCCGGCGGAGCGGTCGGATTCGGCACCATGTGGATGCTGGCAGCGGCTGCGATCGCACCGATCCTCATCGGCGCCGTCGCCGGAACGGCGGGCTACGCGATGGCTTGGCAACTCACCGCCGCGCTTGGACTTATTGCGGCCGTACCCGCGCTGCTCGCGACCAGAATGATGCGGGTCAGGACTGCCGAAGGGTAGAGCATGCGCCGTTTTGCACCGGCTCTGCTCGTCATTTTCTTCTGGGCGCCGTTGCTCGTCCAGGCCGACGGCGACAAGCAGCTTCAAAACGTCAAGGGTTCGGTTTCTTACGAACATGGCCACGCATCGGCGCGCGCCTTGGCGAGCTCGGCGACGATCGTGCTGGCCGACAACGACTTTGCAATCACCGGCGACGCATCGATCGGTGCGGTCGTCCTGCCGGAGAGCTCGCGCGTAACGCTGGGTTCGGACACGCGCATTCAGATGGCATTTTTCAACCAAGTTCAAAGTGCGAACGCAAAATTCATTATCTATCGCGGCAGAACGCGTTTTAAGATCGAGCATCCCAACGGAAGGCCGGCGAACTATACCTTCCAAACGCCGACCGCGCAAATCGCCGTGCGCGGAACCGAAGGCGATATCGGCGTTGACGGCCGCAATCTCGTCGTCAACGTCTATGGGCTGAGCAATCCGAATCTGCCCGTCGTCGTCACAACGGAAGACGGCAAGAAATACGTCATCAAAGCGGGGCAGCAACTGATCGCCAATTGGGTGAATGGGCAGATTCAAACCAGCGTCGACACGCTTACCGAACAGGCGATGGCGCAGTTCGCGGAGTTGGGCTCACCGGTTTCAAACTGGGCGAGCGCAGTTGCGAATCTCGGACAAAATCTCACCGGCGGAATTCTACCTGGAATCCCGATCAATCTGCCGTCAATCGGTTTGTTTGGGCATCACCGAAGCAACTCGCAAGCATCGCCCACGCCTAAAGGCTCGCCGACACCGTGCGCGACGCCGAAAACTTCGCGCGTAGCTGGCTTCCTTAGGAAGCTCGCCAACGCCGACTCGGGATGCGCGTCGCCTTCGCCTTCACCATCTCCATCCGGCGCTTAAGCATCTCATTGGCGCTCGCGGCATGCGCGAGCGTTGCCGCGGCCGCGCTGTACCTCGCGCCGCTCAACAGCGTCACGTTCGCCAACCGGATCGCGGATTACCGGATCCATGCCGATGCGCTCGCACATCCGGGCGTGCTATTGCTTCCGAACGTTCCGGCGCATAGCGATCCGAACGACGATCTGGCGCTGATAACCATCGATGAAGCATCGATCGGCAATGCGCGCGCGGGACTGGGCATGTGGCCGTTTCCACGATCCGCTTACGCCAAGCTGCTCACGCGCCTGGCGCAGGCGGGCGCAAGAATCGCGGCATTCGATATCGATTTTCTCGAACCGTCTGCCGAACCGTCGCAAGACCTGGCATTCGCAAAAGCTGCGCGCCGGATTTCAACGATCATCGGCTATCCCGTCGCCACGACGTCGGCCGGCATCCCCGGCGCAGAACTTCCGCCGCCAACGCTGCGCCAAACCATGAGCTTGGGCTTTACCTCGATCGATACGCCCGGCGGAATCGTGATCGGGCAACCACTGCGGATCGCACCGATGCCTCCGGGCTTCCCCGGCGGCGCGGCGGAGTCGCTCGCGCTTTCGGCGGTACAGCACTATCGCGCAGCGCCGATCGATCTCCGCGCCGTTCCCACGCTCGATGGGGCACTGCTCCTTCTGCCGTTCTCGGTAATGGGACACGTCGACACCACGCGCCGCATCGGCGCGCAGGCCATCGACGTCGGCTTCGTCTCGCAAACCATGTCGTTTGCCGACGCGCTAACCGCACCGCTCGACCAGCTGCGCGTTTTTGCAAAAGGAAAGCTCGTGCTCGTCGGTGCGACCGCACAAGCGCTTCCCGATTTTGCGCCGACGGCAAACGGGCTCTATCCGGGCGTCTTTGTGCACGCACGTTTGATCGATCAGCTGCTGTGGCGAACCTACATCCGGCCCGCTCCGCAGTGGCTCGACCTCGCGTTGATTTTCATATTGCCGCTGCTTTTGGGGACGGCGTTCTCACAATTGCGTCCGCCGGTCGCGGTCGTGCTCGGGATCGCCGCAATCGTGGCGTACGTCGAAATCGCGGCGGCACTTTTTGACTACCGGTTGTACTGGCTCGATCTGTCGCACGTCTCCGGCGCGATGCTGTTAGCCGCACTAGCCGTCATTGCATACCGCGTTATGACCGAAGCCGCCGAACGGCGTTTCGTCACCGACTTGTTCGGCCGGCACGTCAGCCCGGAGGTAGTCGCGAGCATTCTGCACGCGGGCGATCCCAAGAGCGCGCTTGCGCTTTCCGGCAAACTCGTCAAAGCCACGATTTTTTATTCGGACATACGCGGCTTTACGGCGATGACCGAACGGATGACGCCTGAGGCCATCTACGATCAACTCAACGAATATTTCGAAGCCATGTGCCAGGTTATTTTCAAATACGGCGGCTACGTTGATAAGTTCATCGGCGACTGCATCATGGTAGCCTTTTCCGCGCCGGTGCAGACACCGGACGATGCGCGCAAAGCGGTCGAAGCCGCGCTCGATCAGCAGAAAATCATTGGCGAACTCGGCGAGCGCTGGCGTACGCAGGGCAAGGAACCGTTTACCGTTGGTATGGGCATCAACACCGGTTACGTCGTGATGGGAAATCTCGGCGCAACGTCGCGCATGAACTACACCGTCATCGGCGACGACGTCAACATCGCCGCCCGGTTATACAACGTCGCGCTCGGCGGTCAGATCATCGTCAGCGAATCGACGTACGGCGAGGTGAAGAATTTCTTCACCGTGCGCGAGCTCGAATCGGTGGTCGTAAAAGGCAAGTCCGCGCCGCTTCGCATGTTCGAAGTGCTCGGCCGCAAACCGTAACCGCTACGTAGCGGCGCACGACTCCGAGCCTCGAAAATCGCGGAAGCCCTCATGAAATAAGGGTGGTAAGGGTGGCGGGAAAGTGTAGGAATCGAACCTACCAGCCGGCTTGCACCGGCCTCAGCGGTTTTGAAGACCGTGCGGGCCACCAGACCCGTACTCTCCCATAGCCTTATTTCATAAGGGTTTTTCGCGAACTGTTGGCTGAAAAATCTCGGCAACGACCGCGGGAATCTAACAGACATCTAACAGACATCTAACAGACATCTAACAGACATCTAACAGACATCTAACAGACATCTAACAGACATCTAACAGACATCTAACAGACATCTAACAGCAAACGACGGCCCTCATCCTGTCATGAGTCTATTGAATCGCTCTGCGGCCTTTTTATTCGAATCCCGTTGGGGCTACCAACACGAGCTCGATTGCATCGAGCTCTTTCCTTTATATAGGGAGTGATTGGCTCGCCATTGGCCCGCGTATCTATACCAATTGGTGGCAATTAGAGGCAACTACAGCCAACAATTAGCCCGAGCTGAAGCCCATTTTGTGGCAAGAGTGGGTCTGAGCTGCCACCGTTCGTCAGCCAAACAACGCATTCGACTCCCGTTAGGGCTACCATTAAATCCCTTATAAAATGAGGGACTCCGGCATCGTCACTTCTGACAGACGTGCGAATACCGATCGCCGGTAAACGAAGATGGACTGCGGCCAGCTCGTTCGGAAACGACTTTTGGCAATATGCAGGCAAGTTGCCCTTATTTCGAAACGACCTTGACCGTGAGCCTCATATTGGGATGACCCGCGCCACAAAAAATCGAGCAATGGATAACATATGTTCCGGTTTTCTTCGGCGTAACCGAAACCACGATAAACTTCCCTGGCATGATCGTTGTCTGCGGGATGCCGAGAACATTTGACTGCACGCCGTGGACGCCTTTGCGGGACGTAAACCGTAACTGCTTCGTCTGACCAACGTGCAGGGTGATCGCACCCGGAGTGAACTTCCAATTCGACGCAACGATGTCCATGCTCGAGCGCGCAGCCGCCGATGTGGCGACAAGCGGTGCGACAAAAAGGGCAAAAAGAGCAGAAAGGGCCACGAAAAAGGACAAACGGTTCATTCACTTATCTCCTTAAAAGGTCGGTTATTCCCACTAATGTATCAAATGGCCCAAGCAAACCTTCGGAAGAAGCGGAGAAGACTAGTGAAGCTAGCCCCTCTCGCGAGTGCTTTTATCTAACAGAAATATAACGGAGCGGGCGGGAGCGGTCGGCATTGGCCGGGACTGGATAACACCCGAATGCGCCAAAACCCTTATCAAACGGGACTATTCGGTAGCGGTAGGGACTTGCCGGGACCCCTGAGTTATTTTTTGAAGACCGTGCGGGCCACTAGACTATTCACTTGATCTCCGAGA
>PLLF01000004.1 GCA_003140855.1 Vulcanimicrobiota bacterium
CGATACGCCAGTCAAGTCGTACCCGCCGGCCTCGCGCTCTGCGACTCCGATAACGATTGTCCCGCCGTCGCGCAAGTTTGCCATAGCCATACACGCCTTGACCAATTTCCATTTGTAAGCCTCAAACGGCTGAGCCGATTTATACTCAATGCCGCGGGTCTCGGCTCCGGCTCGAATCGCCTCAATGACGGAGTCAGTATGAGATGGATCGCCTGATGAATGTGTCATGTCGGGTAGGCCTGCGCAGACACCTCAATGGCTTTAACTAATAGATCGGCCGTTCTAGGACGCGAAAATTCAAGACGAAAACTCAATCCAGAATGCGTGAACAGGAAATCTGAGTATTGCAGGATCGGCAACTGTCTATTGCTAGAGAATCGGCGGTCCGGCCCTCCGTTCTTGTTAACGTATTGCCAAGTTGAACCAACGTTCGTCGAGTCTGGCGGAACGTAGCCATCCTCACGAAAGTTGATGTTCATCGCCTCAGTATGAATCTCTGGATACTTTAGGGACGACACGCCGTTCGGGCCAAAGAACAACATGCGATCAGGCAAGAGACAGAGCTTTCCACCAGCCGCCCAAAGCCAGACCGTCTGCACATTTGTTTGAATCATCGGGTCATTAAACGTGATTGTCGTTGGCTGACGCTCCACTATTGACCCGGCACCTGCCGTGTACTTGGAGTCTCGACTTTGACTCTGCGTGACGACGCGCCAGATCGCTGAGCATTTTGAGGCCGCTTGGAACGCATCGACAAAGTCCCTCTGAACTCTGTCAAAATCGCCATGTAAATCGTAGTTAAACTCGATGCGACGGCGTGCAGACTCCCGAGTCGACTGAAAAACGCCAGCGCTCACTAACGCGGCGACAGCAAGTGCTGCAACAACCCACAGGTTCAACGCAGCGAACCATATCGCGCCGATCAATGCCAACACAAATGCAAGTCTACTCCAACGGAAGGCTCGCAACCGGTCATTTATTTCGGCAGCCACTTGGTCATCAGCCGCCGGAAGAGCGACGTGCTCGGTGCCGCCTTCGGGCGAGGATTCAGGCTGCAATGTCTCCACCAGTCCCGATTGAGCCGGGCCGCGGGCACCATTGAGGTACTGCCGATAGTACAGCCCGCCGCGGCCGCCATGGACATATGTGCCTTTCGGTCCGACACCGATCCGCAATCCTTTGACGCCGAATGACGCGCCCAAGCCACTCTTGGAGAGGTTCAGCCTAATCGGGCCGCGAGTAAGTGCCTTTCGAATGTACCAGGGCATGGTTATATAATGGTCGCAGACGTAAGCCAGACCTGCATGCTAGGCGAGCACGTTTGCCAGCGCCTCGGTCAACCTATTTGAGGCCTCGGAATTAGGCTTGGCAGCGATCTCTGAAGCTGCGTTGACCATCGCAGCCTCGAACCGCGCGTAGTCCGGTTTGTCAATCTGACCGTCGACGAGAATGAGGGTGCGCATAGACACGACGTCGCGAATCCTTTCGTGGATTCCGAGGCCGAATGCGCGTTGAATAACATGGACACTCCGTAACGCACGGCATATATTGCAGTTAAATGTCTTGCAGTGCCGCTTGTCAGGATAAGGAAATGGAAAGTCCGGAGTATCCCATTCCGACACGTGCCGAATAGCATTCGTCCCGGCACGGATTCAGTCCGGCTAAGGAATTTACTTATGACCAATCATGGTGAGGACGGCGAAGGCGAGCGTGATTAGGGCAGAGCCACCTCCAGCGAAGACCGTGCGCTACATTCCCGACGCCGACGAAGGTCCAACGACCGCTGAGTATTGTCTATACGAGGATGTGCGATACGGTATGATTCCATCGCTAATGCGGGCGGATGCGCGACTTGAGATTGCGTGCATGAATATCACCGCTAGCGAGGTGGTCCAATTCTTCGAGCCAGGATACGGCTACGGGCAACACAGGCAAGCCGACGAGCTCGTGCACGTTCTTGAAGCAACCGCGGTTGAAATTGTCCGTTGCGCTGCACGCGCGTTTGAGATACGAGATGGCGGCGAGGGACCTTTAGCAATTACGCCGATTGCGTCGGGAACGTGGCGTGTGATCGGCGGGGAACTGGTCCAGCAAACTCCTAAGACCGACGCCATAGAGGGGACACCGCTTCGAATAATCCTCTCTCCTTCGGATTTCGGCGTCATTAGCTCCTCGCAGCTTTCGGCTAAGACCGCTGGTAAGATGTGGCGCGAAATAAGGCAACTCGACTTCGCTTCGTCGGCGGTGATGCGACAGTTTGATCCGCGTGTAGATCTTTCACGGAGCCAGGCGATAAATGATGTAGCGATGCTGAAGGCCAGCGCGCCTATTGGGTGGCTCCCCAGGCCTAACCCCGAAAACATGATCGATCACTACTTTGCATTTCGGACACTGAAGTTCCGAAGGTGTCTTTCGACACTGCGAGCGGACATTCTCAATGGGATGAACGAGGTGTTACGCACGCTTGGCGAACGACGTGGTTTTGCAGCGTCGGTGAGCATACGAGGACTCAAAGCGGCCGGCGAATTTCAGTCTGCAATCGACGATCTCTTAGCTGGTCGAGTTGGACCAAGCATAGTCAAAGACTTCTGGTGACCATCACGATCAGCATTTGATCGCTGGGCTAATCTCGATTTGCGTCCACCATCGCCACGACGAGCAAGCCGCTTTTCCTCTCTGCGGGCGTCGTCCAGAGCGCTGGTGTAATCGGCAGCTAGGGCTGGAAGGTTTTTCAATCGTTTGAAACCTTCCTCGACTGCGATTAGGATCGCAGTCCGTAGAAGCTCAATGGTGTCCTTGGCCGCTTGTCCTGTTTTATCGGGATCCGGCAGCGCACCATGCAATATGTCATGGCGAAGTTTGTATATTTCGCCGATGTGCCCGGAAAGCGTCGTTAGTTCCACGACCGTTGGTGATGCATCTGGAGGAATGATGAACGTCGCAAGCCGCCGCGTCACCTTATTTACGGTTTTTCCAACCTCCGTCGTGTGCTCGGCAAAGAGCGCTTCGAGGCCGATAAATCCATGCACTATGGCATCTTCGGCCCACCAGGACGAGCGCGCTCGGCTAAAACGGGACACAGCCCGTCGCAGCCTCTGACTCTGCTGTGATTTTCCGCTTACGGTCCGCCAGTAACGCTTAAACGTTTTATAATCCGCCACGTTCAGGTCCGCATGGTATTCCATTTGTGTCGGGACGCGCGTCTCCCCAAAAGTCATGGTCGACATGTCGTCGCCCCGAGCCACCACGCCGAATGGCGCCCAAAGAGCATACGGCAGCCGCACATTGAGGAGACCCAGCAGTAAGGTCATATCTTCGTTTGCATCGCGGTGGTCGAGGATTTGGCCACTATACCGTGTCTCTAACAAGACGGCTGAAGTTGTCCTTGGGAGCAAAGACGGGGCGCCTTCAATTGCAAACGTGACGCGCGCATCTTGTTGCCATCGATTTCGTTGCACGTCGCTTACGCTCACAATTGATAATCGGTAATCGGCGCCTGCGTGAATTATAAACGTTCTATTTAGTGAGACGTTTAACAGCGGAACAATTAGAGACTGGCTATACGACAGCCGGGGCCTACGCATGTGCGCTAGCGCCTTCCTCGATCAGTTGACCGCGTTCCCGCAGTAAGCAATCCTGCAGCATACGCGGATCGAGCCTACGGCGCAAACGGCTGACGCAGAGAAATATATCTTGCAAGGAGCAAAGGACCGTTTTATTGGGCAAGAGTTCATGCTTCAGCACCATTTAATAAAGACGCTCTAGAAGCGCTTTGACGCGCTTTGGTTCGCGCCAAAGGTGTCTATTCGATATGCGAGCCACTTTATAGCCCGCGTCCCGCAGGAAAGAATCGCGCGCCTCGTCGCGATCCAAAGCGTCACCATCAAGATGCTGCGATCCGTCTAGCTCCAATGCCCAGCGAGTGCCAAATGGCGACACGACTTCAAAATCAAGCCGGTACTTACCAACTTTCAGCTGCGAACGATAATAAAGCCCGACGGCGGTCAGCAACTCTGCAACCTCACGCTCTTCCGGTGTCTCCGCCTTGGTTTCGTCAGGCTGAACGTCGTGTACATGCGCGGCCAGCTCAGCGAGCGCACCGCCAGCCTCCCTCGCTGCTTCAAGGTCACCCACAATGTGTAGGGCAGCTCGTGCGCGTGTAACAGCGACGTTTAGCAGTTGATCGGTATGTGCGACCCAATTCATGAGACGCTGCGCCATGCCTTGCGCGACGACCGGGGAAAACACCATAATATCGCATTCATCGCCCTGGAATCGGTGAGCCGTTCCGACTCGTATCCGACTAGTTATGTCGTCGGACATTCCAGAACCGGAGATCGCCGACTCGAGCATCTCCATCTGTCGACGAAAGGGTGTCACGATTCCGATTGTTGCCGTAGGATTCGCGCCGAGTCTTGGCGCCCACAAGCGAAGCAGGTCAACGATCGCGCTGATTTCATCTGGGTTATTGGCGCTGCGCGCTCCTGGCGGAACAAAGCCGCGCACATCATGCCAAAAGACGCCGGTCTCAAAGCCGGTCTCCGCTAGGCGTTCTCGATCTGTACGAACGACGAGCCGACCGCCGTAAAATACGCGATTCGAAAAGCCGATGATCGAAGCGTCAGATCGATAATGCTCGCTGAGAAAGTGGGGCTTTCGGCCTCGCTCGTTTTCGAGTAACTCGGCGAGCTTATAAAGCGAGTGGCTGGTGTAAGTCCATCCCTTGTTCCACTGCTCTTGAACGCCTATCTGATCCCGAAGCTGTGCTTCTTCCCGGTAATCAAGGGCACTTATGTGATTCAGTTGCATAGGGTCGCCAATAATGACAGCTTGTTTGGCCCGGAAGAGTAACGGGATGGCTGAAGCTATGTCGCATTGGCTTGCCTCGTCCACAATTAAGAGATCGAACAGTCCCGGCGCCAAAGGAATGCCACGGCGGGCGGACAGGCTGGTAACAACCCATACGGGCAAAGAGGCTACAAGCTTCTTGAAGCCGCCGACAGCATTTTCAAGCATGTCGACGAAATCGGCGCCGCTGCGAGGCGGCCCGCTATACAGTGCATCGGTTGCGGCAAAGTACCGCGTAACTGTTCCGTTGAGCTGGGCGGCGTGCGCGTGGATCTTCCCGGTCCATGACCGAGCGAGCTCTATGATCGAAGCTGCCGAGAGCGCCGCGCGCGCATCACGAAGCTCCTTTTCGAGCGGAGCGATCGTCTCTAGCTTGTCGACCTCTGCTCGAAGGTCGTCCTCGTGGCGCAACGCCGCCAGCCAATCAAGATAAGCCTTTACGTGAACCAAAAACACAAGGATTGTGTCGACCCCGCCCGATGGAGATGGCATCGCGAATAGTGGCCCAAGCATTTGGGCAATCTGTGCCGCGCGCATGCTCAGTCGGCGACGTTGCCGTTGGGGCGCAAATAAGCGCTCGAGGCTAAGCCATATAGAGAGTGGTTCTCTCCCAGCGAGCGCCAGCGCATCGAAATACGCCGTCGCGTGCAACTGTCGAATGTGCTTTAAATCGGCCGGCGGGGCCAGCTCTCGCCAGGACTCCTGCGTTGCGAACTCTAGGCGCCGGCGTGCAGCCACGGCATCTCGATACCGATCGAGCGCGGTGGCGACATGCCGCCGTCGATCGTCAAGCGCCCGCACTATAATCAGAGATTCTCTAGCACTTACTGGCGTGATCGCCGAAGTCTCCCTAATCTCTCCCGTAAGGCGTGAGTGTAGGTCTTCTCGTGCCTTATTGACATAGTCGCGGTTCCCAAGTCGTAGAGTCCAATCGTCAGCGCCGAGCAAGCTTTGCAGTCGCTCCGACACGACATCAACCGCTTTATTATTCTTGCTTGCAAATAAAATAGACCGGCCGTCCCGAGCGCATGTCGCGAGAATGTCGACTATGACTTGCGACTTGCCCGTGCCAGGGGGGCCAGTAATCACAGTGATACGATCGCTTAACCCAGCCTGCGCAGCAGCGTGTTGTGCGTCATTAAGCGGCATTATCTGACATACTGAAGAGTGTCCAACTTTATCTGCGTGATCAGACTCTGGCTCCAGGAGAGCGCCGAGGGCAGTCTCTGGAACCGCGCGTTGAAGACGATCGTATTTCATAAGCGCGTCGAGTTCTCGCCTAAGGTTCGCCGTGAATAGCGACCGCTCACTGCGAAACAGCATGCCACGGCGGATCCAACGTTCGCTGGCCGTGCCGGGCTCCGGAAACGACTCGATATTGTCACTTGCGTCAAACGCGCTCGCTACGTTTAATAATTCGAACGCCGCACGTAAGCGCGCCGCGAAGCTCCCGAACGAACCTTCTAGTTCTTCTTGGATCTCTGCGAGCTCCTCAAGCGGGAAACGCGCCCGACGGAACACGTGACGATTGAGCTGGACGGCATTTGTATCTGGCACGCGAAGCCGAGCTCGCTCACCGCCCGTCCAAGCCACCTCAACCGAGATGAAGAATAGCGGCGCGATAAAGTCGTCTATATCAATGATAACCGGATAGCCATAGAAAAGGGCGGCGGCGTCACCTACATCGAGTTGCCCTTTCCGTAAAAACTTTCCATCTGACTCACGCAGCGGTGGCAACTCGCCCTCCACAGCACTTGCAGAAAGAATGGTCTCGGGCACTCCATCTTCCCATGGCGAGACGAAAGACTTGTGGAAGCCACTCAGCCTTAACGAGAGGTTTCTGCGCTCTTCGGCGTCGACGCATTCTGCGTAGAAGCGAAAGAGTCTGCCGAGAGTCGTTGTCGCAGCGCGTGACATCGCCTCGGACCGCGCCGAGCTCCGACTCGATGACCGCGACCCACTGAAGCGCGGTGCTTGTGAATATCTCGAACCCATTAAAAAGGTGCTCCCGCCCTATATCGGGTCATTTCCGCATCGCTCCCGGTGCCCCTTACCAAGATACTAGATTGGCAATGCGAAGCGCAAAAGCTTGCGCTGACCCCGAAGTCGTTGTCGAGCTACATGCTGAGCACATTGGTGTCCCACACAATCCCTTAAGGGACGCCCACAGCAGCTGAGTGTGAGGTTTTGAGCGGCGCCGCGACGTCGGGTGTGGGCGAGCGTTTAGCTCGCACGCCGCGGCCCCGCGCCCGCCTCTTCCTCACGTAGCGTCGGCACCCTTGCGATCGGATTCCTCAGAGGTCGTCGCGAGCCGGCCAGCGCTCGATTTATGACTAATTTAGCCAAAGTTATCGATGTATGCGCGATTTTCACTAACTTCACTAACTTCGACATACTTCTAACGACAGTCGGAAGGACGCCTCGGAGCAGTGCTCGCTAGATTCGGGGCACCCTGTCAACGCCTGCCAAACCTGTTAAGAAAGGCTGCGGCTGGCGGCTCCCCGCCGTGTAGCGTGGCGGCCTGGA
>PLLF01000063.1 GCA_003140855.1 Vulcanimicrobiota bacterium
CGCGTCGGCATAAGGATTCCCTGGCCGATGTTCGGCGAACCGATAGAACCTGAAAAATCGTACGCATAACGTTTTATTGCAGCCGGACTCGGCACCGGCCGTGCCGCGCTGACGAGCGGATTGTTTTCTCGCCGCAGCCGCGCAATCGTCTGACTGAATTGCTCTTGCTGCGCAGCCAACTGCTGGCTGAAACTTTGCGTTTGCGGGCCGTGACGGATGCTCGCACGCGGAACGCTGATTTGCGCGCGCGGGTTTATGCGTGCGAGCTCCCGGCGCGGAGCTTGCTGCGGTTGCGGACGTTGCGCGATGCGCGGCGCAGGTTGCGGCGCGGGCGGCTGGATGAGCGCAGGCCGCTGCGGCTGAGGCCGGCGCTCGAGGCGAATTGCGCTCGACGTCACCGAGATGTTTTCGACGATCTGTTGCGCGGGCGTTCCGCTCGTAAAGCGCGAGCCGAACAGCCATGCGATCAGCGGCCCCGCGATAAAATGAAATGCAATCGAAAAAACAAAGGCCCAAAACAATAGCCGCTGCGCGCGCTCGCGCCGTGGTTTGAATCTCAGATGCGAGGTGTTCCTTTAATCGAAGGGCTTGGAGGGGCGACGACCCGCACGGGTTTGAAAAAATGCAGCCCTGCCGCCTCCAAGATGCGTTTCCCTTGACCGTACAATATGAAGCTCAAGAAAGTCTGTGCGTTTTGAGGATGTGCGGCGTGCGGCAGGATGGCGATAGCAAATGCAATCTCATTTGCAAGATTCGTGTCCGGCGGAAGTTCGATCGTCGGTAACCCCATCGGGGCGGTTTCGGTCGAGTAAAAGAAGCCGGCGTCGAGTTCGCCGGTCTGGACGCGTACGGCCAGGTCTTCCTCGGGGAAGACTTGCGCGCTTGCGAGCAGGTTCTGCGCGAAGGTCGGCTGGTGATAATGCTTGGCAAGCAGCTGAACGGTTCGCACGGTCCGCGCGCCTTTGGGATCGATCGCGGGATCGGTGCGTCCTACGCGCACGCCGGGCGCACTCAGCGCAGCCGTTATCGAAACGGTGCCCCTGGCCGCATCCGCAAAAAGACTCGCGTGCGCGGATTTCGGGGAGTAAGCCACGACCATTCGCGCGGAGCCGAAGATCGTATACTGCGCTACGAGTCCGTCCAGCAATGCAGGATCCGCGCTAATGAAGACGTCGGGGTTGCGCAAGCCGGCGCGAATGAGGTTCGCGAGCGCGCGGCTACCCTTCGCTTCACCGGCAAAGCGCAGACCCGTGCGTTCCGCAAGCGCGCGCGCGACCGGCCCTTCCATCACCGATACGAGCGAGGCGGCGTAGGCGACCGAAACCACCGGCGACGAACTGGGTATCAATATAACAGCCGCGGCAAGGAGGACGGTGGACAATTTCACGCCCCGATCTTCCGTGATGCGAAAAGACATTCCTCACGACCACGACGAAGAGCAACCCAAGGGAGCATGGCCGACTTGATGCACGCGCAGCCTATAGACGAGATCGATATGAACGGAAGCGACGGTTCGCACGAAAAACGCGACGGCAGCATCACTCGAACGCTGATATGGGTCGGTGTTGCGGGCCTTTCGGCCGCGCTCGCGTTCGCGCTGATCCGCGCCGCCATCTCGCGCCGTCCCGCCGATCCCACGAGCCGGCGCATTCAACAATTGATCGACGAGGCAAACCAACTTCTGCGAACGCTTGACGATCAGCGTTAGCCCCGGCACCGAACTCGAACTCGCTTTCACAGACCTGCTCGCCAACGGCCAGGCTGTCGGCAGAGCTGAGGGCATAGTCGTCTTCTGTTTCGGCCCGCTGCCCAAAGAGCGCGCCCGCGTGCGCATCACGACCCTCAAACCGAAATATGCCGTCGCCGATCTCCTCGAAATCATCGAACACTCGGCTGAACGCGTTGCACCTTTTTGTCCCGTTTTCGGAACGTGCGGTGGATGCCAGTTACAGCACTTTGATTACGCTGCCCAGCTGGCGTGGAAACGCGAGGTCGTTCGCAACGCATTGGAACGCATCGGCGGGTTCGCAGACGTGATGGTAAGCGAAACGATCGGCATGCAATTTCCGCGCGCCTATCGTAACAAGATGTCGCTCGTCGTCGATCGCGCATGCGAGCGCGTGGGGTTTTACAAACAGCGATCGCACGACATCGTGCAAATCGGCGCCTGCCCGATCGTTTTGCCCCGCCTGGACGAGCAGATACCAAAGATCAACGCCGCCAAAGGCGACGCCGGAACTGCGGGTGCGTTCGCGCGCGTGCGTCACATCGTAACGCGTACCGCAAGGGCCAGCGGCAACGTCGTCGTGACGTTGACAAGCGATCGTCCGGAGAGTGCGTTAAAAGATAGTGCGCCCGCGCTCCTGGGGCGGCTCACCGGAGTGACCGGTCTAACGAATTCTTACGATCCCTCCGGCCCCAACGCTATCCTGGGGCGCAAACAGCACGTGCTCGCGGGCTCCGCAACGATCGAAGAGTCCATTGCCGGCTTGCGCTACCGTGTTTCTGCCGGGTCATTTTTCCAAGTGAACGTCGAAATCGTCGAGCGCATCTTCAATCACCTCGAACCGCGCTTGAAAAAACCGCTGCGAATACTCGATCTGTACTGCGGCGCGGGCACGTTCGCGCTATTTTTCGCAAAGCACGGCGCGACGGTCGTTGGGATCGAAGAAAGCTCGCAAGCAGTCGCCGAAGCGCGCGAAAATGCGGACCTGAACGGATTACAGACTCGGGTGCGATTCCGGCACGGCTTCGCCGGGGACGTGCTGGCGCGGCCGGACGTGGCGGCCGAAATCGCCGGCGCCGACGCGATCTTTCTCGACCCTCCGCGCAAAGGCTGTGAAGAACGCGTGCTCGCGAGGATTGCCGCGCGCCACGCCCGTGCGGTGTGGTACTTGTCGTGCGACCCTGCGACGCTCGCCCGGGATTTGAAGTTTCTGGCCGCCAAAGGGTATCGCATCGGAGAAGTTCAGCCTTTCGACATGTTTCCGCAAACCGGCCACGTCGAGACGCTGGCATTGCTCTCGGCTTCTTGAGGGACGCGTGGCTTCTGAGAAAATAGACGTCCGGTATGTCGCAAAACTCGCGCGAATCGCGCTGAGTGAGGAAGAAGCCGTGCGTTTCGGCAAGCAGCTCGCCGATCTGCTCGAGCACGTCAACGTGCTTTCAGAATTGGAAACGGCGTCCGTGCCGGCGACGGCGCAGGTCGTTGAATCGCGAAACGTCGAGCGATCGGATGAGGTCGCGCCTTGTCTCGATCGCGAAACCGTGCTTGCGATGGCGCCGCAGCGTCAGGGCGCGTTCTTCCGCGTTCCGAAGATCATCGCCGAATCGTGAATGAATTGGTGACGCGCTCCGCCGCTCAAATTGCGCGTGACGTGAACGGCAAAAAACATTCGGCTCAGGAGATCACGCGGGCGGTGCTGCAGCGCGTGGATGAAACCGACGATCGGGTGGGCTGTTACCTGACGCGGCTGCACGAGCTCGCGCTCGACTGTGCGCAGCACGTCGATCGGCGCATTGCAGCCGGCGAAACGCTGCCGCTGGCCGGAGTGCCGGTCGCGGTCAAAGACAACATGTGCTTAGCCGGGACGCGCACGACCGCCGCATCGAAGATTCTGGAGAACTGGATCGCGCCGTACACGGCGACCGCAGTGCAGCGAATCCTGAACGCCGGCGGCATTCCGATCGGGAAATCAAATCTGGACGAGTTCGCGATGGGCAGC
>PLLF01000028.1 GCA_003140855.1 Vulcanimicrobiota bacterium
ACGAGGGCAACGCCGAGGTTTACGTCGTGCCGTCGGGCGGCTGAAAACCGCAGCGGCTGACGCATCTGGGCGGTTCGCTCACAGCGATCAGCGGATGGAATGCGGACGGCTCGGAGATTCTTTTCGTCTCCAATCCCAATGCCTGGTACGAGCGCGATACGCGCGCGTTTGCAGTATCTCCCAAAGGCGGCGCTCCGCGGCCGCTCGGATTGGGACACATGCGTTCGCTCTCTCCCGGCCGGGGAACACGCCTCGTGGTCGGACGCAACGCCGACGATCCGGCGCGGTGGAAGCGCTACCACGGCGGCACGGCCGGAGAAATTTGGATCGACGCGTCCGGCGAAGGCGAATTCGAACGTCTTGCTTTGCCCGACGGCAATCCGGTTTGGCCGATGTGGATCGGCGACCGCATCTACTTCGCGGCCGATCATGAGGGCATCGGCAACATCTATTCTTGCGCTCTCGACGGCAGCGAGGTTCGGCGGCACACGCATCACGGCGAATACTACGTACGCTTCCCGTCGACGGACGGAAAACGGATCGCGTACACAGCCGGCGGGGCGTTGTTTTGTTACGACGTCGAGACCGGTGAAACGCGCGAACTAAACGTCAGCGCGCCGTCGGCGGCTTCGCAAACGGTTCGCAAGTTTTTGCCGGGCGCCGAGACGCTGGATGAGTTCGCGCCGTCGCCCGACGGCACCAAGATCGCAGCGATCGTGCGCGGACAGCCTTTTACGATGCCGTTCTGGGAAGAGGCGCCGGTTCGTTACGGCACGGGCAGCAAAGTGCGATACCGCTGCATTGCCTGGATGCACGACGGCCGGCGTTTCGTGACGACCACCGACGTCAACGGCTTCGAACAACTCGCCGTGCATGAAAGCGACGGTTCGCAGGAACCGTTGCTCGTGACGGCCGGCGATATCGGCCGCGTGACCGAGCTCGTCTGCTCGCCGGTCAAAGACGTCATCGCGTTTGCGAATCATCGCTACGAACTGATCGCCGTCGACCTGCGCGACGGCACGCCGCGCATACTCGACAAGAGCATAGGCTTCCGCATTACGGATCTGTCGTTTTCGCCCGACGGACGTTACCTCGCGTACGCATGGTGGCCGCTCGGTGAGGGCGTCGCCGTCATCCGCGTCGTCAAGCTCAAGTCGGGTGAGATTCACGACGTAACGCCGCAGCTGCGCGTCGACCAAAGCCCGGCTTGGGATCCGGAAGGGCGCTATCTGTATTTCATCTCGACGCGCGACTTCGATCCGGTTTACGACGCACTGCAATTCGACTTGAGCTTTCCACAGGCGCAGCGCCCGTTCGTGGTAACACTGCGCGCGGATGTCCCAAATCCGTTCACGCCTAAGCCGAAGCCCGTTCATCGCGACGTCGATCACGGCGATCAAAAAGAGAAAAAGAAAGAGACCGGTCCGCCGCGCATCGATATTGATTTCGAAGGTATCCAAGGCCGTATATTAGCTTTTCCCGTCGACGAGGGCGAGTACGGCGAGATCGTTGCCGTGCGCAATCGCGCGCTCTTCACCAAATTCGAAGTTCGCGGCATCAAGCCTCAAGCGCGTTCGTGGGACGAAGAGGACGTGGCCGGCACCTTGCTGGCTTACGACTTCGAAACGCAGCGCAGCGCGACGATCGCCGGCGACGTTTCGGAGATCGCACTGGCCGCCGACCACCACACCCTGCTCTACCGCTCGCGCGAAAAACTCCGCGCAATCGATGCGCTGGCCGAGCTGCCGGAAGATCACGACGACCCGAAACCGCCGCCCGAACCGGGGCGCAAAAGCGGCTGGATCGATCTCGACCGCATCAGCGTGGAGATAGAGCCGCGCGACGAGTGGCGGCAAATGTATCGCGAAGCGTGGCGGCTGCAGACCGAGCACTATTGGCTCGAAGACATGGCCGACATCGATTGGGATCGCGTGCGCGACCGTTACGAGGCGGTGCTGCCGCGCGTGCGTACGCGCGCCGAGCTCTCCGATCTCATTTGGGAGATGCACGGCGAGCTCGGCACGTCGCATGCGTATGAGTACGGGGGCGATCTGCGCGAGCCGCCGCAATACCGGCGCGGATATTTGGGCGCGGACTATACGTTCGACGAAGGCGCCGGCGGCTGGCGCATCACGCAGATACTGCGCGGCGACTCTTGGAATCGCGATAGCGACTCGCCGCTGGCCGAACCGGGCTTGAACGTGCGCGAAGGCGACGTGCTGGCTGCTATCGGCGGAAAGAATTTGACGCGCGAGTTTGGGCCGGACCAGGCGCTGGTGAATACCTCCGGGCGCGAAGTTAGCGTCGTCATTCAATCGCGTGGCGAAGAACGGCGCGTCGCGGTCAAGGCGCTCGCAAGCGAGCAGAGCTTGCGGTACCGGGCGTGGGTCGAAGCGCAGCGGCGCTACGTGCACGAGGCAACCGCCCAGAAGATCGGCTACGTGCACATTCCCGACATGGGACCGTGGGGATTCTCGGAGTTTCACCGCGGCTATCTCTCGGAATTCGACCGCAGCGGCTTGATCGTGGACGTGCGTTACAATCGCGGCGGCCACGTATCGCCGCTGCTGCTCGAGAAGCTCGCGCGCAAGCGCGTCGGCTACGACATCGCGCGCTACAGCCAAAAACCGTTTCCGTATCCGCCGGAATCGGTGGCGGGGCCGCTCGTTGCGATTACCAACCAGTTCGCAGGCTCCGACGGCGACATCTTCAGCCACTGTTTCAAACTCTATAAGTTAGGGCCGCTGGTCGGAAAACGCACGTGGGGCGGCGTCGTCGGCATCAATCCTTACCACCGCTTGGTGGACGGGACGATCACAACGCAGCCGGAGTTTTCCTTCTGGTTCAAAGACGTCGGGTGGGGCGTCGAAAACTACGGAACCGATCCGGACTACGACGTGGACATCGCTCCGCACCATTACCGCGAAGGAAAAGATCCGCAGTTGGAATTTGCGATCCGGCTGGCGCTGACGGCGGCGGAGAGCTTCCACGAAGCTTATCCGGATCTCGCAACGAGAACATCCCTGTCGCTTCCCGCGCTGCCGTAGTGCCCTTCGCCGCCGGCGAGATCGCAGCGCTGACCGTAGAACGGCCGGAGCCGCTGCGCGACATGTACCTTCTCAGTCCGTTCGTATGGCGCGAAGCAGCGCGATACAGAATGCTCCTTCGTGCGGTTCCGCGATCGGACGATCCGGCCCGCAAGATCGCACGCGTGCACTATGGAGAATCCACCGACGGGTTGCGTTTCACACTGTTCGACAAACCTGCGGTTGCACCGGGTCACGATAACGACCATGACGGCTGCGAAGATCCGACGGTCTGCATCGTCGACGCCCGCTATTATGTTTACTACACGGGATGGAACGAACGCGCGAAGCGCGGACAGCTGCTGCTGGCCGAGGGCAGCGACGTGCTGCAGCTGGAAAAACGCGGCACGATACTACCCTGGACTCCCGAGCGCAAGAACCCCAAAGAAGCTACCGTCGTACAAGCCGAGGACGGGAGTTGGCGCATGTTCTTCGAGTACGCCGCCGATGACAAATCGAAGATCGGGCTGGCGCGCGCGCCGGCAGTGGACGGCCCGTGGACGGTCATGGAACCGCTTTTCGAAGCTCGCGCCGGCAGCTGGGACGATTGGCATCTGGGCACCGGCCCGATCGTAGCGACGTCCGCCGGCGAGCCGGAGATGTTTTACAACGGTGCGACCCGGGATGCAAAGTGGCGCGTCGGCTGGATAACGTTTAATGATCAGTACGCGCGCGTTACGGATCGGTGCGTGGATCCGCTCATCGTTCCGCCGGCGCAACACGAAGCCGACGCGACGGATATCGCGTTCGCCGCATCCGCCGTCGTCGAAAACGGCGCCACGCACATCTATTATTCGATCGCGGACAAAGATATGTACCGCGCTACGTTGGTTAGCAGTTAAGCCTGCTGCCCTTAAGGGCGGCCAGGATCATAAAGTTCTCCGGAATGAATTTTAGCCGGCAAAGCAGTGCGCGATCGTCCTTGACGTAGTTGATGAAGCCGGCCACTTGCGCACTCGGCTGGCCGTTGGTGAACATGTGCTCCTGCGACCAATATTTGTATTTGTCGCTTTCGACGTTTGCGACGGAAGGCGAGACGCCGTCAATCGTAACTGCAACCTGCGAGCCCGGTTTGACGTAAGCCATTCCCGCATACGAGATGGCGCCGGGCGTTTGAGCGACCATGGCGGCGACGGTACCCGACGAGTCTTGCGTCAAGCCGCCCTCGGACGGCTCGTGTCCACCCAGGATGTTTTGCACCAGAACGGCGCGCGTGCCCGAACTGCGTGGCCGGTTGATCACGGTAATCGGCCCGCTGCGCCCGCCCGCTTGGCTCCAATTCGCGATCTTTCCGCTGAAGATGCCGCGTATTTGCGCGGTGCTCAAATTCTTCACGCCGGTTTGCGGATTGACGATGATGCCGAACGTGACGACGGCGACGGCGTGATCGACCAAGCTCGGCTCATTCGGCGCCGGGATGTCCGAGTCGCCGATGTCGACCGCGCGCTGTGCGACTTGCGTGATGCCGACGCGCGAGCCGCCGCCGGCGACGCTGATCTTCACGTTCGGATGCGCGCTTTGATATTCGACCGCCGCTTCTTTGACGAGCGGCAGCAAAGCCGTGGATCCGGAGATCACGATCGACCCCGGTGAGCCTGCGCTCGTGCCCGCATTATTGGGCTGAGAATAACCGCAGCCCGCAATAAGCAGCACAAGCGCTACAGCAGTAAAAATTCTGTACTTCATCCCGCGGTTGTACTTGATCGTCATTGCGGCACCTCCATAGTTTTTCGAATGAATTGAAGCAAGACCGGATAGACGATATCGATTCTCGGTTCGGCATTTTCCGGATCGATGATATCGTGGTTCGATGGCAAATCCGTGAACTGGTAGTGTTCGCTCGCGTTGGGGCGGCGCGCTTGCCATTGCGCCGCCACGTGCTCGGCCGCGCGATTGTTGACGGCGGGATCGCGTTTGTTCGTGACGATCGTCGCGCGGCCGGCCGCCGGCGGCGAAATCTGCGAGCAGGCGTACACATCGTCACTGATCAACAGACACTGCGCCAGCGCGTGCGTTGAAAAGCGCGGACAGCCGGTCGGCGGAAGTATGTTTTCTTTGTTGCGCAGATCCCACCACATGAAAAAGTTCGGCAACGTGCGTAACGCCGCTGCGATAATCCGGCTTTGCCAGTAGGCAAATTTTAGCAGGGCGAAAACCGGGCTCACCGCAATCGCGTGCGTGACGTCGGCCCGGTGCTGCGCGAAATAGGCGCAGAGCAAACCGCTGGTGGAGATTCCCAACACGCACACGCGATCGCCCAATCCACACGCGATGTCGACGGCCTCGGTCGCCGACGCCAGCAGCATCGGGGCGGTCAAGCGCGCGAGCCGCACCGTCATGCGGTTGCGGTCGCCTTGTTCGGGCAGGCGCGGCACGAAGACGTTCGCGCCCAATTGCTGCACCAGTGGCGCAAATTGCACGAACTGCGCCGGATGGTTTGTCAACCCGTGCAGCAGGACGACGGCAAGCCCGGTGCGTTCGCCGCAGTCGTAGAGTTTGGTATACGCTTGCGGCAGAATGCTCGCGTCGTCGAGCGATTTGAACTTCTCGACGCGTTGCTTTGCCTCGGTATACGATCGAGCCGGATTGGAAGCTGCGGTCAGCGGCATTGCGAGTATCTGAAGCAGGTTGTCACGTGATCGTTCACCATACCGACGGCCTGCATGACCGAATAGCAAATCGTCGATCCGACAAACGTGAAACCGCGCCGCCGCAAATCCACGCTTAGCTTGTCGGAGATGAGTGTCGTCGCAGGCACTTGCGAGGGGTTCTTCCAGCCGCCGCGCACCGGTTTGCCTCCGACGAAAGCCCAGACGTAGGAATCGAAGCTCCCGAATTCGCGCTGCACGCGCAAGAACGCCTTCGCGTTTCGCACGGCGCCGTAAACCTTCAGGCGGTTTCGAACGATGCCCGGATCGGCGAGCATGCGCGCGAGTTTCGCCTCGCCGAATCGCGCCACGCGTTTCGGATCGAACTGCGCGAACACCGAGCGATATCGTTCGCGCTTGGCCAGGATCGTGCTCCAACTCAAACCGGCCTGCGCGCCTTCGAGCAGCAAGAATTCAAACAGCCGCGTGTCGTCGTGAACGGGAACCCCCCACTCGCGATCGTGGTAGGCGATCATCGGCGCGGAAACGGCCCAAGAACAGCGTTTCAACGCGCTACCCATCGATTAAATCCACCAACCGCGGCAGCAGACGCAGCGCGACATCGGGGTATCGCTTCGGCTCGATCACGTCGTGTGCGAACGGCAAATCGCGAAAACGCTCGACGCGCACGTCCGCGCCGTGCGCTTGCCAAACCGTCGCGAGTTTCAGCGCCGCGCGATTGCTGACGGCGGGCTCGCGCGTGTTGATCGCCACGATCACCCGGTGCGTTGCGGGCGGCGCCGCGCGCGCCGCGTCCATCAGTTCCTGCGCCAGCTTCAGTCCTTGCGCCAGTGCGTGCGTGGAATAGCGCGGATACCCGTGTATGGGAAACTGCCGCTCGCGAAGCCACGGATCCCACCAGAAGAAACGATTGGGTATCTGCAGCGCGAAGCGCGTCAAACGCTCGCGCAATCGCGTGGGAACCCAAATCAACCCTAGGAACGGAACGATCGCGACGGCTTTATGCAGCGGCACCGACTGCGCCGCGCATGCCGCCAGCAATCCGCCGAGCGAAAAACCGGCGACGCTGATTTCATCGCCCAATCCGCGCACTACGTCCAGCGAATCACACAGACACGCTTTGAGCTGTTCCGCCGTCATGGCTGCCAGCGCTGCCGACATGCGATCTTGCCTCCCGTGCTGGGGAAGGCGCGGAACGAAAACGTTGTGTCCGCGTTCGTGCAGCGCGCGCGCGATTCCGACGAATTGCGCCGGGCTCGCGCTCAAGCCGTGAAACAAGAGCATTGCGCGGCGCGTGCGCCGGCCATGATCGAAAACAAGCGAACGCCCCAGTTCGCCGATCTCCGCGCGATCGCGAGCTCGAAAACGCGCAAGCCCTTCTTGCGCTGCCGCGTACTCTGCGTCATTCATGAAGAAAGAGGGAACGCTCTTAAAGCGGACGGAACCACATTCCTACAATGCAAGAACTCGATCGTAACGCCGCCTCGTTCATCGAACTCGAGGAACGCTACGGCGCCCATAACTACCAGCCGCTCGATCTCGTCGTCGAGAGGGCCGAGGGCGTTTGGCTTTACGACGTCGCCGGAAAGCGTTATTTGGATTGTGTCAGCGCATATTCTGCAGTCAGCCAAGGGCACTGCCATCCGCGCATCCGGGCGGCGCTCGTCGAACAGGCCGGGAAACTTTCGCTGACTTCGCGCGCCATGCGCAACGACAAGCTCGGTCCTTTTCTGCAGCGACTGACGGAGTTTTGCAAGTACGAATCTGCGCTGCCCATGAACACCGGCGTGGAGGCCGTCGAGACCGCGGTCAAGCTCGCGCGCCGCTACGCCTACGAACGCAAGCGCGTCGCCCCGAATGCAGCCGAGATTATCGTCTTCGAGAACAACTTTCACGGCCGCACTACCGCGGCGATCAGTGCGAGTACGACCGAACTCTACCGTCATGATTTTGGACCGTTCACACCAGGCTTCGTGCCGGTTCCCTACGGAGACTTCGACGCGCTTGCGTCGGCACTCAACGAACGCACGTGCGCGATTCTGATAGAGCCGGTTCAAGGCGAGGGCGGCGTCATCGTTCCGCCGCCCGGTTTTTTAAAACGCGCATGGGGACTCTGCCGCGAGCATCGCGTGCTCTTTATGGCCGACGAGATCCAAACGGGCTTGGGACGTACCGGCGATCTGTTCGCGTGCGATCACGAGGGCGTGAAACCGGACGTGATGATCGTGGGCAAAGCTTTGGGCGGCGGCTATTATCCCGTGTCGGCGATTCTGGCGAGCCGCGAATTGATGGAGCTTTTCGGTCCCGGCGATCACGGCAGCACGTTCGGGGGAAATCCGCTGGCATGCGCGGTGGGAGTCGCGTCGATAGATGTGATCGAGAGCGAAAACCTTCCGGCTCGCGCGCGCTACGCGGGCGCGCGGCTGATGCACGGCTTACGCGAGCTGGCGTCGCCCGCAATCGGCGAGGTGCGCGGCCGCGGGTTGCTCATAGGACTCGAACTTACGGTGCCGGCTCGACGCGTCGCCGAACTTTTACTGGAACGCGGCGTCGTAGCCAAAGACACGCACGCAACCGTACTGCGGATCGCGCCGCCGCTCGTGATCGCGGACGCCGAGATCGATCTTCTGCTCGAAGCTATCGCCGCGGCGCTTAAGGCATCTCTTTAAACGACTGCTTCAGGCGGAACTCGCTGCCCGGATATTTCGCGCGCAGCATCGCCCACTGATGCAGCAGCTCGTTGCCTTCGGGATCGCGCCGGTAGCGCGTAACTCCTAAATAGTACTGAGCTTCGGGCGCGGCCCACGCGGTCGGAAACCGCTTCAGCAGTTCTACGTACGCCGCTTCAGCGCGATCGAAATCGCGCAACCGCAAGTGCGCTTGTCCTAGTCCCGCGAGCGCGCGCGCGGCGAACTCCGCCGGCGGCAGATAACCTTGCCAGCTGTACAGCTCGACGCCGTCGCCGTCGAGCAAGCGGATGTCAGGCGTCCAGATGTGGCGGTAACGTTTGAGGGCCGCTTCATTTTCAGACTTCGAGTTGTCGAGCTGAACGGGGATCGTGCGGTTGACGATTTCGGCGACGGCAGTTTCGGGATACGTCACGGTATCCAGCGCTTGGCATCCGCCTCAACCAGGGTTGAACACGTCCAAGAAGACGATTTTCGAATCGCGCTTGGCTTCTTGCAGCGCTGCGTCGAGATCTTTGCGCCAAGAAATCATGGGTTCACTCTTTCGCTAGCGGTTTGATGACGGTTGAAAGCCGGTCGGCCAGGGCGGGCGCGCGCACGAGGTGCGGATAACGCGGACCTTCGTAGTAGGGAATAGAGATCGTGCGATACACGTCGTCCTTGACGATCAGCAGTTGGATCGGTTCGTGCGAGCGCTGCGCGGCCTTCATCGCATCGTACATCAGGTCGTCGGAATACGTGCGCCCGTTCACCGCGACCAAACGCTGATTGAAGCCCAAGCCTGCCTTCCACGCCGGCGATCCTACGTGCACGTCGGATACCGTTCCAGCCGGCGCCGAGAATCCCAGCGAGTATGCAAAATTATTCTTACGCACGTCTTGCGACGGCTCGGCCGTATAAGCGAGACGCCAGCCGTCGGCGGTAAACGCGTCCGGGGGATGCGGCGCGATCGCGTCGACCCAGGTGTTGAAAAAGCCCGCCCAATCGTACGGTTGCACGGCATTCAAGCCGGCGATCACATCCTCACGCGTATACGACACGGTGATCGGCCCGGTGTTCGTGCGGCCGAAGAACTCGCGCGCAAACGTGTCGAGCGATTTCGTATCGTGCGACAGGTCGCGGATGATCGAATCGGCTTTGAGCCACAACAGCTCGCCTTCGGTGTAAAAATCCACGCCGCGGCGCGACGAATTGTATCCACGCGGCGCGCCGTAGAGAAACGGACCCGACGTGGCAGTATCGCCGAGCGAACGCCACATCCGGCCTTGCTCGTTGTCGTAGTTCGCCCAAACCGCCGCGATATGATCGGGCCAGTTCTTGGCCTCGCGGATGCCGTCGCGGTAAGACATTACGTCGCCGTAGTACTGCGTCATGCCCTCGTACACCCAAAGCAGCGAGTCGTCGTAAGACGTGTTGAGATTGTTCCGTAACAACCCCGCGGGCATCCGGTACTTGCCGTCCCACGAGTGGTTGAACTCGTGCGAAAGCAAATCGCCGCCGCGCTGCAAAGACATCTGATCGATCAGATAGTTTCCGCCTTCGCCGTCGTCGCTCGACTCGTGATGTTCCACGCCTTCGCCGGGCATCACATCGGAGACGGTCAGCAGAAAATGGTAGTCGTGCCAGTGCCGCGCGCCATACATGGCGATCATTTCTTTGACGAGACTGCGGAAATGATCGACCGTTTTGGTCGAAGCGTCGAGCTCTTCGGCCGTGTCCGCGCAGACGTTGAGCGACGCGGTACCCGGAAACGAACCGGTATCTTGCAACAGATCCCAGGACCGGGAATTTACGCACGAGTCGAGCGGAGAATCCATCAGGCGCCCAAGCGGCGTCACGCCGAAATGCACGCGGGCGCCGGTTTGCTTCGGATCGTACAGCGCGCTCGCGAATCTCCAATTCTCGCCCGGAAGAATCAACGTCGGGTCGAGCGTGGTCGAATCGTTCGTACCGGTCGACGGGTAGAGCACGTTTTGGTTCCAATCGATCACCAAGATATTCGGCGACGCCAAGCGGTTGGACGAATAATGTCCGAACGTCGCGCCCAGATACGTAAAATCTACGTCTAATGTACTGACGCCCGCCGGGACGTCGAACGTGAATGCAAACAAGTTCGCGGGATTGCGATGCCATGGGATCGTCGCGCCATTCCCGCTGATCGTCAGCGCGGCGACGTTTTCGATCGGCCCCACGGGTCCGTGCTCGCCCGGGATCCATTGCGGATAGTACAGCGTCATCGCCCCGGGCGTGACCGGGATCGCTTCGTGCGTGCGCACGATGTTTTGCGAAGCGGCTTGCGATGCGTCGACCGTTAACGCGATCGGCTCGGCGGCGCGCGCCGAAGTACAAAGGAAGAGCGGAAAAAGTGCGGTGACGGCAATTGCGCCGGGCGAAGAGATCTTCATAGGACCGTGGCTACGACCTGCGAATGCGATGCCCTCTGGAGGCGCCGATGTTCATTCCAGCCTTGCTGCTCGCCCTTCAAACTGCACAAGCCCCGGCACCGGCCCCTGTTCCGTGCAGCCGCGACGCGACCGTGTTGCATCAAATCCCACCCGATTACCCCGAAGCTGCGCGAGAGCTCGGCCTCGGTCAACGCTCCGTGGGAATCCGCGTCTACATTTCTCCCCAAGGAACGATCGCGGCCTTGCGCGTTCTCAACTCAAGCGGCAATAACTTTCTGGATCAAGCCGCACTTGGGACGGCAGCTCAATCAACATTTTCGCCGCGCGTCAAAAATTGCAAGGCAACGTTTGGATCTGCCTTTTCAAAGTGACGTTCGACCTAAACCAATGACCCACACCAATAACCGCAGCGAATTTCGGGTACACCCTAAGCAGGCGGCCGGCCAGGTGCCTTGACGTTCCCCGGGACTCCCTGGTATGCTCCGTAAGCCGAAGTGGGGCCCAGGGCCCTCACCGGATGCCTGCGGGCGATCCGGTCTTCATCGAGAAACCGCCGGCCGGTTTCGCGACGGGGTCACCAACTTTGGCGGTGCCCTTTTTTATTTGTAAGAAAACAGGAGTAACGCAATAGCTCGACCGCTCAGAATTAACGACCAGATTCGCATTCGCCAAGTCCGCGTGATCGACGAAGACGGCACGCAACTTGGGGTCCTGTTCACGGAAGATGCGTTAGCGCGTGCGCGCGCTGCCGGCCTCGACCTGATCGAAGTTTCGCCCACCGCGACGCCTCCGGTCTGCAAGATCGCCGACTACGGACGTTTGAAATACGAGCAGTCGAAAAAAGACAAAGACGCCCGCAAGAAACAAAAGAGCTTCGAACTCAAAGAAGTGAAGCTCCGNNCTGCTCGACGGCAGCAAGATCAAAGTCACGATCATGTTTCGCGGACGAGAGATAACCTATACGTCCTTCGGGAAGCGCCTGCTGGATCGCATGGCTGAAGACATGACGCCGATCGCCACGATCGAACGCGATGCGAAACTCGAAGGAAAAAACATGTTCATGATCCTGGCGCCGCGCTCAGTGCCTTCCGGTCCGCCGAAGTTCACGAGCCTGGCAGCCAAGGACAAGGAGAAAAAAAGTGCCTAAGATTCGTACCCACCGCGGTACAGCAAAACGCGTGAAGGTCAGCGCCAACGGAAAGGTGACGCATCGTCATCAGTTCAGCGGCTGCGGCCACATCATGAGCAAACGCACGCGCAAGCGTAAACGGAAGTTCCGTAAGGATCAGCCGGTCTTTCCGGGCGATCTCAAGCGCTTGGCGCCGACGATCCCGTACCTGGTGTAAGGAGCTGCGACATGGCACGAATCAAACGCGGCGTCAGCGGACTCAAACACCGGCGCAAGGTGATGAAGCTCGTCAAGGGCTTTCGGGCGGCCCGGCGGCGCAACTATCGCGTAGCGAACGAAGCGCTGCTGCACTCGCTGGCGTATGCGTACCGCGACCGGCGCGTTCGCAAGCGCGATTTCCGCGCGCTGTGGATCAGCCGCATCAACTCGGCGGCGCGTAAAGAAGGCTTGAGCTATTCGGTCTTCATGAGCGGCTTGAAGAAATCCGGAATCACGCTGAACCGCAAAACACTGGCGGAGCTGGCGGTCTCCGATGCGGCCGCGTTCGGCTCGCTGCTGAAAACGGTTAAAAAAACCCTTACTTAGTCGTCGCCGTTGGCTAGACGGCGCCCGGTGGCTTCGATGACTTTGCCGAGCATACTGACGGCCTCGGCGCGCGACGCGTTGCTGAACATGTACTTCAGTTTGTCGTCGGAGTCTTCAACGATGAGAACGGCGCGTTTGCCGGAGCGGACTGCTGCCACGAGCTTGTTCAAATACGCTTCGTCGTCGGCCGCCAGCACGGACGCGGCGATATGCTCGGCCCTGCCGTCGCTCAAAAGATATTTGAGGACTTCGTTAATGTCCCGCGGAGTATTCACCGCCAACCTCCATAACAAGAACCCGCCGCCTCTATTAAAACGCATCTGGCGGAGGTTTGCAGCTAGGTTATCGGACTCTTGACGAAATTAGTTAAATCGGGCGCTCGCCCAACCAAAGAAGCGCTACCATCGTTTTCATATCGACGATCTCGCCGCTTGCTTGCATTCGCCAAGCGTCTTGGAACGATACGTGCCGCACCTCGATGCGCTCATCCTCCTGCGGTTCCGCAGGACCCGCGTGCAGGCCGCGCGCGACGTAAATATCCACGCGCTCGGTGCAAAAACCGGGCGTCGGATACAGACTGCTAAGCAGCTCCAAAGAGTCGGCCAAGCAACCGGTTTCTTCCCGCAACTCGCGCCGCGCGCCGACGTCGTGCGGTTCGCCGGGCTCCGCGGTGCCGGCCGGAATCTCCCAAAGGCTGCGGCCCGCCGGGTGGCGATACTGGCGCACGAGCACGATCGTATAGTCCGCCGGCAACGCGGCAATCGCGAACGATCCGGGATGAACCACGAGCTCGATGTCGCGCCGCTCGCCTTCCTGTTCGACGGTGTCGACCCGCACCAGAAATATTCTTCCGTCGTAGATTTCCTTGGTCGCTATCACTTTCCGGGCGCCGGGCATATCGCTCATGTGCGGACTAGATTGACGGGATACTCCGGGCAAGCCTCGTAGAAGCAAGCGTGCGGCGGCAAACGTCGATCGGGCAAGAGATCTTGTGGCTGTTGATTTTTCTCGTCCTTTTCGGGCTGGTGGCGGCGCTTGCGCTGAACTATGCCGCCCCACACCGCTTCAACGATCGCATTGCCATCGCACTGGCCGCAATCTTCGCGGGCGCGATCATGATCGCGCTGCGCGCGCGCTTCGTAGGGCGAAATGCTCGGCGCCCATAACCCGCGGCTCGAACGCGTCCGCGCCTTGCGCACCAAAAAAGGTAGACGCGAGCAGGGACGCTTTGCGATCGAAGGCGCCACGCTGTTGCACGAAGCGGTGCGCAGCGGCACGCCGATTGAAGAACTCTACGGCACGCCCGAAGCGCTGCAGTCGAACGAAATCGCGCGGCGAGTGGAGTCCGGCGGCGTGCCGGTCTATTCGGTCGACGAGCGCACGATGCGGCGGCTCTCCGACCTCGACACGCCGCCCGGTTTGCTGGCCGTCGCGCCGGTATCGTTGCGTGATGTTTCCGATCTCTTCTCCTCGGCCGGGCTGGTGCTCGCGATCGCGGGGGTCAGCGACCCCGGAAACGCCGGAACGCTGCTGCGGGCGGCGGAGGCGTTCGGCGTTTCGAGGGTCGTCTTTGACCGATCTGCCGTCGAGCCGCATGCCCCGAAGGTCGTCCGGGGCGCGATGGGCGCACTTTTCCGCCTCGCGCTCGCGGTGGCTTCCGCCCAGGAGACGAGCGAAGCGGCCAAAGGCTGGGAGATAACCGGCCTCGACTCCGGCGGCGGCCCGATTGAGGGGCTGGCGTGGGCTCCGCGCAGCCTCCTGGTGGTCGGCCAGGAGCGCCACGGCTTGGGAGACTGGAAGAGCGTCGCTTCGCGCCTGGCGGCTATCTCCATGAAGGGAAATGCTGAGAGCCTGAACGCTGCCGTGGCCGGCGGAATCGCCCTCTACGAGGCGGCCAAGCGCATGGATGCCGGCGCCAAAAGCTGACGGCATCCCGGTCTGTCAAGAGAGTCTAGACAGGCCAAAAAGTCAAGACTACCCTGTGGAAAAGTCGCATGCTATACTGCTTGCATTCGCATGGGGGCCGGGCTTGTGGCCCGACCCAGCAAGGAGACCGATGGCCACGTCCGAGTTCTTCTGGAAACTCTTCAAGTCAACGGGATCGATCAACGCATATCTGATTTATCGGCACCTTCACCCGACGTCGGTACCAACCTGACGCGGAGGCGAAAGGCGGACTCCAAAGCGCCCGGAACTAAACCCGGGCGTTTTTATTTTTAAATGCCCTTCGACACGGCTCAGGATGACAACGTTCGTCTCAATACATGAATCTAAGCACTAATCTGGAGCAACTGCGCGCCCGGTTTGAGGCTGCGCTAAAACAGTCTGCCGACGCGCGCTCGCTCGATTCGGCACGCATCGCGTTTCTGGGACGCAGCGGCGAGGTAACGGCGCTCCGGCGCACGATCGGAAAACTGCCGGCGGCCGAACGGCCCGCCGCCGGATCGCGGATAAACGAAGTTGTCGAGCAGATGGAAACGAGCTTCCGCGAAGCGCAAGCCCGGATCGATGCACTCGACGTCGGCGCCAGCCTTTCGCAGCGCATCGATGTAACGTTTCCGTCCGTAGCGCCGCTGCAAGGTTCGATTCATCCGATGAAGCGCGTGATGCACGACGTCTGCGCGTACTTCGAGCGGCATGGTTTCGCCGTCGTCGTGGGCCCGGAAATGGAGCCGGACTATTACAATTTCGATGCGCTGAACATACCGCCGGATCATCCGGCGCGCGAGGGCTTCGACTCGTTCTTCGTAACGCCCAATCTCTTGCTGCGCCCGCACACGTCGCCGATGCAAATTCGCACGATGCAGCAACACCGTCCCCCGGTGGCGGTCGTCGTGCCCGGTACCTGCTACCGCCGCGACGCCGTCGATGCGCGCCACCTGTTTCAATTCAATCAGTGTGAAGGCTTGCTGGTCGACGAGGGCGTGCACATGGGACATCTCAAAGGCATGCTCACCGGAATGTGCCGCGAGCTTTTCGGCTCCGAGCAGCAGGTCCGTTTTCGTCCTTCCTATTTTCCGTTCACCGAACCGAGCGCCGAAGTCGACACGACGTGTCCCCTCTGCCGCGGAGACGGCGGCGAGTGCCGCATGTGCGGCGGATCGGGTTGGATCGAATTGGGCGGCGCCGGCATGGTGCATCCGAACGTGCTGCGCAACGTCGACTACGATCCGGACGTGTATTCCGGCTGGGCGTTCGGTTTCGGCGTCGAGCGCATGGCGCTCGTCCGCTACGATGTAGACGACATCCGGCGCTTCTTTGAAAACGACGCCGCGTTCTTGGAACAGCTGGCATAGTGCGCGTTCCCTTAGGCTGGCTCCGGGATTACGTCGAACTCCCGGTCGATCCCAACGCGGTGGCAAGCATGCTCGCGGAACTCGGGTTTCCGGTGGCTGCGATCGAAACGCGCCCGGTCATAACCGGCGTCATCGCCGGACGAATTGCGGAACTCGGCAAGCATCCCAACGCCGATCGTTTGCAAGTCGGCCGGATCGAGATCGGTGACGGCGCGCCGCTGACGATCGCGACCGCCGCCACCAACGTGGCCGCGGGTCAAACGATCGCGGTCGCGACGATCGGCGCGCGCTTGCCGCAGCTCACGATCGAGCGCCGCAAGATGCGCGGACTCGAATCGGAAGGCATGATGATCTCCGCCGACGAGCTGGCGCTGCCAGCCGACTGGTTCGAGGACGGCATCATGCAGTTCGATCCGGCGCTGCAGCCGGGCACCGACGTCGTCGAGTACTTTCGTTTGGGAGAAGCCGTGCTCGACGTCGAGATCACGAGCAACCGCGTCGACGCGATGTCGATGATCGGGCTGGCACGCGAGCTCGCAGCTTATCAAAGCGTTCCGCTGAGGCTTCCCGAGCTCGTGCATCCGGGCGCCGGATCGCGCGGACCTACACATAAGGTTACGATCGAGTCGCCCGATTGCAGGCGGTTCGTTTCACAAATCTTCAGTGACGTGCACCCCGGCGCTTCGCCCGCATGGATGCGCATCCGGCTCGCGCTCGCAGGTCAGCGGCCGATCAACCGGCTCGTGGACATTTCGAATTATGTGATGCTCGAAACGAGTCAGCCGCTGCATTTTTACGATGCCGCCAAGATTCCGCACCATCATCTGATCGTGCGCGACGCACGCGCCGGGGAACGCTTCGTTGCGCTCGACGGCTCGGTGCGCGAGCTGACCCCGCAAGCGCTCGTCATCGCAAGCGAAACCTCCGCTGAATGCCTGGCGGGGTTGATGGGCGCGCGCAACAGTGAAGTGACTCCAGCGACGCGCGAACTCATACTGGAGTCGGCGAATTTCAACGGCGCGCGCATTCGCCGCACGGCTCAGGAATTGGGGGTCCGCACCGAAGCCAGTTCGCG
This sequence comes from Vulcanimicrobiota bacterium, assembly GCA_003140855.1. Lineage (GTDB taxonomy): Bacteria > Vulcanimicrobiota > Vulcanimicrobiia > Vulcanimicrobiales > Vulcanimicrobiaceae > Rubrimentiphilum. Next base: position 16,873 of record PLLF01000028.1, read on the forward strand.
CCACGAGAAATCGCTGGCTCCGACTCTTACCGAGATGGGCGCAGCTCGCGCAGCTCAGCTGCTCGCGCAATCCGGCGCAACGCCGCACGAAGCGGCCGCATTCGGTCAACCGCTTGCGCCGCCGGCGCCGGTAGAGTTCGAAACGCGCGACGTAAAGCGCATTTTGGGATTCGAACTGCCCGTGCAAGAGATCCGGGAACAGCTCGACCGGCTCGGATTCAAAGTAGAACCGGCCGGCAAGAGTGCGTTGCGAATCGTGGCTCCGCCGTGGCGCACCGACGTCACATCGAGCGCAGACGTGTTGGAAGAGATCGCGCGCATGACCGGCTATGGCCGCATCGCGGCGGAGATTCCCGCAGTTCGCGCCCACGAGATTCCCAGCAGCGACTACCGGCGCGAACGGAAAGTTGCGACGACGCTTGCAGCACTGGGTTATCGTGAGATCGTCACCTACTCGCTGCACGGCGCGCAGGTTTTTGAGAAACTCCGGCGCGGCGGCGTCAATCCGCCGAAACGGCCCGTCGAGGTGCTCAATCCACTGAGCGAAGAACAGCGCTATCTGCGCCACTCACTCGAGCCGGCAATGCTGGAATACTTGGCGCGCACCGACGTTCCGGAACGCACGTTCGAAATCGGCCGCATCTTTTACACTGAAGATCGCCAGCCGTTGGAGATGTCGGCCGTTCTGTTCGGCTTTACGGCCGAGCCGCTCGACGAACCGGATTGGCGCGACACGCATTTCCTGCGCGCGAAGGGCGATTGCGAAGCATTCTTGCGCGCTTTGACCGCCCGGAAGAGTTTCGAAAGCGCCGCCGATGAGCGCCCGGCTTATCACCCGGGCAAGACCGGCGCGCTGCTGCTGGACGGACACGAAATAGCCGTCCTCGGACAAGTCGATCCGCGTTTGCAGCGCGCTTTCGGCGTGCGTTTGCCGGTGTATCTGTGCTGCGTGCATTTGGATGACATTCCGGCTTATGAAATTCCGCAATTCAAGCCGCCGTCGAAGTACCCGTCGACGTATCGCGATCTCGCGCTGGTCTGCGACGTCGAGCTGCCGGCGCAACGCCTGGAAACGGCGCTGAGAGCTTCCGCGGGCCCATGGTGCACATTGGTTAGAACGTTCGACGAATACCGCGGACCGCAGGTACCGGCCGGCAAAAAGAGCCTCGCGATCCGCGTGACCTTGCGAAAATCCGATGCGACGATAACCGATGCCGAGGCGGATGAGGTCGTCGCTAAGGCCGTAAGCGCGCTGCGCGCAGAATTCGGCGTAACGCTGCGAGCATGACCTGGCCGGATATTTTGATCGCCGCGATCGTGCTGATCGCGGCACTCAAAGGTTACAAACGCGGCTTCGTTCTGGAGCTGAGCGGCGCCATCGCGCTGGTCGCTTCACTGATCGTGCCCTGGTTTTACCGCGGCTCGTTCGATGGATTCTTGCAGAGCACGATGCATCTGGGCGGCGGTTCCGCTCACGTCGTGGCAATGTTTCTGGTCGGGCTCGCAACCTACGTTGCGATTTTGTTGATAGCGCGCGCGCTCAATAACGTTACGAAGCTGCCCTTCCTCGGACTCGGCAACGCCATCGCCGGGGCCGCGGTCGGCATCGTCAAAGCCGTCGTGCTGATTTGGCTCTTGCTCTATATCGCACTGTTCTTTCCGCTGTCGCGCGACATTCGCGCGGACCTGCACCGCTCGATACTCGTGGGTTACGAGACGAGTCCGAACGATCGCGTGGACGGCGCTATCATAGGGACGTTCCCGTGGTTTGCGCGTCCATTCGTGCATTACGTTTTTGCGCATCACCGGGTGTAGCGTCGTCTAGATTCAGGAAGACGCTGAGCGCGGCTTTTCCCGCGGCGCCGATCTGCACCGGCACGTCGTAATCGATCAGCGCGATCTCGATCGCTTCGATCGCCCCGAGCACGTCGGTTTGTGAAATGTTGCCCATCGTCCCCATGCGGATGATCTTGCCTTTGAGATCGAGCTGCCCCCCGGCCAGCACTACCCCGCGATTCTCCCGCAGACCGCGCAACAGTTTGGCGGCGTCGACGCCGGACGGAATTTTTGCCGTTACGACGGTCACCGAATGCGCGCCGGGCTGCGAGAAAATCTCCAAACCCAACGCTTCGAACGCGGCGCGAATCGCTTGCGCATAGATCGCGAGCCGGCGGTGGACGGCCGGCGCTCCCTCGCGGTGATATTGCGCCAGCGCAACGTCGAGCGCGAACATCGCGCTTACGGGCGAGGTCCACGGCATTTGTCCTTGACCCGCAAACTCGCGCGCCTTCAGCAAGTCGAAATAAAAGCGCGGCGCCTTCGACTCTTCAATGGTTTTCCACGCGCGCGGGCTGACGGCCAACATTGCGACGCCCGGCGGCGCCGCGATCACTTTTTGCGAGGCGCTTATAACGATATCGTAGCCCCACTCGTCCATGCGGAAATCCGTCGCGCCCAAACCGCTGACCGAATCGACTATCGTCAGCGCGCCGTGCGCCTGCGCGATCGCGGCCAACTCGGCCATGTCGCTTTGGACGCCGGTCGACGTCTCGTTGTGCGTGAGCAAGATGCCGCGATACCGGCGATCCTCATCCGCGGCCAGCTTTTGCGCAAAAGCCCGCGGATCGAGCGCAAACCCCGGGCGCGTTTCGATCGCATCGACGTTCATTCCGTACTTACGCGCGATCGCGATGAAGCGTTCGCCAAAACCGCCCATCGGCGCAGCCAAGAGCGTGTCTCCGGGTGAGAACGCGTTTGCGACCGCGGCTTCCATGCCGCCCGTTCCGGACGAACCGAGCAAGATGATCTCGCTCTCTTGAGTCCCGAAGAGCGGGCGCAAACCATCGTAAATCCGTTCGACCAGAATGCCGAACTCGGGACCGCGATGATCGATCAGCGGCTGATTCATGGCCTCGAGCACGCGTTCGGAAACCGTTACCGGCCCCGGAATGAACAGCAGATTTTTCATCGGCCGCTAACGGCGGGTGCGCGAGCGTTTGCGTTCGGGCGTCCGCACCCGCTTGAGGGCGCTCCGGCGCATCGGAACGACGTTGCTCGCGCGCGCGGGCGAAGCGCCCAAGTCGACCGGCGTGATGATCCGCTTGCCGAGCGCGTGCTGCAGCACTTCCGAAAGCTCTTCAACCGAAACGAACGACATCGTGTCGCGCACTTCTTTGGGAATGTCGTCCAAGTCGATCTCGTTGCGCATCGGCAGAATGATCTTTCTGATGCCCGCGCGTTTGGCGCCGAGAACTTTCTCTTTTAATCCGCCGATCGGCAGCACTTGCCCGGTCAGCGTGATCTCGCCCGTCATCGCCACATCCGGATCGACCTTGAGCCCGGTTAGCAGCGAAGCGATCGCCGTCGCCAGCGCAACGCCGGCGGACGGCCCGTCTTTGGGCACGGCGCCGGTCGGCACGTGAATGTGCAGATCGTGCTTGGCGAAGTAGTCGTCGGGCAGACCCAACTCGCCCGAACGCGACCGCAGGAATGAAACCGCGGCCTGCGCGCTTTCTTTCATAACGTCGCCCAGCTGTCCAGTGAGCACGAGCTTGCCCGTGCCCGGCATCGTCGTCGTTTCGATAAACAGAATATCGCCGCCGACCGGCGTGTAGAACATTCCGGTCGCGACGCCCACGGATGCAACGCGCTTCTTGACTTCGTTGTAAAAGAGCGGCTTGCTGAGATAATTCGCCAGGCCGTCGGCTTTGATGCGCCCCTTAAAACGGGGGGATTCGGCGATCTTGCGCGCGATCTTGCGAAACGTCGTACCGATCTCGCGCTCCAAATTGCGAACGCCGGCTTCGCGCGTATAATCGACGATGATCGAGCGCAGCGCCGCATCGTTGATTTGCGCCTGCGAATCTTTCAACCCGTTGGCTTTGCGCTGCTTCGGAACCAAGTAGCGTTTGGCGATTTGCAGTTTTTCCAGCTCGGTGTAGCCCGACAACTGGATGATCTCCATGCGGTCGCGCAAAGGCGGGCTGATCGTGTCCAAGCTGTTGGCGGTGCAGACGAAGAGCACTTGCGAGAGATCGAACGGTAAATCGAGATAGTGGTCGCGAAACGTGTTGTTTTGTTCGGGGTCCAGCACTTCGAGCAGCGCCGACTGCGGGTCCCCGCGAAAATCCGCGCCGACCTTGTCGATTTCGTCGATCATCATTACCGGATTGCGCGTGCCGGCATCGCGAATCGCACGCACGATCGTGCCGGGCATGGCTCCGATGTAGGTGCGGCGGTGTCCGCGAATTTCGGCTTCGTCGCGCACGCCGCCGACCGAAAGGCGCGCGAACTTGCGTCCCATGGCGCGCGCGATCGACTGTCCGAGCGACGTCTTACCCGTTCCGGGCGGTCCAACGAAGCATAAGATCGGCCCGGTTAAGCGTTTCTTGAGCTTTCCGACCGCCAGATACTCGATGATGCGGTCTTTGATCTTGTCGAGATCGTAATGGTCTTCGTCGAGTATTGCGCGCGCGCGCTTGATATCGAAGTGATCGGTGGTTTCGATTCCCCACGGCAGCTGCACCAGCCAGTCGAGATAGGAGCGGATGACGCTGTACTCAGGCGAAGCTTGCGGAACTTTGGAGATCCGGTCGAGTTCCCGGTCGGCAGCTTTACGCGCGTCTTCGGGCATCTTGGCTTCTTCGATCTTCGCGCGCAGTTCGTTGGCTTCGGCCTGCTGCGGATCGACCTCGCCCAGTTCTTCTTGTATCGCGCGCAATTGCTGGCGCAAATAGAACTCACGCTGATTTTTCTCCATCTCGCGCTGGATATCGGATTGAATCTTGTGGCCCAGCTCGACGACCTCGAGTTCCTTGGTCAGCAGCATCGTGAGCTTGCGCATCCGTTTTTCGGTGTTGCGCTCTTCAAGCACTGCCTGACGGTCGGCGGTATCCAAGCGCATCGTGGATGCAACGAAATAGGTTAGCAGATTGGGATCGGAGATGTTTTGGACTTCCATCTCCATCTCGCGCGGAGCTTGCGGCAGATATCCCAGCAGTTTCTGAAAGAGGTTCCCCAGGTTGCGCTGCATCGCAACCAATTCTTCCGAAGAGCTGGTGATGTCGGGCAGCTCTTCGTATTCGGCAACCAAGTAAGGTTCGGTGGACGTGAATTGCTCGATCTTGAAGACGCTTTGACCGGCAACGATGCAGCGCAGCGTGCCGTCGGGCACCTTGAGCATTTTCTGCACGGTGCCGATGGTGCCGATGCGATGCACGTCGTTCGGCCCGGGATTATCGGCGTCGCGGTTTTTCAACAGCGTCAAGCCGATCGGTTTGCCATCGCGCAGCGCTTCCTCGACCAGCTGGATGCCCGGACGCTTTACGACGGCGAGCGGAATCACCGTGTTGGGAAAGAGCACGGCGTCTTGTAGCGGCAGCAGCCCGATTTCAGGCATTAAGCCGACACCCGCTTGACGATCATGCGAATCTCGGTGCGCGATGCCGGCATATACTCGTCGGCTGAAATGGGCAGCGCGATCGTGAGAAGCCCGTCTTCATAGGAAGCCGTAATCTCGGCGTGCGCGATCGCGACGGGCAAACGAATGCTCTTCATAAAATCACCGTCGGCAATCTCTTTTTGGACGAACGATCCCCCGCGCAGGCGCGCGGTCTTGGCGCGGCGTCCCGAAATGAAGAGCCGCCGGCCGTCCAAAAAGACTCGCAAGCTTTCACTGTCGGCACCGGCTAACTCGGCGCGCACGACCAGCGTCCGGGAACCTTCGTCGATCACGACGTCGACGTTGGGCTGCCAGCCGCACATCCAATCCATCTTGGCTTATAACTCCTCAAGGGCTCGCGAGGATTCGGGTCCAAGCACGTCGGCCTTGCATCCTCTCATGCTTGGTTGGCTTCCTGCCGCCGATAGTAACGTGATCTTCTGATCAAGCTCGCCCGGCGGCTGGGCCCGTTCGATGCTGCGCTGATCGTCATGGGCGGCATCATCGGCTCCGGCATCTTTCGCAATCCGTCGGTCGTCGCCAAAATCGTGTGGATTCCAGGCGCGATTATCGGCGTGTGGATCGCGGGCGGCGCGATTTCGATTTTGGGCGCATTCGTCATCGCCGAGCTGGCTGCGCGACGCCCGCAGGACGGCGGCTTTTATGCCTACCTGCGCGACGCGTTTCATCCGCTGGTGGCATTCATGTACGGCTGGACGCTGCTGCTAGCTTCGCAAAGCGGCGGCATGGCTGCGGCGGCGCTGACCTTCGCCGGCTATTATCCGGCACTTACCGGACGGACGGACGATCCGCTCTTGATCGCATTTGCGGTACTCGCCACCTTCACCATCATTAATTGTTTGGGCGTGCGGCAGGGCGGCAATCTGCAGAACGTCTTCATGGTGCTCAAAATCGGCGCTATCGTGCTGCTGATCGGTGCCGGCTTCATCGCGCATCCCGCGGCATCGGCAGCCGCGCAAACCCCGAATGCGCCAACCACGCTCGCGTTGCTTGGCGCGATGGCGGCTTCGATGGTCGCCGTCATGTTCGCATACAGCGGTTGGCAAACGGCGAGCTTCATGAGCGGCGAGCTCAAGAACCCGACGCGCACGCTGCCGCTCGGACTGCTCTGGGGAGTCGGCGGCGTGATCGCGCTATACTTGCTGATCAACGTCGTTTGCCTGCGTGTGTTGGGTGTCAACGGTCTTATGCACACGGACGCGCCGGCGTCCGAAGTCGCGCGCGCGTTCATGGGAGCGCGCGGAGCGCAAGTGATGGCCGCGATCATTTCGCTTTCGACGCTGGGGTTCTTGAGCAACCAAATTCTCACATCGCCGCGCGTCTATCACGCCATGGCCGAAGACGGCTTGTTCTTTCGATGGATAGCATGGGTCCACCCGAAAACGCGCGTGCCGATCGTGGCGATCGCCTTGCAAGGCGTGGTCGCGATCATGATTACATTTTTTTACAAGGGTTACTCGCAGATATTGGGCTACGTGATCGGGGTCGATTTCTTGTTCTTCGCGCTCGCCGCAGCGGCAATCTTCGTGTTCCGCGCGCGGGACCGTGGCGAAAGGGTGTCCTTTTCGGTTCCGTTCCATCCGTACACGACCGCACTCTTCATGCTGATCGCGCTAGGGATAGCGGTGACCAGCTATCTTCAGTCGTGGCAAGGCACGGCCGTTACGTTCGGCCTGTTCGCGGTTGCAGTTCCGGTTTATTTCTCGTTCGTACGCGCGCGCAGAGAAGCTACTGGTAGAATAGCGTGATCTGTCCGCCGCCGACGTAGACGCCGACGATCTGATCGATCGTCAGGTTCTTACTTTGAAGCACCTTGCGAAGGGGCACGACGACGCCTTCATTGTCCACCAACGTGGCATGAGCGAGCGTATCCCGCAAGTCCGCGATCGCCGATGCATTCTTGTGAAGCGTCGCCGAATCAACTTCACCGGCAACGTTCACGAAATGAAATTGCGTGACGCTGAGGTTGCTCATCATCGAGCGGAACTTGTCGGACTGGGCCGGCATGTTTTTGACCGCCGCGGCCAAATCGGCGGACCCTGCGGCTAAGGCGGGCGATGAGAAAATGGCCGCCGGCAAAAGCACCGCAGCCAGCGCGAGAGCAAACCGGATCGACATAGGTACGCCTCCGCTTCCATTATAGCGCGGCGGCGGATAAAAAAGGAGGGCGCTTCGCGGCGCCCTCCGGGATTCGTCCTTTATCTTAGCTGAAGTTAGATGCCGCCACAGGAGACGTACACCGTAATCTGCGCCGCGCTCTTGTGCACGTTGATTGCGTATTTCGTTTTGCCGGTCAGTTGAGCGGTCGTAACACCGGGCACGGTTGTAGTCGATACGCCGTTGACCACGTTGCTGAGCGGTTTCCACGGGGCCGGATTCAGTTTCGCGCAGGTCCCTGCGTGAATGTGCGCCGGTTCCGAGGCGCCCTTGGGCTCGTTGCTGACGGTAACGGTCACCATTATGCCGGTGCCTTTGGTGACGATCGTAGCGGTGCCGTTCTGACCGGAGCCGTTCATGGCTCCCATTTTTATGGTGCGGCCGACAGCCGTCTTCATTATGGCGCCGCCCTTGCCGCTCTTCCCGTATTCGCCGCCGGCGGCGGGAGCGGTGGTCGCGGTCGTGGTGGTCGTCGTAGTGCCCGAGCCGCATGCGCTCAAGGCCGCAACGGCGGCCAGCGCAATGCCTGAGGCTAGAATGGTCCGGGGAAATTTCATGCTTGCTCGTCCCTCCAAAAAGACAGGTCACAAGGTTTAGTAGCTGCTCGTACCTTTCCCTCATTGGCAGGGTGGCGAATCAAGCAAGCGAAGGGGAGCTGCAATAGCTCGGCTCCGTGCCTGAGGAGGGCCAATGAGTTCACGCGTTAACCATCTCTCGGTTTTCGTCTCGGCAATCGTGTTTTTTCTCCTGAGTTATGTCTGGTACTCGTTCCTGTTCGGTAAAATGTATGCGGCGTCGATGCCGGCGGGCGCCTCGGCCATGCCCGCTTCCATGACAATGCCACTGATAGAGACCTTCCTTTTAGGCTGGTTCCTAGCATACGTCATCGGGACCGCGCTCTCGATGCGCCCCGATCCGAATCCGGCCACAAAGGGCTTGGGCTTTGGAATATTTATGGGCATCGGCGTGTATGCGTCGATGACGCTGATGGGCGTCGTATGGGGCGGCCTCCCATTCACGGTTTGGGCTATCAACGCCGGATTCGTCGTCGTTGCAATGGCAATCATGGGCTGGATCATCGGCGCCTGGAGCGCACGCGGATCCGCAACGGCCTAACGCTCTCCCGGTACAAAGCAAAAGGCCCGCGAAGATCGCGGGCCTTTCTTTTACATGTCTAGCGCAGCCTACATCATTCCGCCGTAGTCGCCCATGCCGCCGCCGCCCGGCATTGCGGGCTCTCGCTTCGGCTCCGGCTTGTCGGCGATCAGGGTTTCGGTCGTCAGAATCATCGCTCCGATCGACGCTGCGTTCTGCAGTGCCGAACGCGTGACTTTGAACGGCTCGACGATACCGGCTTTGAACATGTCGACGATCTCACCGGTCATCGCATCGAATCCGAACGGCGCTTCCTTGCTGCGCACGTTGTTCACCTCAACGGAGCCTTCATAGCCCGCGTTGTAAGCGATTTGGCGCAGCGGCTCTTCGAGCGC
>PLLF01000098.1 GCA_003140855.1 Vulcanimicrobiota bacterium
CTTGGGTCGATCCCGTTCCCCCTGGCCGCGAGCGAAAGTATACAATCGAACTCTGCGCCTATTAAAGGAAGAGACGCCTGTAAAATAAGTTAACATTGCACCGCTGCGGCCACGCCCCGTCCGCCGATCCTGTAGTCAACAAACGGTCAACAGATTCACGGCGACAGAATTAGCGCGCCCACAAAATCGGGCATTAAATTGGTAGCGCCAACGGGATTCGAATCGGTCAAGTAGTGGTTATCGACAGTTGTGCGCGGTTCACGATGCCAGCAAAATCGGCGTTTTCGGTTACACTCGGCGTCGTAAGGGTTTCGATGGTTACGGCCGACTGCAACCAAACTGCAACCAGGGAAATGCCGCACCGCAAAATCAAGACGCGCGCGGTTCGTGGCAAGACGCCGAAGCGCTTGATACAAGAATCCTCAAGCGCCCAAACCGCCTCCTGCGCTCAGCAATTCTTGCTGACGCAGTAGCCGACGACGCCGCGATCGGCGCAGTCGATCACTTCGTTCACGCGCGGCGGGCTAGCGTATCTCCGGCGGAAGGCTGCCGGTTGTCGTAAGCGACACAGCCTTTGGCACGACTCCCCGCAAGAAATCCATACTCCAAGTGTGCGCCTGCGCGCTGTCTTTGGTTGCTGCTTTCAGCACGAACAGGCGCTCCACGCCTTCGAACGTGGCCACGTGATACGTTGGGCTTATAGCTCCGCTCTTGGTGTAAAGAACGATGACGCTCAACGTCCGCGCATTTCTTGAGAGCGCCGGCGCTTTGCTTCCGAAGACGTCCGCGGCATCCGATTCCAAGCGCGCGATCATGCTCTTCTTGGAGGCATCCTGCGCGATCAGTACACTCAGCTCCGGCGTCGCGTCCCAAACTACAATTGCATCCCCGCGGGCTCGCGTTACCGTTACGCTGCCCGAAGGCAGGGATTGCGCGCGAGACTCTGAAGCGCCAAGCTGCATTGCCGTGAGAATCAGCCAAAAAACACGATGAAGAAACCGCATATGTCCTTTCAAAACCGTCGGCTTGCTATACGAACGTCAATTCGGGCGTGCATGTTCTTTGTCGCGCTCCTTCCATGCCTCTTGGTTGGTGTGCGGGTCATGGCAGCGACGGTTGCGACTTATGCGGGCAGCGGCGTCTCCGGCATGGCGGACGGACCGGCCGCGAGCGCCAGCTTCATGATGCCCAACGGCATAGCCTGGGACTCGCAGGGCAAGCTGTACGTTACCGACACGACCGCGCAACGGCTGCGCGTCGTTCTGCCCAACGGCGAGGTTCGCACGGTTGCCGGCTCCGGCGAGATTCCACCAGGCGGATTGTGGGTTGCCGGGGGCTACGCCGATGGCCGCGCCGATGCAGCAAAATTCAACTATCCGAATGGCATCGCCGTCGGTTTGCACGACGAGGTGTACGTTGCCGACACTTACAATCATTGCATTCGCGTCGTAACCGCCGACGGCGACGTCAGTACGTTTGCCGGCAATCCGCAGCGGGCCGGCGCAGCCAACGGACCACGTGGCCGTGCTACCTTCAACCTTCCCTTGGCCGTAGCCGTGGATCAGGACGGGAACCTCTACGTCGCCGACCCTGGCAGCGGGCTGCGCAAAATCACGCCCGGCGGCATCGTTTCGAGCATGCGCGTTCCAATGCTGGCCCCCTTCGGCGTTTCGGTATCGCCGACGGTAGGGGCGCAGCAATTGTTCGTCACCAACAGCGTCGGGTTGTGGATCATCGGACTCACGGGCTTCGGCCGGCCTGGGGACGCTTTGCAAGTGAGCCGTTTCTTTGCCGGGCCCTTGCGAACTTCATACACGCCTAAGGAACTCCACGGGCGGATTGGGTTGCGTGCCGCGGAGGGACAGCGTTCGATCGGGAACCCGTTTCAAGTCGCTGCTCTAGATTTGACCGGCGTGGTCTATTCGGATTACCGCACGCATACGGTGCGTTATTTGAATACAAACTTTCAGGACACGTACGTTATCGGGGGGCAAGCAATCGAGGCGGCGGCCAACGAAGGCGGCGGGTTCTCCGACGGGCCGTCGGCGGAGTCGCGTTTCGATTCTCCTGCGGGTGTCGCAGCTCGCCGCGACGGCCTGATTGCCGTCGCCGACGCAGGAAACAAACGCATTCGCCTGATCACCGGCATCGATCGCGGCGAACCTCTCTCCCCAACCGACAGGTTTTTGCCTGCGGTGCCGTTCACCGATGACGATTACCGCATCGCCTACATTGGCAACTCGTACGTGTGGGCGGACGTCCATTCGGCGGACTCCATCGGCGGGCAGATCGAGCGCCGCCTGCGCGACGACGGCGCGCTCGCCGCGATTCGGAAGAATCCTCGCGTCTTGACGGTGCGTTTGGGATCGACGTTCGAGCCGCTGAAAGAGTACGTCGACGCATTGGCCGCCACGCAGGCGGTCGACCTGATCGTCGTGCAGGTGAACTCCATCTTCGCCTACGGCAGCTACAACATTGCCTTCGGCCCGCAGAATCTCATTCGCGAAGCGCCTTCCGTGGCAGCACGTATGCGCGATGATTTGCTGCGGATCAAGCAGTCGGCCAACGCGGCGCACATTCCGTTGCTGTTCGTGGCGCAGCCGCTTGGTTTCGAGATCAGCTTGACGGAGACCCGATACGAAACGGTGTTCTTTACCGAAGCCGATAGCGTCGGCGGTGGAGCGCTCCAACGCGTCCTTACGGAGCCGTTCGCCGCCGCAGGCGTTCCGTGGCTCAACCTCTGGCAGGTTTTTACGGCTGACGAAGCCTCGCCGGCTCACAAACCGCTTTTCTTGTCAATCGACGGACATGCTACGCCGTACGGAAATCACGTGACGGCGCAAGCCATTGCCGCAAAATTGGAAGAAATGAAGCCCTGGAACCGTCGGAGATAAGCCCAGCCCCCGATCTTATTTGGGCAAGAACCTACGAAGATGCTCAACGATATACGCGGCGACGAGACTGCGCCCATGGGCGGTGAGATGCGCGTCCACAGTTCCATACCGCGCCTGGTGCTGCGGCGACTTGATGTCGGCCGCAAACGCTGGCCAGAAATCGATGTAATCGACGCCGGAGTTTGTCAAGATGCGATGCCAGGATTGGCCCCAATCGATAGGTGTTAGCGCGGCCTGCGGAACTTTCAGCCAAGTGCTTTCCGAAGGCCCGATTTCCAGCGGCGTCGGCAAAGCTACGATGACTAGCGGAACGTCGACCAGCTCTTCGTACATCTGCATCGTCTCTTGCGACCACGGAATCTCGGCCAACAACGTCTCGACAAATGCCCCGCTTTCGTGCGCCGTGAAGACGGCCGGATGGTACACAATCGTCCCGCCCGCAGTCCGGAGAATCGAGCATTCAAAAACGGCTGCTTTGCGCTAAGATCGATATATTCGGGCTGCGGTGCAAGCGGAAAAATGGTGATGACCTCTCCGATCTGCGCTTTCAACGCAGCC
>PLLF01000113.1 GCA_003140855.1 Vulcanimicrobiota bacterium
GAAAGAGCCGCGCGTACTTCGGCGCGCCCAAGAACTCCGGATCGACAGCGAACCCTTCGTAGAGCGGATTCATCGTTTGGTTCGACGTGTACACCGGCAGCCCGGACGACATCGCTTCCATCACGACGAGTCCGGGATAATCGACGTCGACGCTGCCCCAGAATTGTACGTCCGCAGCCGCGTGCAGCTGCGGCAACTCGGCGCGCGAGATCGTGCCTAATACGTGAACGTTCGGGTTCTCGCGCGCAAGTGCTCGCAACTCGTCACCGAGTACGCCGTCGCCCGCGAAAAGAAAAACCGCGCGCGGGTCGTCGAAGCCGCGCAGCGCATCGATCACGCGATCGACATGCTTGGTGTGACAGAATCTGCCGCCGAAGTAGAACGCCATTTGATCCGGACGGATGCCGAACGTTTCGCGATAGGCAGAGCGAGGTTCGAGCGGGCGGAATACCGACTGGTCGATCCAGTTGAATACATAATGGCATTTGCTAGCAGAAATGCCGAGCGCGACCGCATCTTTACCTTGCATCGGACAGTTCCCGATGAGTGCATCGGTCTGATTGTAGAACGCCTTGGCTAGAAAGCGCACGAAGCGCGACGCAGCGCTGAACCTATACGTGACGTGAAAATGCATTGCGAGCGGCAAGCGCGTGAACCACTTTACGACGATCCCCGTAACACCGGCGATGGGACCACCGACGGCATAGATCAGGTCGTAGCGGTTCTTTCTCGCCGTTCGCAATGACTCGCGCGCTAGAAGCGTTGCCGCCAGCACAAGCAGTGCAAGCGAAACGATGGGATTCTTTGCCTCTCGATGCGTCCAGAGCCAGCGATAGATGTAGTCCGCTCGCACATACTGCAAGGTCACGTTCGGCGGCGGATCGATCGGCTCGCCTTGCGGATATTGCGACACTACGTCGATCGTGAGGTCGCTCACCGACGTAGGCAATTTCAGTAGCGAGTCCATGAACGTGTCGGCGCCGCCGCCCTTGTCCGCGGGGACTACGCTCTTCGCCGGACTGTTCCGTGTGACGACCAGAACGCGCATCAGCCCTTGATGTGCATGCAGCCGCGGTGACCTGCCTCACGCCGCGCGTTGAATGCGTCTACTGCATTCTGCACCGCCGAATCGCTCGACGCAGGCAGACGCAGTTCGGCGTACGCGCATACGATTTCGGCAATCGCCTCAGCCGAGAATCCCGATCGCGAAAGTCCGATCTCGTTTACGCCGCCGAAGCGAGCCGGGTTCCCCACGACTTTGGCAAACGGCGGAACGTCCTTGGTGATGACGCTAGCCATGCCGATCATCGCATACGCGCCGATGGTACTGAACTGATGGATGACGACCGAGAGACCGACCGTCGCATACCGCTGAATTTCCGTGTGTCCGCCGATCTGCGTGTTGTTCGCCATAGAGACACCTCGCCGGATCACGGTGTCGTGCGAAACGTGGCAGTAGGCCATGAAGTAGCAGTCGTCTTCGATCACCGTCTCGGTTTTCGAAGGTTGATGCACCGTGCAATATTCGCGAATGACGCAGCGGCTGCCGATGCGAATTCCGCTTCTTACCTCGCCGTTGAGTTCGAATTTCGTGGTCATGAACTGCGCGGGTGTCCCGATCGTGACGTGTGGGCCGATCCAGTTTCCGTCGCCGATTTCCACGTCACCGTCGATGACCGCGAACGCACCGATGACGTTCCCGGTGCCGAGGCGTACTTTTCCCCCGATGACTGCGGTGGGATGAATCGTGTTGCTGGAAGCGACGGCTTGCATGCCGGACCCGTTCGTAGCTTTCCCTCGCCGCCCTGCGGCACGAGAGGTGCCTCCTTCTGCTCGCCGCGCCGGGAGGAGGCCCTGAACGCCAGTGCATAGCTTGGGGATGGCACGCACTTGGAGTTCTTCATGATTACCAATCCGCCACCGGAGTCCACCGAACGCCACATCGCTGCGGGGAGCGAGTGGGAAGACGCAGCCACCTTCATCACTACCGGCACGACCGACAGCTTTGAGGCGTCGTGGTATCTGACCAAAAGCCGTATTTGGCCGCTTGTCTGCAATCCGACGTTCGGACCGATCACACTGGGTGTCGTGCTCTTCGTCATCATCGGCGGGATGATCGTCTTGAGTCCGGGCGCCGAGAGTCACTTCATCTACACGGATTTTTAGAGACCGCTTGAGCAACAGCTCCGTTCACGCGCGAACGCCCTGGTGGGTCGCGTTTCCGGTCACGATTCTGCTCTTCGTTCTGACCGATCTGGCGCTGGCGATTTGGGTGCCGAACCCTGCGCGCCTTCCGGAAACGTTTTCGCCCGCGTACCTGCAGCGCTATGCCGATTCGTTGCGCTCCGATCGCAATCTCGTCGTCGTTCTCGGCGATTCCGTGCTCTGGGGATACAAGATTCCCCAGCAAGACTCGCTTCCGGCCCTGCTGGCAAGGCAGCTGCCGCACGATCGCATCGTCAATCTTTCATACGAAGGCGGCAGCACCACCAATAGTGAGATGGTGCTGCGCTATCTGCTCTCATGCGGCGTTCGTCCGCGGCTGGTGATCTTCAACGTCAACAGCAAGGAAATGAATCCGGGCGACAGTGCATACCGGCGGCTGCAGCCCGCGCTGGAACTCGCGTCGCACTCGATCCTCGAGCCGGTCGATCGCGCCGATCTCACGCTGCTCCCGCCCAAGCAGATCAACGATCGCATCGGCGACTTCGTCGAGCGCTGGTGGCGCCTATACCGGTATCGCGTCGATATCCGCGCGCACATTTTCGGTACCGACGACATGGCGACGTACTTGACCGCGCTTGCAAATCGCGTGACCGGCTACACGGCGCGCCGCGAAGCCGAGCACCGTCCGACTGCCGACCGGTTCTTTGCAACGTACGACATGACGCCGCTCGACGACTCTAACGTTGCGTTCAGGCGCATGAAGCGCATGGCCAAAGAGCTGCACGACAATCGCATCGCCTCGCTCGCGTTCCTCTCACCAACGAATCATCCGCTGCTGCACGAGTACATCGACGTTCCGGAATACCAGGACAACTTGCGCACGGTCTCGCGAACCCTGCTTGCCGGCGGCGTTCCGGTAGTAAATCTCGACCGAGCGATTCCGAGTTCGGAATTCATCGACAACGATCATATGACGCCGGAGGGCAATCGGCTCTTGCTGCGGTTGCTGCTACCCTCCATTCAGGCGGCGCTGAAATGATTTTCAACACGTGGGAGTTCGGCGTTTTCGCTGTGCTCTTTTTCTTCGTGTACTGGATACTCACGCCGGCACGCGCGCGGTTGTGGGTGCTGGTCGCAGGCGGCGTTATCTTCTACCTTGCCTCGGTGCCGATCTACACGCTGCTGATCGTGAGCCTCGCGGCCATAACGTACGTCGTCGGCAAACTGCTGGTAAGCATCCCCGAAGAGCAGCAGGCCAAACGGCGCGCCTTGCTCGCCGCCGGCATCGCAGCCAGTTTGGGTGCGCTGGTCTATTTCAAGGACAGCAACTTCTTCTTAACGGGGTTCGAACAGCTCTGCCCGCGCGGCTGCGGGCACTTCACGCTCTCGATCGTCGTCCCGCTGGCGCTTTCGTTCTTTACGTTCGAGTTCGTGCACTTTCTCGTCGACGTGTATCTCGGAAAGATACGCGAGGTCCGCCTGCGCGAGTTCGCCTTGTTTGCGATGTTTTTCCCGACGCTGGTCGCCGGACCGATCAAACGCTACCAAAACTTCGTGCCGCAGATCCCACGCATCGTCCGTCCCGACTCTTTGATTTTTACTGCGGGCGTCTATCGCGTCGTGATGGGTCTCGCCAAGAAAATGATCATTGCGGATTCCATGACGCCGCTCACGCAACCGCTGCTCACGCCGTCACCGCTCTATCACAGCGCCGGCTACTGGGTCGGAATGATGGCGTACACGGCGAAGATCTATTTCGACTTCACCGGCTATTCCGATATTGCGATCGGCCTTTCGGCAATGCTCGGTTTCCAAATCTTGGAGAATTTCGATCGACCCTATTGGTCTACGAACATCTCCGAGTTTTGGAGGCGCTGGCACATTTCGCTCAGCTCGTGGATTCGCGACTATATCTTCATTCCTCTGGGCGGAAGCCGCGGCGGAAAGGCGCGTACGATTGCCAATCTCACGATGGTGATGGCGCTCGCCGGGCTGTGGCACGGTGCCGCATGGCATTTCGTGGTCTGGGGATTGTGGCACGGCGCCGGATTGGGCGCGCACCGCATTTGGAGCAGACTGCCGGTGAAAGAGGCGTTCGCGCGATTGCCGATCGTGCATCCGCTCTCGGTCGCGTTCACCTTCTTGTTCGTCGCCTTCGGCTGGGTGCTCTTCGCCTCGCCGACCCTGCCGACCGCACGAGCCGTTTACCTTTCTTTGGTCGGCGGACACACGTGAGTCGAAGCACCTTCGCAATCGCATCCCTCGTGGCCGCGTTGACGTTCCTACCCTGCGCGCGCGCCGATGCGCGCGATTACAAGATCGTGCTGGCCGGCAAATCGTTCGTTTGGTACAACACCGATTGGCAGAGTTGGATTGAGGGCCGCGTCGAACGCGCAGTTACCGACGATCGCCGCTTTCCGTCGAAATCGCTGAACCTTCGCGTCGTCCCCGTTTGGGGAAGCGGCAAGTTCGCGGATACGCTGCAATACCTGAACGTCGCTTTGAACACGGATCTCTTCGATGCGATTCTCCTAAACGTCAACGCCGCCGGAATCAGCCGCGCACTTTTGGCGCTAGAGCCGTGGAAAAGGAACTCATGACGAAATCTCTCCTTACGACCTTGGGCGCAGTGCTCGCGATACTGTCTGCGTGCTTGCCTTCGCATGCCGAGAACATTACGGCGAGAACGATTGCCGGTTCGGGACGCGCCGGATTCGACGACGGTGCGGCTCGCAGTGCCAGCTTCATCATGCCGATGGGAATGGCATACGATGCCGCCGGAAATCTCTACATCACGGACGGCGCCGCACAACGCATTCGCGTCATGTCGCCGAACGGCGTAATCCGAACGCTGGCCGGCGGCGGCTCGCCGATTCACGGCGGCCTGTGGGTGCCGGGCGGCTACGCCGATGGACCGGGAGTGCAAGCGCGCTTCAATCGGCCTTCCGGCATCGCGGTCGGGCCGGACGGCAACATCTATATTTCCGACAGCTACAACAACTGCATTCGGAAAATGACGCCGGATGGCACGGTGAGCACGTTCGCCGGAAATCCCGCAACGCCGGGACTACTCAACGGACCGCGGCTGACCGCCCATTTCACGCGCCCGATGGGTCTGAAATTTGCGAAGGACGGCGACCTTTACGTGGCAGACGCCGATTTTTTGCGCAAGATCGATACCGCGGGAAACGTGAGCTATATTCTCGTCGGCAATCAGCCGACGGACCTTGCAATCGCCGACGGCACGTCCGGCCCCACGATCTTCGTGACTGGTTACGAAGGACTGATCGTGCGCACGCCCGACGGTAAACTCGAGCGCTGGGCAACGGTCGAAGCGCGCCGCGCCGGCGACCATATCATCCAAGGCGGCAAGCAGCTCGGGCACCCATTCGGAATCGTCGCGTACAACGATCATCAAATCGCCTACACCGACGTGCGCAGCGACACGGTTCGTTTTCTCGACACACGCTACGGTTTGGAACGGATCCTAGCCGGCGTGCCAAACGAGGACGCGTCCGCAGACACCGGCGGGTATGTGGATGGTTCCGGAACCGCGGCGCGGTTCAACGCGCCGATGGGTTTAGCGCTAAGAAACGATGGATCGATCCTCCTCGCCGATGCCGGAAACCGGCGCATTCGCTTGCTTTCCGCACCGGATCGCCGCGGACCGCTGATGCTTTCGGCGGATCTCCTTGGCGCGCACGAATTCGGTCCGCGCGACTACAAGGTCGCGCTGGCCGGCAATTCCTTCGTGTGGTACAACACCGACTGGCAAGGCTCCATCGAGGGCCGCGTCGAGCGCGCCGTCTCCGCGGATCCGCGCTTCCCCTCGAGATCTTTGAATCTGCACGTCGTCCCGGTTTGGGGAACGGGCCGGCTCGACGCCACGGATCAATATTTGAAGAGCACGCTTTCGCTGGGACTGTTCGATGCGATGCTGCTCAACATCAACGCCATCGATATTGCGGGATCGTTCGGCTTGAAAGTATCCGAACTTTCCCGCAATCCCGGCGCTTGGCAAGATCAGCTCACTGCGAAGCTCAAGAGTTTCAAGGCGGACGCGGCGAGCGCACGTGTTCCCGTCGCAGTCGTGATCGAACCACTACCCAATCAGCTCGCGCCATCCGAAGACATGTGGACCGATCTGACGGTTACGCCGCCGACGCCGCACGATCTCGCGTTCCGAGATCTGCTGCGTGCCGCGATCAAACGATCGGGAATACCTACGATCGATCTTTGGCCGGCATTTGAGGCCGACATGCGCTCGCCCGATCACCGAGCGCTGTATGCCACGGAAGACCCGCATTACTCGCTGCACGGTCGAGAGATCGCCGGCGCGCAGATCGCGCGCGCTTTGCTGCGACTCGCACCATGGAAGAACGTTCAACGATGAAACGTGCTTATGCCGCTCTCGCAGCGCTTCTCATCTTCGCTTTTCCTGGCGTTGCACGAACACAAAGGCTCCCGCCAATCGTTACGACGACGATCGCCGGCACCGGCGTTCCCGGTTTTGCAGGCGGGCCTGCGGCTAGGGCGACGTTCTTGCTGCCGATGGGGCTCGCATACGACAAGCAGGGAAATCTCTACATCGCCGATGCCGGGGCGCAGCGCATCCGCGTGCTGAACCGCCGCGGAATCGTATCAACGCTTGCGGGCGGCGGGGCCATCGATCCGCGGGGGCCGTGGGTTCCCGGCGCGTACCGCGACGGCAGCGGCTCGGCGGCGCGGTTCAACCGTCCGACCGGGGTTGCGGTCGACGCGAACGGCATCGTGTATGTTGCCGACTCGAACAACCATTGCATCCGACGCATCGACAAACGAGGACGCGTGACGACGTTCGCGGGCTCGCCCTCCGCAGCCGGCAGAGACGACGGCTTTCGTACGGCAGCGCGTTTCGGCGCGCCAACCGGGATCGCGATCGACGCGCAAGGCGATCTCTATGTCGCGGATCCGATGAGCGCGGTACGAAGGATCGACACGCAAGGCAACGTTACGACCATCCTCGTTGGCACGACTCCGCTCGGCGTCGCCGTCGCATCGACCCCAGCCGGCACGCGAATCTTTGCAGCGGGCATTTCCGGGCTCGCGCTCAAAGCACCGAACATCCTCTTGGTCTTTCCCTCGGCAGAAGCGCGGCGCTCCGGCGATCCGTTCTTACAAGGATACAAACTGATCGGCGACAGCTTCAACGTCGCGTACCTGGATCCAAGCTCGCTGGTCTACACCGATCCGCGAACGAACACGGTGCGCTACCTGCAAACCGATTTGAGCGAGTCGCGTATCATCGGCGGGCAAACGCTGAACGATGCATCCGGCGACACCGGAGCGTTTCGCGATGGGCCGGCTGCAGACACGTTTTTCGACGCTCCCACCGGCATTGCCGTCGATTCGCACGGCGGCGTCGTCGTGGCGGACAGTGGAAACCGGCGCATCCGCCGTATCGCGCCGATCGAGCGCCGGCGTCTTGTCGTCGCATCGACGGGCTTGCTGCCTACCGGTGATGCGCCGGCTGGAACCTATAACATCGCGTTCGTCGGCAATTCGTTCATTTGGCAGAACGCGGAATGGGACGATTCGATCGAAGCGATGATGGAACGGCAGCTCTCCGCAAGCCGCGCTTCTACGTCGCTGCACTCGATGAAACTGCGGCCGAGTATCCTGCCGATCGCCGTGGGCTCGATGATCAGTGCGGCCGATCAGTACCTCCAGGTCCTGAACAGCATCAGTCACACGTATGACGCGGTCGTGTTCGATGTAAATGAAGTGACCGTTTCCCAGAGCTTCAACATTCCTGAAGAGCAGGTGGGAGCGCGCGCGGCCGAATGGAGTGACAAGCTCGCCGATCAATTGCGCCGGTTCCGCGACGACCTGCAGCAAAAGGGCATTCCGCTCATCGTCGTCACTCATCCGATGCCGTATCAGCTTTCCCCGACCGAGGGCGCGTGGATGGTGATGTTTAGGCCGACGATGGAACCGGACACGAACGTGGGCGATGCGATCAATGCTTCATTGCAAAAAGCGGGCGTCGAGGTCGTGAACCTCTGGCCCGACTTCGTGACGGCGGAAAAAGCGCCGGATCATCCACCGCTCTTCATGAGCGAAGATCCGCATTTCACCGAGCATGGCCGTGCAATCGTGGCGACGGGCGCAGCCGCGGCACTCGAGCGCCTGCACCCTTGGACGAAACGGCCTTAGCTCATTGCACTTCCGGCGGTAACTGGCCGGTAACCGTCACCTGCATGCCAGCGGGCGTTTTTCCGCCGCGCAGTTCGGCGGCCGAATCTTTCGGCAGCCGCGCATTCGTGGCGGCCTTGATCGAAAAGAGCTTCTCAACGCCTTCGAACGTCGCGACGTTGTATGTCGGGCTGATCGCCCCGGTCTTGGCATAGAGCACGACGACCGTCATCGTGTGCGCCGTCTTGCGATACACGTGCATCTTGTCGAGCAGAATCGTGCTCGCATCCGATTCCAGTTCTTGCATGATCTCAACGCGCGATGCCTTGCGCGCCATCAGTCCCGCCAGAATCGAGGTCGCATCCCAAACGGCTAGGCCGTCTCCGTGGGTGCGCGTTACGGTCACCGGACCAAGTTGTTGCGGCGAGTCGGCGCGAACCGGCCCGGCGCACAAAAGACCGAGCGAAACGAGCGAGATGAAAATGACTTGAAAAAAGCGCACTGTTCGTTCTCCGTTCGCGTTGTTATGAATGTGGAAGTGCGAAAGCATAGACGTGGCCGCCCCCGTCGGCTGCATACACACCGCTCGGAACAACGGCGGGTGATGCCTCCGGCAATGAAGGAAACGTATAGGTCCACAAGCGCGTTCCCGTGTGTAAATCGAAGGCGCTGAGCGCATAATCGTCGTCGGCGATCACCACGCCGTTCACGATCGCCGCGTACCCAACGAGCATCGAGGTCATCCTGTGCGTCCAGATGACTGTGCCGGACCTGTTTATGCCGACCAATGCCGAGTCGTACCCGGCAAGTACGAAGAACGGATGATGCCGCGTGTGCCATTCGATCGACTCCAGATTCTCGTGCGTCTTTTGTTCGCTCGAGGTTATCGGAAACGCCCATTGACTGATCCGCCGTTCCACCGCGCGCTGCTCGCTCTCCGTCTTGGGCACGCTTGCTGCCGGTGCGCCAGGAGCCGGAGTCGGATTGAGTCCCCAACTGATCACCGTCGTCGAACCATCGGTACTGGGCGAGGGGAATTCACCGTAGCCAAAATATGGATCGACCTGCGTTTGGTGCAAGAGCATCCCCGTTGCGGGATCGATCGAATATAAGATGCCGGTCTTGTTCTTGAACATCGCCACACCGTTTGAGAGCATCGTTCCGCCGCCGGTGTCGTAGTCCCAATACGAGTTCTGCTGCGCGATAAAGCTCCAGAGCAGGTGGCCGTTCAAGTCCAGCGCGACCGCGCCGTTCGAGGTGGGCAGTTTCAGCGTCTGCGAACCGCAGGAGACGTTGCCCGTGCCGAAGATGATGCGGTCGCCGTCAAACGCGATTGCACCCCACACCGAACCTCCGCCTCCGGGATTGGTTTGCGAATTCACGTACCACACCCATTTGGTGTTTCCCGTAAGCTCGTCCAGCGCCGAGACGCCGCCGTTCAAGCAATCCGGCGGATCGCCGCCGCTTGTGCCCTGGTAGACGACGCCGCCCGCAACCGTTGGCCCCTGGTGTGTAATTCCGTTCACTTGCGAGAACCACGCGGGCGTGCCGTTGCTCAGATGCAACGCGTACACATACGATGGATGCACCGCGCTATCCACGATGCGATCGCCCACGAACACCAAGCCTGCCGACGGATCGATCGTCGGCGTCCCTTTAACGCTCCCGGTGACTTGATGCGACCAGAGCACGTGCCCGTCGGCCGCGGAAAGATCGTAAACGATACCGGGCGGGCCCTCAGCCACGACGATGATGTTTCCCTTATAAGCGAGGGGACTCGAGTAGACCGGCGCCCCGCCGGGAAGCGTTACCTTCCAGCGCAGGGCCAGCTTCGAAACGGTCGCCGTCGAAATTCCGGTCGGCTGGGATTGAAACCCGGTATGCGTGCTGTCGTGTGCAAATGCGATCCAATCGTCGTACGCATAGCCGACGTTCGGCGCACCCGACGTGACGGTCCAATACTGGTTCGGCGTCACCATCGTGAAGACGGATGACGCCGGTCCGGTCGAGTCCGCGTAGAAGCACTGCGCCGACGAAGGCCGGTTCAGAACGCTCGTCGTCGTACCGAGCATCACGGAGGTTACGCTTTCGTATCCGACGCCGGGCGTGTAGAGCTGCACGGCATTGGCAGCGAGCGTCGGAAGACCGCTCGGGCACGCGCCGGGCTGATAGTACGAGATATACGAGCTCAGGCCGTACTTTGTGCCGTTGAGTCCCTTTTCGGTCGCGACAACTTCCCAGATTCCGGTGATGCGATTGTAGATGAGCGCTTCCCACGTCGAGTTGACTGTTGGTACGGCATCGAACGTTCCGACGACGGTCGCATAGACCGGCAGAAAGTGCGTCGTGCTGGTCGCCGAAACGTATTTCGAAACGAACGTTGCATCGATCGGGATCGCGACGATCTGATGTTTGAACCCGCCACCGCACACATCGAAGACCACGAAATACGTCGAAACCGTGCTGCCGTTGTTGACGCTCGCCGTGCCGTCGGCCAAGCACGATCCGCTCGGCGGAAAACTGACCGGCGCCAGTACTTGCTGCGAGCCGGACGCACCGTTGGGATAGCTCAAAGCAACGCTGCTCGCTTGGTAGGCTGTATGCTGCGCGTAGATCGCGGTGTAGTGCCCACCCGCGTTGATGAGCGTGCCCAGCACTTCGTTGTCGTTGCTGCCGACGGTCGAAAACGTTTGCAGCGCGCCAGAGCTCTTCAAGATCGGCGGCGTCGCGATGTTCAAGCCGTTGGGCATCGGCGGAATCTGCGCGCGCGGCAATCCCGCGACGAACGCCGCGGTGAGCGCGGGCGGCGCAGGCATCACCGCATCCGAAGCCGGAATGACGCCCGTGCGCGAGCCGCCGACTTGTCCGGAACAGCCGTAGAGCATGACGAGCCCAAAAGCGACTGGGAAGAGGCGCTGTAAAATCGACTTCATTGGACCTCGAACGTGTTGTCTGGTGATCAAAGTACGTACGAGCGCCTGAGCATACTTCCTGCGAGCGAATGGGTCGACAAACGCGCGACCTCGATGGAAAGACAGCTTTGGTCACCGGTGCGTCTCGAGCCCGCCGACGACCGTCATGTATGGTCCACTGCTCAGCAGCCCATACGTTGTCGCAATGGACGACGCCGGCTATGTATATGTAGCGAATGCCCCGCAGGTCAGCAATCCGCAGGGAAGCATCCTCGTGTTTGCACCGGGCTTGAACGGGGAGGTTGCGCCGATCCAAGTCATTAGCGGATCGTCCACGATGCTCGCCGCGCCTACTGGTATTGCGGTGCACTAGCAGGCTGCGGAAAAAAGCGGGTAATTGTTTGGCCTAAGGGATCGATTTAAAGCGTACATTGAGCTATACTTTCTGTATGCGCGGAGAACGAATGGCTGGAACGTCCATGTGGAGTTATATTTCGCCTGAGCAGCGCGCGCCCAAAGAGCATCCGCTGCGGCCGATTAAAGCGATGATCGAGCGCGTTTTCAGGGAGCTCTCGCCGAAGTTTATTGGTCTGTATTCCGAGCGGGGACGACCGTCGATTCCGCCCGAACAACTGCTGTGCGCGCTGGTTCTGCAGGTGCTTTATTCGATTCGCAGCGAGCGCGCGCTGATGGAGCAGCTCGACTACAATCTGCTCTTTCGGTGGTTTTGTGATTTGGCCATGGACAAGCCCATGACCGGAAAGCCGCGCGGCGTAAACATCGTAATGCCGCGGTTTCGATGATGGCAGCCATCCTTTAGCGCAAGAAGCACCACCGCGCGAGGTTCCGCGCTAATGCGCGCGTCCGGAGCCACGACATCCCGCCTATGTTA
>PLLF01000043.1 GCA_003140855.1 Vulcanimicrobiota bacterium
ACGCGCAGGGCGAGGACGTGGTCGCGGGTATTCGCACGCCCGAGAAAATCGCCGACCTTGAGCGCTCGCAGCCGGAAGTTTATCATCAGTTTGTCGACATTGCCGGCAAGCTCGAGCGGCATTACCGCGACATGCAAGATCTCGAATTCACGATCGAGCGCGGCAAGCTCTACATGCTGCAAACCCGTAACGCCAAACGAACTGCAGAAGCCGCAGTCAGAATAGCGCTGGATTTAGTGGGTGAGAACGTGATCGACAAGCGCGAGGCGCTCAGCCGCGTCGGCGCCGCTTCGTTAGATCAGCTCTTTCACGCGCGCATCGATCCGAAAGAGAAGTACGAGGTCGCTTGCAAAGGTTTGAACGCGTCTCCGGGAGCGGCCGCCGGCCAAGTCGCCCTTGATGCCGACACCGCCGAGAGTTGGGGCAACGCCGGCAAAGCCGTGGTTCTGGTGCGCATCGAGACCAATCCGAACGACGTGCACGGCATGTTCGCGTCGCGCGGCGTGCTGACGGCCAAAGGCGGCGCGACCTCGCACGCCGCCGTCGTCGCGCGCGGCATGGGAAAACCGTGCGTCGCCGGCTGTGAAGGCCTGCAAATCGACATGCGGAACCGGTGCGCGACGCTGAGCGGCAAGCCGATCGCGGAGGGCGACTGGATTACGATCGACGGCACAACCGGCGACGTGATTGCGGGCGCACTCAAGCTGATCGACCCGCCGTCGAAGCTGCCCGATTGGCTGGCGACATTTTTGGGCTGGGCCGATGAAGTGCGCACGCTCGAGGTGTGGGCCAACGCCGATACGCCGCAAGACGCCGTCAAAGCGCGCCAGTTGGGTGCGGCCGGCATCGGGTTGTGCCGCACCGAGCACATGTTCATGCAGCCGGAGCGGCTGCCGATCGTCCAGGAGATGATCCTTTCGGATACGCACGAAGCGCGCGCCGACGCGCTCGCGAAGCTGCTGCCGTTTCAGCGCGAAGATTTTCTCGGCATTTTGGAAGCAATGCAGGGGCTACCGGTTACCATCCGGCTGCTCGACCCGCCACTGCACGAGTTCCTGCCGTCGCAGGAAACGCTGCTGGTCGAAACCACCGAGTTGCGGTTGCGTGAAGGCGAAGAGTCGCCGGCATACCGCGAGAAGATGCGCATCCTCAAACGCGTGCAGCAGATGCACGAGCAGAACCCGATGCTCGGGTTGCGCGTTTGCCGGCTCGGCATTCTCTACCCGGAGATATATGCGATGCAAGTGCGCGCGATCTTCGAGGCAGCTTGCGAATTAAAGAAACGCGGCCTGGACGTTCGTCCCGAAGTGATGATTCCGGGCGTCGGCACGAAAGAAGAGATGAAGTTCACCGGGGACGCGGCGCGCAAGATCGCTGAAGAAGTGATCGCCGAGCGCGAAACAAAGGTCCCATACCACGTCGGCACGATGATCGAATTGCCGCGCGCGTGCACGGTGGCAGACGAGCTCGCCGATCACGCCGAGTTCTTTTCGTTCGGCACCAATGACCTTACACAAACGACGTACGGTTACAGCCGCGACGACGCGGAGGCGACCTTCATCCCGCGCTATCTCGAACTAAAAATCCTGAAAGACGATCCGTTCCAAGTATTGGATCGGCAAGGCGTTGGGTCGCTGATGCAGGACGCGGTGCGCCGCGGCCGCGAGAAGCACAAAGATTTGAAGATCGGCATATGCGGCGAACACGGCGGCGACCCGTCCAGCGTCGCGTTCTGTCACGGATTGGGATTGAACTACGTATCGTGCTCGCCGTACCGCGTACCGATCGCGCGCCTGGCAGCCGCGCAAGCGGCGCTCGGTTCGCTGAAGTAGGTCCGCTTTGCGCGCCGTAAGCGTCGTCCTTGCAGCCATCGGGATTCCATTAGCCTTAGCACTGCTTTTCGCTCCGGTAACGTGGGGATATGGCGGAATAACGGTGCGGTGGGTCTCCGGCGCAACGGCTGATTCCAACTTTGGACAGGTGCGCAATGTCGATCCCGCCGGTCCGGCGGCGCGCGCGGGACTGCACGTTGGAGATAAGTTTCTTCTCGACTACGGCGAGCGCGTGACGTGGAATTCGGGCCGCGCCGGCGATTCGGTCGATGTCATGATTTTGCGCAGCGGCAGCCGGCAGCCCGTGCACTTGGTGTGGGGTCCATTCACGCCGATGCTTGCGGCCGTCGAGCAATGGCGAAAAACGGGTTACGCGATCACGGCACTCCTCGCGTTTGTGCTCGCACTTTTGGTGGGGATTCGTGCACGAGAGTCGCGTTTAGGTTCGATTGCGACATTTGTTCTGCTCGCGCTTGGCTGGCGTGCGATCGCGGGCGCGACCACCCTTGCAGCCTCGACTACCGCGTTAAGCGAAGGGGCGCAGTACGCAGTCTGGTTCACCGACGGCATAATCTTGTCGGCGATGCTCTTCCTTTTAGGAACGTTTCCGCCGAACCCAGGCATCGTCCGGCGAGTGCTTCAGTATGCAGCGATTCCTGCCGGTGTGTTTGCGTGGCTTGCACCAACCATTCCTTACTTGGCGTTTTATTTGCCGTTCGCGTTTGCGCAGCAATTTAGAACGCAGGCGGGAAACAGCGGCATCGCGCTCGGAAATCTCGTGCAATTGTTGCTGGTCGCCGCGTGCATCGACGCCTTAGTGCGTGCGCCCATCACATACCGCGCTGCGACGCGATGGCTGGCCGGATCGTGGCTCATCGCCGCTTTGCTGACGGCAGCGTACGGCGTAGCTTACGACTTGGCCATTGGGACTTTTGGCTTCCATTCGTTGGACCCGCTTCCGTTTGTAGCCAATCTCTTGTTTGCATTCGGCATCTCGTATCCGATTCTGCGCCACCGTTTGACCGATCTGAACATCTTCGTGACGCGCGCCACGATCTACGCCGTCGTTTTGCTGGTGATTGTTGCGCTGTTCGTGCTGGCCGAATGGCTCGTCGGCCGCCTCTTCGAACGTGCCCCGCAATTCGTAGCGCTGATCATCGTTTTGGCTCTTGGCATTTCCGTGCGCTGGATTCACGCCTTCGTCGAAAACCGCCTAACGGCAATCGTCTTTCACAAGCGGATCGAGGGTTTGAACGACATTCGGCGCGTTGCGCGCGAGGCCGACATCGCAACGGACTCGCACGCGCTCCTTCAAGTCGCGTGCGCGACCATGCATCGCGCGCTCGACATCTCCGCGGTTGGGTTTTACCTGCGCGATGGAAGCGAATACGTTTTACTCCGTGCGGCCGGCGACGTTCCGTGGCCCGATGCGTTTGACATGAATAGCGCGCTGTTGCTGCGCCTGCGCCGCTGGAACGAACCGTTCGAAACGTTGGACGCCAGTGGCGATCACCAAACGCTCGTCCTGCCCATGAGCGCGCGCGGAGCTCTCGTCGGATTCGTTTGCTGCGGACCGAAGGCCGATCGCACGGCCTACCTTACCGACGAAATCGATGCGCTCGCTTATCTCGCGACCGAAGTTGGCGTGGCTTGCGCGTGGCTGTCCGAACGATCCGCAGTTCAGCAGCCGGCCCTCTCGGCGCTTTAGTGACCTCGATCCTTTAAGTCCGCAATTGCGTCCCACGCGGCGCTTTGTATGCCGGGCTCGGTGTCGTGAGCCTCGACGCGCTGCAGCGCGGGAATCGCAGACTTCTGATTGAGTCTTCCGAGCGCGCGCACCGCGGACGACCGCGCTCGGAAGTACGGGTCGTGTTCGGCCAGCGCGATCAGCGTGTTTTCAGCCAGCGCCGGCTTCTTCTTGGCGATCGTGCCGAGCGCGGCAATCGCATCGAGGCGTTCGCTTTCATTCACGCCATAAGCCGTGCGCGCTTTGATGAGCGGTACCGCGCGGAAGTCTCCGAGGTTCGCCAGGCCCGTCAGCGCGCCGCTGGCGATTGGCTCGCGGAACGCGTGGCGGTTCAGGCCGGCGACGAGGATGGCATACGCTCCCGCCATCTTTGTCGCGCCGAGGCCGCGCAGCGCAGCTTGCGCGATGAGCGGGTTGGAAGAGGCGGTCAGCGTTTTCAGATCTTTTTCGAGCGCCGCGCTCGAAGGATGGTCGAGGTTTTCGACTTCCGAGCCGGCGGCGATAACCACGCGTGGGTCTTTGTCGTGCAGGGCCAGGCGAACGGTTTCGGCCTCGTCGAGCGCGCCGGCGGCGTCGAGGGCGTCGACCCGCACGCCGTAAAACGGATCGGCCGTGACGACTTGGCGGATGAAGCCGGCGGCGGCCGGTTTATTCTTGCCCTTGGCTTTGCCCAGATTACCGATCGCCCAGAGACGATCGCCGACGTAGGGTGCGTGAATCGCCTGGTATCCGAGGTCGGCGACGGATTTGTCGTCGTCCAAGCCGCGCATCACGTTGTTATTGTAGTCGAAGAGCACCATGACCGGTTTCGACGGCACGTCCGGAATCGTAACGACTTGATGATTGGCGTTCGCGCTGAGCCGCGCGACGTTCGAGGCGCCAAAGGGCAGCCGCGAACTTGTGGACCCTGCGATCCAGACGCCGATGTCGATCGGCATGCGGAACGGTTTGCCGTCGTGGTTCTTCTGCGTAACGTCAAGCGTAAGTGTTTGCGCCTTCGGATCGTAGCTCTCTTTGACGGTGAACTGCGGGTAGGCGGCGCGATGGAACCACTCGTTCTCGAACCAGTCCAGGTTCTCGCCAAGCGATTTTTCAATCGCTACAAAAAACTGGTGCGTGTCGGCGTTCTTGTGCCGGTAGGCCAACAGATAATCGCGCAGCGCGTGAAAGAATCGTTGATCGCCATACATCCAGCGCAGCATGTGAAGCACCTGGCCCGGCCGCGGATAGCCGCTGGAGTCAAATGAATCGAGCGCGTCGGCGTAGGTGTACTCGACGATCGGACGCCAGTAGCGTTTAGTTTCGCCGAAGTACGATTGCTGGGCGTGATAGCGCTGGTACTGGAATTCGGCTTCGCCGAAATAGTGTTGAAACCACAACTCTTGGAAGTAGGTCGCGTAGCCCTCATTGATCCAAACGTTGGCCCAGTCGGACATCGTCACGTCGTCGCCCCACCATTGGTGCGCGAGCTCGTGCGAAACGAGACCATCGCATGATTTTTCGAGATCGTATTGCGGCGGATGAATGGCGAGTTCCGTCTGCGTCGTCGCGGAAGCATTCTCCATGCCGCCGGCGGTAAAGCGCTCAACTGCCGTTTGGTCGTATTTCTCCCATGGATACGGAACGCCGATGATTTGCTGGAAGTATGCCACCATTTGGTTCGTACGTCCGAAACAGAGCGAGCTCCACTGCGCATCGGCCGCTGACGTAAAGCTGTCCACCGGCGTCTTGCCGGTCAGCGTGTGAAGTTCTCTGTACGGGCCTGCGCTGAAAGCGATCAGGTACGTCGACATCGGCGCCGGTTCCACCCAATCCCACGTGCTGTCCGCGTTCGTTGATTTGTACGATTTCAGGTGGCCGTTGGCCGTAACGCGCCAGCCGTTTTGGACCGTGATGATTTGTTCGACCGGAGTTTTTTGATTGGGCTCGTCCCACGTCGGGAACCACAGACGGTTGTCTTCGGCTTCGCCTTGCGACCAAATCTCGGGCTGGTAGTTCGGATAATACTTGTCGGAACGAATGAAGTAGATGCCGCGCGCCGGCGTCACGCTATATTTCGTTTCGACTGCGAGCGTGTCCGATGCCTTAGCCGGGCGCGCCAAATTTACGTAGAGATGGTTGTTGGCGACGTTGTATCTGGCAGGCGCGCCGTTAACGCTGACGCTCGAATACTGCAGTCCGACGCTGTTGAAGGGCACGACGCGTAAGCCGTTCGCTTTGGGCGAGATCACATTGGTGACGTCGCCATAAACCGTCCCCTTCGCAAAATTAAACGACAGTTTAATCAGCGTGTTGTGAAAGCGGTACGGCGCTATCTCCGTCTTATGGTAGTAGGCTTTGCCGCGGCCGTAGGGGCGCGGATGAACCTTCAGAGGCGGGGCCGCGATCGCGGCGATAAAAACGAGTCCCAACAGCGCGGCGATGGCCGCGCGCCCTGCATTCTTCATGTTTGGAGGGTTGTGCTAGGGCTCTCGGCTTTTCCTTGGCCTACTCAGTCAGGCATGCGATGACGGTTTCGATCACGCGCTTTGTCTCGTCCGGATCTCGGACCTGAATGCAAACCGCGCCGGTTTCGCGCGCCGGGTAGTCATTGCCGCCTGGAAACAGTGCGTCCCCGACGTAGACCATTTCCGCGATGGCTATCCCGAGGATGTCGCGCAGTTTCCGAATTCCGTAAGCTTTGTCGATCCCCGGCTTGGTGACGTCGATCGACGTCGTGCCGCCCATGTGAACGGAGAAATTCGGCAGCATCGGGTCGAGCAACGCTACGATCGCTTTGCGTTTTGCGAAATCCGGATCCCACTTTTCCTTCGCATCCAATGGAGCTTGCTGGCCAAGTGCGGAGTACGTGATCTGGCTTCCCCGGTCTTCGATCGTCTCTCCCCAAACTTGCTGGGCCGCAAAGCCGGAAGCGGCGACCGCCTTTTGTAGCGCGCTGATGATCGTCGCTTTCTCGGCGTCGGTGAAGTCCTCCGCGTAGAGAAGCTGCCAACCGGCCTTGTACTGATAGAATCTTGTGCCGCAGGTCGGCAGCAGCGACAGATTGTTGAGGCGGTCGTCCTGAGGCAGATTCGCGACGACCTGCGTTTGGAATTGGGGGAAGCCGCCTCCGGAAATGATTGCAACTTTAACGACGCTTAGGAGAGCCGCAAGAAGGGTGGCCATTTCAGCATCGATCGGTGACTTGCTTGGCGCCAAAGTCCCATCGAGATCGAAAACGATGAGCTTTCTCACACGCGCATGACGTCCCGGCAAATGCGGCGGGCCTCGGTAACGTCGACGCGAGCGCGCTCGACGAAGAGTTTGCGCCAATAGGCTTTGCCGGAAAGTTTCGCGATCAGATCGGACGCCTCGCGTGCATCGACGACCGCACCCGAACTCGTGCTCACCCAGATTGTCGGCGCTTTCGGATCGGCTTGCAGCGGCAAGCGATGCAAAAGCTGCGACTGCTCGTCGGCCCATACTGCATCGCCGTACGCTTTGCGCAAAGCTTTCTCGCAGCGTTCGAAGGCGCGTAAGTCGCGCTCCGCATTGAACTCCGCAGCGACGGCATATAGACGCACGCGTTCGCGCAGCGCGCGCGCCGGAACGGAATCGCGATCGCGTAATTCGTTGAGCACGCGAAAATCGTCCCAGCGCAAGAACTCGTCGATCGGGTCGAGCGATCGCGGATCGGGCCACAGTTCCGCCAACGCTTGCTGCAAGATCCGCTCGAACATACGCGTCGTGTGGTGGAAATACACCGAAGCGAACATCATGTAACGCGCCAGCAGAAACGATTCGAGCGCGACCACGCCGCGCCGGTCGATGCCTAACACCTGACGCCCTTCGACTTGAAAGATCCGCAGCGAGCCTAAGAGCTGGTCTGCGTCATACTTGCCGCCGGCGACGCCGGTGAAGTACGCGTCGCGCTGCAAGTAGTCCATGCGGTCGGCGTCGAGATTGGGTCCGCTCACCAGTTCTGCCAGCACGGGAAATTGGGATTGAGCTTGCCCGAGAATAAGGTCCGCGACGTGCTGCGAGTCGACGTCGATATCCGCAAGATGCGCTTGGATTTCGGGCCGCGCCAAAATCGCGCGCGTGCGGTCCTCGTGACGAACGCCGAGCACCGCTTCGCACGCATGGCTGAACGGACCGTGACCGACGTCGTGCAGAATCAGCGCGGCGCGCACGAGGCGCCGCTGATAAGCGACGTCCGCTTCGTTTGTAAAGAATTGGCGGCCGTGGCGAAGCAGCTCGTCGAACGCGCGCGTGCCGACGGCGAGCGCGCCGAGCGCGTGGCTAAAACGCGAATGTTCCGCGGATGGGAAGGCCAGATACGCCAAGCCAAGCTGCCGCAGGCGGCGCAGCCGCTGAAGCGCGGGCGTGTCCAACAAACGAGCCTCGGCGGGCTCCAGCTCGATGAAATGGTGGACCGGATCGTAAATCCGCTTCATAAGAATAGGCTCTGCGAGTTCTGCAGCAGCGGCGGAGACTCCGGTGGCGCGGCGAAGATGCGCGGATGCCGGTCGACGACGGAGCAATCCGCGAGGTTACCGCTCGCATCGACATCGCGAGCTTCATCGGCGCCTACGTTCAGCTGCGCAAACGCGGAAACGATTTGGTCGGCCTGTGCCCTTTTCACAGCGAGAAGACGCCGTCGTTTCACGTTCACCCCGACAAAGGATTTTTCAAATGTTTTGGGTGCGGCCAGGGCGGCGACGTCATAAAGTTTGTGCAGCTGCATGAAAACCTGCCGTTTCCCGAAGCGTTGCGCATGCTGGCGCAGCGAGCGGGCGTCGAGTTGGAGCCGCAGAGTCCGCAAGCTGCGCGCGCGCGCAACGAACGCGAAGCGATCTACGAGGCAAACCATATCGCGGCCGCGTTTTTCGAACGCATGCTGCGCAGTCCGGCCGGCAGCAAGGCGCGAGCATACGTCGAGAAGCGTGGGCTGACCGAAGCGACGCTCGAAAAATTCCATCTCGGCTACGCCCCTGACGAATGGGAAGGGCTGGCCCGCGAGCTGCACGCCAACAACGTCGATCCGGCGCTGGCCTCCAAGGCCGGCCTCCTCAAGCGCGGCGAGCGCGGCTTCTACGATTTCTACCGCGACCGTTTGATGGTGCCGACCTACGCGACCACCGGCGAGGTGATCGCTTTTGGCGGCCGCGCGCTTGGCGACGTCGAGCCCAAGTACTTGAACACGTCCACCACGCCGGTCTACGAAAAAGGCCGTCACCTGTACGCGCTCAACGTCGCGCGCCGGGCGGCCGCGCGCGAGCGCACGCTGATCGTCGTCGAGGGGTACCTGGACTGCATCGCGCTGCACCAGGCGGGATTCGAAAATGCGGTAGCCGCGCTCGGAACTTCGTTCACGCAAGATCAAGCCAAAGAATTGCGCAAGCATGCGGACGGGATCTTCCTGTGCTTCGATGCGGATACTGCCGGTAACGCCGCCGCAGCCAAAGCGATCGAAACCGCCGCGCAAGTAATCGAACACGCCGGCTCCGGCGTGCGTATCGTGCAGTTGCCGCAGGGAAGCGATCCCGACGGTTTCATCCGCGAGCGCGGCGCGGAAGCATTCGCAGAACTATTGAAAGACGCCAAGCCCGCGATCGAATTCCGTTTGGAAGCCGAAGCTGCGCGCTTGAAAACGGGCTTTCAGTCGCCGGCTGCAATCGCGCGCGAGGCTGAAGCGCTGATCCGGCGCCTCACTCCGGGCGCGGAGTGGGACCGCTGGCGCGTATGGATCGCCCAGCGGCTGCACATTAACGTGGACGACCTGCGCAACAGCCGGTTCCTCGCCAACAGCGCCAATTTCGGGCCGCGCCAAATCTCCGCAACGGGGCACCTCGCGCGCAGCGTGCATCCGTCGTCATTCGAACGCGACGTGCTTGCCATTATCATCGAGGACCCTGCGCTGCTGCGTGAATATCGCGAGCGCATCCCGCAAGCGCGCTTTCGGAACGAGGTCTACCGGCGGGTCTACGAGCGGCTTTCGAACGAGGCCGAGCGGCTGGACCGGAGCGCCGACGTGTTTTCACTCTTCGGCGACGACGATGAAACCCTCGCGCTGCTTTCCGGGTTGACTCAGCGGGACCGGAGCTCGACCCCGCCATACACAGACTCAGACGAGCGGCGAGCCCATTTGGAGCGGGTGGTCGAACGGCTGCAGCTCGACGACGAGCGCGAACGCTACCGCGAACTTTCCCTAAAGATAGATGAACTCGCGACCGCCGGGCAAAACATTAGCACGGAGTTGCGCGGCGAATACGATTCGCTCGTCTCAAAATTAAAAAACAAAAAGGAGGTGAAAGTAAAATAATGCCACGCAAAAAAGCACCGTCGGCCAACGGCACGGCAGTTATCGAAGCGCCGACAGTCTCCGTCGAGGAACTCAAGAAGCGTATCCTGGAGCGCGGAAAAAAACGCGGCTCGGTTACGCTCGATGAAATCAATCTCGAAGTTGGACGGCTCGCCGAGACTCGCGAGGAACTCAACGAGGCCGAGATCTTCGAAGAGTTGATGACCGACCTCAACGCGGCCGGAATTGAAGTTCTGGAAGAAACCGACGAAGAGAAAGCCGAGGCCGAAGAAGAGGCTGCCGCTGAGGAAGCGGTTGCGGCAGGGCTTGCACTGGACGATCCGGTGCGGATGTATCTCAAAGAGATCGGCCGCGTCCCGCTGCTCTCCATGCAAGACGAAAAAGACCTCGCTATGAAAATTGAGGCCGGCGAACGCGAACTCGAACGCAACGGCTCGGTGAATTCCGGCATCGTTACAACCGGCGAAGAAGCCAAACGCCAGTTGACCGAGGCCAACCTCCGCCTGGTCGTGTCGATCGCGAAGAAGTATGTCGGCCGCGGCATGCTCTTTCTGGATTTGATTCAAGAAGGCAATCTCGGCTTGATTCGCGCGGTTGAAAAATTCGACTATCGTAAAGGCTACAAGTTTTCGACGTACGCCACCTGGTGGATACGCCAAGCCATTACGCGCGCGCTGGCCGATCAGGCTCGCACGATTCGCATTCCCGTGCACATGGTCGAGACGATCAACCGGCTCATCAAAATTTCGCGCCAGCTCCTGCAAGAGCTCGGCCGCGATCCGTCGGTGGAAGAGATTGCCGCTGAAATGGGCTTAACGCCCGAGAAAGTGCGCGAGGTCATCAAGATCAGCCAAGAGCCGATCTCGCTCGAAACGCCGATCGGCGAAGA
>PLLF01000089.1 GCA_003140855.1 Vulcanimicrobiota bacterium
GGCGCACTGCTCAGGCGTCCTTCGACAGCCCTTCCACGGGCTCAGGATGACAACGATGACAATTTAACGTAACTGTACCTGCTATGGCTATTGAACGTACGCTCATCCTGTGCAAACCCGACGCCGTGTCGCGCGGTATAACCGGTGATATCGTTTCGCGCTTAGAACGCCGCGGTTACATTATCGTGGCAATGAAGATGATGCAGCTCGACGGCGAACGCGCGCGCAAACATTATGCGGAGCATAAAGGCAAGCCGTTTTTTGACGGGCTCGTACAATTCATTACGAGCGGACCGCTGCTCGCGATGTGCGTCGAGGGCGAAGCGGCGATTGCCGGTTGCCGCCAGTTGATGGGCGCGACCGATCCGCTGGCGGCGGCGCCCGGTTCGATCCGCGCCGACTACGCGCAAACGATCGGCCGCAACCTCGTGCATGGAAGCGACTCGCACGAAAGCGCAGAGCGCGAGCTGAAGATTTTCTTCGAACCGTCCGATTTCGTTTCGCGCCGCCACGATCTCGAACGCTGGATCTTTGAAAAATAAACGACCGCTGATCGAAGGCGTGCGTGCGCGCGAGGTGCTCGACTCACGCGGTAATCCGACGATCGCCGTAACGGTGGCGACGAGTTTCGGCGCCGTCGAGGAAGCGATGGTGCCTTCCGGCGCATCGACCGGTGCGCACGAAGCCGTCGAACTGCGCGACGGCGACGCGGCGCGTTACGGAGGGAAGGGCGTACTAAAAGCGGTTGCCGCGGTCAACGACGTGATCGGACCGGCGATCGAAGGGCTCGATGCTACGGCGCAGCGCGAAGTAGACGAGAAGCTGATCGAACTCGATGGAACCGAGAATAAGAGCAAGCTCGGCGCAAACGCCATTCTGGGCGTATCGCTCGCCGTCGTGCGCGCGGCGGCGGCGAGTTTCGCCGTGCCGCTCTACCGCTATCTCGGCGGACCCTCAGCCTCGCTTTTGCCGGTGCCGCTGATGAACGTGATCAACGGCGGGAGGCACGCCGCCGGCGGTTTGCAGATCCAGGAATGCATGCTCGTGCCTCTCGGTGCGCCGTCCCTGCACGAAGCGGTACGTTACGGCGCTGAAGTCTTTCACGCGCTCGGAAAAATCTTGCACGACGCGGGGCAGCCGACGACCGTCGGCGACGAGGGCGGTTTTGCGCCGCACTTGGACACGCCCGCGCAAGCGCTCGACATACTCGTGAAAGCGATCGCCGCGGCCGGTTACAAAGCCGGTTCGGATATTGCGATCGCTTTGGATCCCGCCGCGAGCGAATTTTCTTCCGACGGGAGATATTATCCGGTCGATACGAAGCGCGCATTCACCGCCGCGCAAATGGTGGAATTTTACGGCGACCTCATCGAGAAGTATCCGATCGTTTCCATTGAAGACGGCTTGGCCGAAGATGATTGGGAAGGGTGGGCGCGACTGACGCAGGCGTTAGGGTCGCGCTGCCAGATAGTCGGCGATGACATTTTTGTCACGAGCACAAAACGGCTCGAACGCGGCATCCGCGAAGGCGTTGCGAACTCGGTGCTGATTAAGGTCAACCAGATCGGAACGCTGACCGAAACGCTCGAAACCGTCGAGGCCGCACACAAAGCCGGCTATACCTGCGTCATCTCGCACCGCTCGGGTGAGACCGAAGATCCGATCATCGCGGATATCGCGGTGGCAACGGCTGCCGGTCAAATCAAAACCGGCTCGCTTTCACGCAGCGATCGCGTCGCAAAGTATAACCGGCTGATGGCGATCGAAGAAGAACTCGGCGCGGCGGCGCGTTACGCGGGCTCGCTGGCTTTCAAAACTTTGCGCCGCGAAAGCGGTCCTCTTCCTTTTTGAGGTAAGAGCGTAGCCATGAAGATCTCTTGGAAGACGACGGCGCCGTGGATAGTCGCCATATGCGTGCTCTGCGCGTGCACCGGTCCCAAGCAGCCCGGCACGGGCGTCGCGCCTCAAAATGCCGGCGGAACTGCGAGCGCATCACAGCCCTTGCCGGCCGAAACGAACCCGCCCGGCGATATTCCGGATACGCAAGTATTCGTGCCCTATGCATCGCGATACGGCTATCGCGTTTCTTTTCCCGAAGGCTGGCAACGGACGGAACAGGGTCGCGGAGTGACATTCATCAACGGTTTCGACGGTGAGCGCGTGCGGCTGGGCGCATCTGCGCGCAACCCGGTGCAGCTTGCGACGGCAGGCTTTGAAGCGGTGCGAAACGTTCACGCGGTGCCCGTGAATCTTCCAGCCGGACGAGCGACGCGTGTAACGTTCACATCAAACTCGCAACCGAACGAATTAACCGGAAAACGCGTGCGGCTCGAAAACAATACGTACGTCTTTGTTTCCCCGCGCGGCACCGCGCTGTTGGATCTATGGGCACCCTTAGGTTCCGACAACGTCGACCAGTGGCGCCGAATATCTCGCAGCTTACAATGGCGCTGACGTGGCTGCGCTAGAAGCGCACGATCTCTACCGTTTCTATCACGCCGGCGAAGAAGAAACGCTCGCCCTGCGAGGTGTGACGCTCGAGGTCGAGCGCGGTGAAATCGTCGTTATCTTCGGGCCTTCAGGCAGCGGAAAATCTACGCTGTTAGCGTGTCTCGCGGGGCTGGACGAGCCCGACGGCGGTTATGTGAACGTAGCCGGCAAGCGCCTCACGCGGCGGCCGGAACACGTTCGTGCCGCGATCCGGGCTCGGCACATCGGCATATTGCTTCAGTCCGAAAATTTGCTAACGAACCTAAACGTGGCCGACAATGTGCGTTTGCAACTTGCGCTGGCGGGCCGCGCGAAAACCTCCCCGCACATCGCGCTGCAGCAGGCTGACATCGCGCACCGCTCGCACGCCAAACCGGGTCAGCTTTCCGGCGGAGAACTCGCGCGAGCCGCGCTCGCGGTGGCGCTGAGCGCGGATCCCGACGTATTGCTTGCCGACGAACCTACCGGCGAAGTCGACGCGCAAACCGAAAAAATTCTGCTGCGCGCGTTGAACGAGCGCCGCGCGCGTGGCGGCGCGACGATCATTGCCAGTCACAGCGAAGAGCTCATTCGCTGGGCCGATCGCAGCATTCAGCTTCGCGATGGAAGGATCGAGAGTGGCTAACGAGCT
This sequence comes from Vulcanimicrobiota bacterium, assembly GCA_003140855.1. Lineage (GTDB taxonomy): Bacteria > Vulcanimicrobiota > Vulcanimicrobiia > Vulcanimicrobiales > Vulcanimicrobiaceae > Rubrimentiphilum. Next base: position 3,122 of record PLLF01000089.1, read on the forward strand.
CGTGCGCGCTACGCATGTGTCGCGCGCATTTCGAACCGCGTTTGAAGAGGTCATTGCGGTGAAGGACGCGAGCTGCGCTATTCGCGCGCGCGATCGTATCGGTTTGTTCGGCCCTTCCGGCAGCGGCAAGTCGACGCTGCTGCAGTTGCTTGGCGGCCTCGACGTGCCGAGCGCCGGTTCGATCGCATGGCCGGGACTATCGGAGCGAGCTCAGTTGCGCCCGCGGCACGTAGCTTTCGTTTTTCAAAACCAAACGCTGGTCGCGGCTCTTTCCGCCGTTGAGAACGTCGAGGTTCCTTTACTATTGCAAGGTTCCGCCGCGGAACCGGCGCGCGCGGCAGCCCAGGCGGCGCTGGATCGAATCGGACTGGGCGAACTTGCCGGCAAGCTGCCCGAAGAACTCTCCGGCGGACAGGCTCAGCGCGTGGCGTTCGCCCGCGCGCTGGCGGGAAATCCCGATCTGATTTTGGCCGACGAACCCACCGGCCAGCTCGACCGGCAAACCGCACACCATCTTTTTGAGATCGTCCTTCCGTGGATTGACGAGATCGGCAGCGCGATGGTCATTGCAACGCACGACCGCGCGATCGAAGAGCTCGTGCACGCCAAATGGACGATGCGCTTCGGCGTGCTGGACGCGGCGGCATGATCGTACTGGTTTGGCTGCGCGGACTTCTTTCAAGCGTAAGCGGCCGAATCGCCGGCGCCGTCGTCGGGGTCGGACTCACGATCGCGTTGCTGGCCGCCGTCGGATCGTTTACCGCCGCGAGCGCGGTTTCGATGACTCGTCAGGCTATTGCCGATGTGCCTGTGGACTGGCAAGTCCAGATCAATCACGGCGCGGACATCGCGTCGGTAAAACAAGCGATCGGCAAGGCGACCGCCTACAGCGCAATGCAAGAAGTATTTTACGCCAGCGTTCCGGGCTTCGAACTCGTCGCCGGCGGCTCGGCGCAAACGACGGGCGCCGGCAAAGTCGTGGGAACCACCCCGCAGTACCAAGCGCTGTTCGGAGCTGAAATTCGTCCGCTCATCGGATCCAAACACGGCGTCCTGCTCGCGCAGCAGACGTCGGCGAATCTGCATGCGCGCGTGGGCGATGTGGTCGTTATCAAGAGAGACGCCTTGCCGCCTGCGCGCGTACGTATCGACGGTATCGTCGATCTGCCCGACGCGGATGCATTTTTCCAAGCCGTCGGTTTGCCGCCGGGCGCCGCTCCGCAGGCGCCGCCGGACAACGTCTTGCTGATGCCGGCGGCGCTCTGGCATCGAATCTTCGATCCGCAAACGATCGTGCGGCCCGATTCCACGCGCACGCAGCTGCACGTTCGCATCACGCACGATCTGCCGGGCAATCCGCTCGCCGCGTACAGCGTCGTCGATGGCGCGGCGAAGAACGTCGAAGCTAGCGTTGCGGGCAGCGCACCNNCACTGATCGGCGACAATTTGGGCGCCAAACTTCTGAGCGCACAGGCAGACGCGCTCTATGCGCGTGTGCTTTTCCTGTTCCTCGGATTGCCCGGTGTGCTGCTGGCCATCCTGATCACCATCGCCGTTGCAACGTCCGGTGCGCAGCGGCGCCGGCGCGAGCAAGCGTTGTTACGGGTTCGCGGCGCTTCAACGGCGCAGATCGTGGCCTTCAGCGCGCTCGAAGCGCTCGTGGTTGGACTCGGCGGCGTGCTTGCCGGTGCAGCAATTTTCGCGATACTCCATCCGCATCCGGGAAGAGCCGATGGGTTTTGGTTTGGCGGCGCCGCACTGGCGGGATTCATCGTCGCTGCCGCAAGCGTGACGATTCCTGCTCTCGTGCAAGCCCGCACGCAGACCGTTTCCAGTGCGCGCGCGGTCATCGGGCGCGAAGCGGATCCGCTTTGGCAAAGGATCTACCTGGATTTTTTCTTGCTGGCCGTGGGCGCTCTGTTTTATTGGCAGGCCGCTGCGAACGGCTACCAAGTCGTCCTCGCACCGGAGGGAATTCCGCAGAGTTCCGTTCACTACGAAGCGTTCTTAGGGCCGCTCTTGTTCTGGCTCGGCGGCGCTCTGCTGGCGATGCGGTCGGCGCGCGTTCTGTTGTTGCGTTGGCGCGCCGCCGTCGAATCGGCAGTCCGGCCGCTCGCGGGACCGTTAGCACCCGTGGTGAGCGCTTCACTTTCACGTCAGCACAAGCTCGTCGTGCGCGGCATCGCGCTGGTGCTGCTGGCTTTCTCATTTGGGATCGCCACCGCAGTCTTCAACGCCACGTACAATGCGCAAGCGATTGTCGACGCGCAGCTCACGAACGGCGCGGACGTAACGATAACCGGGCAGACCGCATCGCCGCCTTCGCAGCTCCTCGCACGATTGCGCGCCATTCCGGGAGTGATCGATGCGGAGCCCATGCAGCACCGCTTCGCCTACGTAGGAAACGACCTGCAAAATCTTTACGGCATAGATGCGGCGAGAATTTCCGGCGTTACACCGATGTCGAACGCATTCTTTGGGAATGGCGATGCGAAAGCAACGTTGGCAAAGCTCGCCGCGCATCCTGATGGAGTGCTCGTCTCCGAGGAGACGGTCACAACCTATCAGCTGCACGACGCCGATCGCCTAACGCTGCGGCTTCAGAATGCTCGAACGCACCGTTACGTCGCGGTTGCGTTTCACTTTGTCGGCATTTCGCGCGAGTTTCCTACGGCGCCGCACGACTCGTTTTTGGTTGCGAACGCGTCCTATGTGGCGCAGCAGACCGGCACGTCCGCCGCTGAAATCGTGCTTTTGCGCGTCGCGTCCGGCCGTATCAACGCGGTCGCCCAACGGGCCCAGCAGATCGTTTCGGGGCTCCCCGGCGCAAAAGTATCGACGGTTTTGCAGACGCAGCGCAGCATCGGATCAAGCCTTACCGCGGTCGACCTGCGCGGCCTCACCGCGATCGAATTGCTTTTCGCCGTAGTCTTCATCGGCGCGGCAACGGGTTTGGTGCTCGCACTCGGATTCGCGGAGCGCCGCCGCACTTTCGCCGTGCTCAGCGCGATCGGAGCCATGCCGCGTCAACTCGGCGCATTTCTCTGGAGCGAAGCGGCGCTCGTGCTCGTAGCCGGGGGCATTTTCGGAATTGGTCTCGGATTCTGGATCGCGCAAACGCTGGTACGGGTGCTAACCGGCGTGTTCGATCCGCCGCCCGAAGTGCTTGTTGTGCCGTGGCTTTATGTCGCGGCGCTGCTGGGAGCCGCTCTCCTTTCGATGGGAATCGCGGTTATTGCGGCGCTCGCCGCGGTCGGTCGTTCGGTCGTTTTCGAACTGCGCCGGCTTTAAAACAGCGGCAGTATCCCATGCTGCCCCAGTTGTAATGGGGCGGATGCGCAAAGTACGGCGGGCCGCTCTTGATGATGATCTCGGTATGATTATCGAGTTCGATGCTGCGCGGGTTTCCCTTAAACGGTTTTCCGTCGACGGTGATTTTGAGTTTGGAAGCGCGATGCGCTGAGAGCCATTGTAAAGCGCGAGATACTGGTGAATGTGGACGACCGCGCCCTCCATGGGTAACGATCGTTTCATGACCGGAGGAACGGCAGTTAGTTGGTGAAGTCCTGCACGAACAGCATCTCGCCGTCCGGGCCTTGCACCGCGCCAATGCCGACTTTCGAAAAGTGGCGCTGCATGATGTTTGCCAAGTGCTCCGGGCTTTGCAAGAGCGCCTGATAAGCCGTCGGCTCGTCGGGACTCATCGCGAGGTTTTCACCGGCCCAGCCGAACGAAATGCGGTCGGCTCGCATCCGATCGAAGGGAGACTTGCCGTTCTGCGTCTCGTGCCCGAAATAATTGCGCTCCGCCATGTCGATGCCGTGCGCACGCGCGACCTGCGTCAAGCGGTTGTCCAATTTCAAGATGGGTAATCCGGCGCGAGCGCGGGTAGCGTTGAGATCGGCAAGCATGCGCCTTTCCGCTGCTAGGGATATGGACGCACTTTGCATGGCTAAGCCAAGCACAATGGCATGAAACATCGTATATAAGTAATCGGCGCGTCCGGCCCGGACTTTGCATGCCTGCTTTCAGCAGGCGGGCGGCGGCTCGCGCACGACGAATGCCCGTTTCGTGAGCACGCCCTCGGTCTCCGATCCCGAGCTGTTAGAGTTTGTCTGGGCAGCCAAACGGCACGGCGTCAGTGACGAGTTTATCGTCTCTTTACTATGCGACAGGGGCTGGTCCGAACGGCGCGTCTACGCCGCCTTTTCGTCGTTTTATTCCGACACGCTCGGAATGCCGGTGCCGGCCCGATCGGGCCATGTCGAGAACGCGCGAGACGCATTTTACTATCTGCTAAATTTCATCACCCTGGGCTTTTGGACCGTCGCTCTGGGCCAAGTCTTTTATATTTTGATTGCGCATGCGTTCCCCGATGCGACGCAGACAGCGCCGTACTACAATGAATCGCTGCGCGACCAGATCTCATGGCAGGTTGCCGTCGTCGTCATTGCCTTCCCCGTGTTTGTCTTTGTCCATACGCTGATTCGGCGCGAGCTTTCGAAACGTCCTGATCTTTATGACTCGGGCGTGCGCCGGTGGCTGACATACCTCGCGCTGGTTATCGCGGCGATAGTCGTGCTGGCCGACGGAGTTTGGTTTATCAGTGCGCTGCTCCGCGGCGAGCTCACAGTACGATTCGTTCTCGATTCGCTCGTGCTGCTTATCCTGGGCGGCGGTGTCTTTCTCTACTACTTGAAAACGATCGACGCTCCCGCGGCGCAGGCGTGAAACTCGATCGCATTCTCGGTATCGCAGCTTGCGTTGTCGTAGTCGTTGGTCTCGTGCTCGCATTTCTGGTCATAGGCCCTCCGGGCCACGCCCGGCTCATCGCGTTCGATAGTCAGCGCGTTCGCAATCTCGAGACGATTGCTTCGGGCATGCATGGCCGTTTCGGCGAGACGACGGACGGCCTGCCAAAACTCTTACCCAGCGATATCGCAGAGCGCGATCCGGTCACCGGGCGCGGATACGAATTTCAAAGAATTGACTCGAAGCATTATGTGCTATGCGCACGTTTCGCGTTGGCTGCTGAAAGTGAAGACACTGCGGATTCGTCGCCCCCGCTAAACTGGCCGCACGGTGCAGGCCGCACCTGTTATGAATTCAATGTCTCTGCGTCCGAGGTCTCTCCTCGCGCCATGAAGATTCGCACAAAATGAGAATACGGCGTGTTGGAGGCGCGTGGGGCCCGTAGCTCAGTGGTAGAGCGGCCGGCTCATAACTGGTTGCGCGCAGGTTCGAATCCTGCCGGGCCCATGCCCTCGAGCCATAAGCAGCACTACGCGGATTTGTTGACAGTGCGCTCAATCCCGTGTTGTATTGAGTATCTTGGCGCCATCGTCTATCGGTTAGGACATCGCCCTTTCAAGGCGGAAAGACGGGTTCGATTCCCGT
>PLLF01000087.1 GCA_003140855.1 Vulcanimicrobiota bacterium
CGATAGATGAGGATGGCGGCGATCCCGATGACCGCGCCGATGACAAATCCGCTAAAGATGCGCAACACCGAGACGAGCAGTTCCGTATGCAAGTGCGAAAACGTATCGATGATATCGCCTAAGCCGATGCCGATCGCAAGCGCCAGCAGCACGCCGAGCCAGCGCCGGTGCGGAATGCGCAAGGCCGGCAGCAGCATCAACGCCGGAAAGCCAATCAGAAATTCTTTGAAACGCGGACGCACGCTCAAGAGCGACGTCAGGTGTTGGCGCAAAGCCAGCTCGAAAGACGACGGTGAAATGTCGCTTTGATTTCCACTGCGCAAGAGCACGAGCGCACCAACCCCGAGCACGATCGCGGCCGCAATCAGTTGATAGATGCGAACGGGTTCCGCGAATGTTTCGCGCACGCTGCGCGGTTGCGCGTCGAAGCGATCGGTGAAGAGATAGAGCCCTAGCGCGATCAGCGGCGGTAGCGCCAGCAGCAGCTTAACGCCGCGGAACGGTTCGACTTCCTCCATGACCAGGGGCGAGCTCATGATACCGACGACGACCAGCGCGCCAAGCAGCGCGATTCCGGTTGCGATCAGCGTCCATCCTAAACTGCGGCGGATCTGCTTCCCCGTGCCCGTTGCGGGCGGCTGCAGAAACGCGCGGCTCAGCACGCTGAAAGCGGCAGCGGCGAAGACCAGCGCACCCGTCAGCGCGATAATGGATCGGGCCAGCAAGTCGTGATGCGAAAACACGCCGCCCAGGTACAGGAAGACGGTCGCGCCATAGGCCAGGACGGTCCAAAACGGGCGGTACCAACCGTAGAAGCCCAAGAGCAGCAAGAATATCGAAGGCACCGCCAGCGCCGCTAGACCGACAAGATAGGGGCTGTTTCCGTGATAGAGCGGGATCGGTGCGGCGCGGCCGAGTTTAAACCCGCGCACCTTCAAATCGTCGGCGATCTCGCGCACCACTTCGACGTTTGTTTTTTCGATTGAGAGGCCATTATATTGGTGCGCGAACGGCCGCAGGTACACGACGCGCACGTTTCGCTCACGCACTCCCAACTCGTAGCGCGCGACGATTTCCGGTAACGTGAGCTTGTCGAGTTCCACCTTGTTGATCGCTTCCACGCGAACCGTGCGGCCCGGAATCAACGCGGCCAGCTCCGCGCTGCCCTTCTGCACCTGGCTCGCGTCATAGGTCTCGATCTCGCCGAAGTTCAACGCGCGGTAGCGCTTCTCGCCGAAAAGGTGCGCCATATCCTTGATGTGATCGGGAAATCCCATCACCTGATTGCGCAATCCGAAAAAGATGACGGTCGCCAAACGGTTGCCGGCGCCCGTGTAGGCAAACTCGCGTTCGATCTGCGGCAAAGCGAACCGTTCGTCGTTTTGAAAACGCGGATCGATCAGCAGCGTCAGACGGCGCGCCAACGCGACCTGATCCGCCGGAATGCCGAGCCCGGTCGTGTTGAAGTAGTCTATTTGCGAGCGCAGCGCGATCACGTACGGTTTGACCGCGTGCAAAATCCGGATGCTCTTCGTTTCAAAATGTAGCGGCAGCTGCAGACGATACCGCGCGTAGGTCGGGTCATCGTACACCAGCAAATAGACTTCATCCGCGCGCACTTTTTTCGCGCGCACCAGCGCGAGCAGCGTCGGATCCGAGACGCCGCCCAATTGGGCCTGCCCTAACAGCGTGGGCCCGGCCAGCGCGATGGCGTTATTCGAGCTGCCGACGTTGGCGCCCAGCTCTTCGGTCAGCGCGAGCGACGTCAGGCCGGCGCGCCGCATCTCCACCAAAAAGTCGGCGGGATTGTAATCGTACGATCGCGCGAGGAGAAGGAAATCGTTGTAATCCATCGTCAGCTCGACGCGGCGCGTCGCGACCTCGACGTGCACGCGTTCGAACGCCACGACCGTGCACGCCAAAAGACCAATCAAAAGGACAAAAGCCGCAAAGCGCGTTCGCGGATCGAGGCGGTTCACGCTTGCGCGCATTCGCTTCAAAAAACAGGAAGGCCCGCCAGAAGCGAGCCCTCACTGTCGTCGCGTATGCGGTTGCCCGCATACCGGGTGTGGGCGACGCTTTGTAGTTTCTGCACCGGCGGGGCCCACTGCCCGCGCGGGAGAGGATTCACGATTCCGCGTCTCCGGCATCCCCCCTGCCGTCATCCACAGAAATTTTTAGGCTCTTAGTCCAGCCAGTGCGGCTTGCGCCGCTCCAGAAAGGCCGCCATGCCCTCCTGGGCATCGGCAGCGAGCGCATTCATAGTCATCACTTCTTTTGCGTAGCCGTACGCATCGTGCTGTTCCAAGCCGTCCTGTGCGTAAAAGGCATTCTTCCCGAGGGCAATCACCGTCCGGCTCGACTCGGCAATTTTTTTCGCGAGCGCCAACGTTTCGGAACGCAGCCGGTCCGGGGCGACGGCTCGATTCACGAGTCCCCACTCCGCGGCGGTGGACGCATCGATGAAATCGCCGGTCAGCAGCATCTCCATCGCGCGTTTGCGGCCGATCGCGCGCGTGAGCGCGACCATCGGCGTCGTGCAAAAAAGACCGATACGCACGCCGGGCGTCGCAAACTTCGCTTCAGTAGACGCAATCGCCAGATCGCAGGCGGCCACGAGCTGGCAGCCGGCCGCAGTGGCAATAGTCGCAACCTCGGCAATCACCGGCTGCGGAATACCCGCAATCTTCTCCATCAGCTCCACGCAGACATCAAAAATTTCGCGATAGGCTGCCACGTCGCGCTCGCGCAGCTCGCGCAGATCGTGGCCCGCGCTGAAAGCGGGGCCGTCACCGCATAAAATGACGGCGCGCACTTCCGGATCTTCACCGATCGCCATAAACGCACGAAGAAGTTCGCGCATCACCTCCAGCGAGAGTGCGTTGCGCTTCTCGGGGCGGCGCATAGTGACGATCGCGATACCGTCCGCGATCTCGGTCGTTACGAACTCTTTTGCTTGCAACATAATTCTAAATGGGCGATGACGGGCTCGAACCGCCGACATCCTCCTTGTAAGGGAGGCGCTCTCCCAGCTGAGCTAATCGCCCGCGATCTCGCTCAAACCGTTCGTTAGTTATACGCGGCGATCTTCTTCGAAAGAATCGTAATGGCGGCTTGCAGCTGCGCATCGTTGGACGTATCGCCGAAACGCGCGTTCGTGTTTTCGGTGACCGCGAAGTCCGGCTCGATGCCTTTGAGGTTGATGTCGCGATTCTTGGGCGTAAGATAGTGTGCCGTCGTAATCTTGATCGCCGCACCGTCGGGCAGTTGGGTGAGGGACTGCATCACGCCTTTGCCATACGTTTTCTCACCGACGAGCACGCCGATGCCGTCGTCCTGCAATGCGCCTGCCGTAATTTCGGAAGCCGACGCGGTGTAGCGGTTGACGAGAATCGTCATGGGTTTGGGAGGCCTCGCGTCCTGCGGAGCTTGGACCGTGTAGACGCGCGAACCCCGCTCTTCGACGGTCAGCAACGGATCGTTGTTGATGAACTTCGCGCTGATATCGAGCGCCGAGTTCACGTAGCCGCCGCCGTTGTTGCGCAAATCCAGCACGTAGCCGCGCACGCCCTGCGATTCCAAGCGGCTGAGCGCCATCGCGAATTGATCCGGCGTATCGCGACCGAATGTAAGAACCGCGATGTAGCCGATTTTTTCCGGCAGCATTTTATAGATGACGGTCGGTGGCTGCACATCGGTGCGCGTCACCGATAGCGTGCCAAGCGGTTTTCCGTCGCGCTGCAGCTGCAGGCGCACGACCGAGCCGGCTTCTCCGCGCAGCAATTTCACCGCGTCTGCTTGGCTCAGGCCTTTGGTCGAGGTGCCGCTGACGCTGACGAAATTATCTCCCGACATAATCCCCGCGCGGTCTGCCGGCGTTCCCGGCACGACGTAAAACGCGCGAATGTATTTCGTCGCTGGGTCGGGTTCGATCAGCACGCCGATGCCCGAGATTTTCTGCGGGTCAAGCGCTTGATTAAACTTTTGGAACTCGTCGGGCGTGAAAAATGCAGTGTACTGATCGCCCAGCGCGGCGGCCATGCCGCGGATGGCGGTGTACGTGAGGATTGTCTCCGGCTCGCGGGTTGCGTTCTGCACGCGTGCGATGTCCGACGCGATCTGCGCGACGTTGTCGCCGGCGGCGGCGCGAGCGTGCATGACCGGCAGTGAAACCGTAGCGCCGCGGCGCTGCAGCTCGGCGGTCAGCGCCTTGCGCGCGCCGTCGAGGACCGCTTGCACGTCTACCTTAGAATAGTAGGTCGTGGTGAGCAGCTCGTAGCTCTGCAGCAGGTCGCCCGAGGCGAGTCCCTGCGGGGCGGCCGGCAGCGCGGCCGGTACTGCGAAAAGGATGGCTGCGACAAAGGCCGCGCGCCGAAAGAGCCCGTGTTCCATCTACTCTCTAACGTTCGCCGGGCCCGCGGCGTTTGCATGGCAAGCTAGCGTAGTCGGGCGATGGTCTCCATCGCCTCGCGCTCGATCGACCGTAGGTACCGACTCGTCGTCTCCCGGGCTTCACCATCGAAGGCGACCCGGCCGCCGTCCAGCCAGATGGCGCGGTTGCAGGACTGCCGTATGAACTCCAGCTCGTGGGAGACGACGATCACCGTCACGTTGTCCCGCCAGAACTGGTCGATCCGCCGGCGGCACTTCTGTTTGAAATGCTCGTCGCCGATCGACAGAACCTCGTCGAGAATGAGGATGTCGGGCTGTACGTCGGTCGCAATCGCAAACCCGAGCCGCGCCGCCATTCCTGAAGACAACACTTTCACGGGAACGGAGCCGTACTCTTGGAGCTCGGCAAACTGCAAGACGCTCGTCACCTTTTCGAGCATCGCTTTGCGCGACGAGCCCAGCAGCACGCCGTAAAGCAGGATGTTTTCGATCACGGGTAGCTCGGGATCGAACCCCGCGCCCAGTTCCAACAACGGAACGATATTGCCGCTCGTGGCGACCTGTCCGCTCGTCGGATGCAATATCCCGCAGATCGTCTTGAGGAGCGTCGATTTGCCAGCGCCGTTAGCGCCGATCATCCCGACCTTTTCACCGCGCTGAATCTGTNNAGCAGATTTATGTCGGCCAGCACCAGCTTGCGCGTCTGCTTTTGATGACGCCCTTCAAGAATCGAGAAGACCTGATTCTTAAGATCGTAAGCGTACTCGTCTCTCATCCAGCGCGAGAGCGAGACCTCTTTCAGCGTGACGACGGCGCCGGGCATCACACGAAATCCATGAATTTGCGGCGGTTGGCTGCAAACACGAGCCAGCCTAAAGCCAACACGATAAGGGCCTCAAGTAACGCGATGCCGATCAGCCGCATATCGGGCATCGCGCGGTCGAGCGCGATCTGCCGCAAGCTTTCGATCACGGGATACAGCGGATTCAGCCACAAGAACGCGCGCAGCTGTTCGGGAACGATCGCCGCCGGATAAAAAATCGGGACCGTCAGCCACAACAAGAACGTTATCAGCTCGTAGAGATATGGGATGTCGCGAAAAAAGACGTAGAGCGAACTGACGAAAAACGCGACGCCCATGCTCAGTATGATAACCGCTACGATCGGCAGCGGCAGCAGCAACACGTGGTACGGATTGCGAGCGATGAGCACCGTTATAACTGCAAGTGCAGGTAGATTACCGGCGACCAGCTGAAACGTGTGCGCCGCAACCATGGAGACGGGAAAGATCGCCGGCGGCAATTTTATTTTGTTGAGCAGCAGGCCGCCCGAAACGACGGAAGGCAGCGCCTGAGCTGTTGCCGCCGAAAAGAAATTCACTGCAACGAGGCCGATGAATACCGCGAGCGCATACCGCAGCGCGGATCCCTGATAATATCGCGAAAACGTCGCGCTGAAGATCGCCGAATA
>PLLF01000116.1 GCA_003140855.1 Vulcanimicrobiota bacterium
CCTGCCAGCCGCGATTAGGCAGGAGAGCGCGCTTTCCACGCGAACCTTACGGGAGCCCAAGGTGGGGTTCTAGGGGATTATTTTTTGAAGGAGACGGAAATGGAGCAAAATGTACCGGCAGTCGCACGCCGACGCGATCGCTTCCTGCGGGCCATGCACAAGTCGCTGCGGATCGCTGAGGACCGAATGAATCAAGCGCTGGACCCGCGTCGCTATTCGGCCGAGCTCGCCGATGGTGATGATGACGACGTCTTGCGCAAGCGCGCGCAAGTGGCAATCGACCACTATTTTGGCGCGTACTACGCCGCCGAAAGTTTCCTAGATCCGACCGCCCGCGAGCTCGCCGAGATGTGTCGTCAATTCCTTGGCGCCATGCTCAGCGAAACGAAGGGCTGGTCGCGCCACGGCGTCGTCGATACTGCCGAAGCTCGCCAAATGGCCACACAGAAGCGCCTCGCGCGATTACACGAGCTTGCGCCAAAACTCAGTGAAGCGAGAGCCGCGCTGCTCAAGCGACTTATCGCAACCGGCGGACTTGCACGGTGAGCGCGCCGCGCAGTCAACAGCTCGTACTGACCGACTCGCGCTGGGCTGGATTCGCCGCATTGATCACGATCGCATTAGGGATCACGCTAACCCTTACGATTACCACGCAGCGCACCGCCCGCGCGCTGTACTACCTACCGGTGCTCGGCCCCCGGATCGCAAGCCATGTGCCATTCATTCGCACACTGTATCCGCCGCTCGATGGCGTGCAATGGATGCTCAGCTACGATCCCGCATATAACCATCGCGCCTATACGTCGGGCACGAGAGCCTACCTCGCGCAAGCCTTTGCCCGCGAACGCGAGGACATCGAAATCGGGGCGGCAATTACGATCGTCTTGGCGATATTCATGTATTTCTTGAATATCCGTCGCCGCCACCCATCAACGATTCGCGGATCGGCACGCTGGGCCAAGATGGACGAAATCGCTGCGATGGGTCTGGTTGACAACTCCACCCCCTCCGGGGTCTACGTTGGCGCGGTAGAAGATGATTCCCACAAGCTGCGCTACCTACGGCACACCGGTCCCGAACACGTTCTGTTCGTCGCCCCGACACGCTCGGGCAAAGGCGTGGGCGGCGTCGTTCCCAATCTGCTGGCGTGGGCGCACTCTACCGTTGTCCACGACATGAAGGGTGAAAACTACGCCCTAACGGCGGCCTATCGTCGCAAACATTTCGGACGGGTTGTGCGATTCGATCCCGGCGATCTGACTAGCGACCGCTACAACCCGCTCGCTGAAATCCGCCTGGGGACGCCATACGCAATCGGTGACGCTCAAAATCTTGCAAAAATTTTGCTCGATCCTCTGGGGGTCAAATCCGAGCACTGGGATGCGTCAGCCGAAAGCCTTATCGCCGCGGCCATTCTCCATGTTCTGCACTCGGAGCCGAAGAAAACGCTAACGGGAGTTTCCGAATTTTTCGGAGATCTTGCATTCGGAGATCAGCGCCAGATGCTGCAACGAATGCTCGTCACAGAGAATTCTTACGTGCAGACCGCAACCGCGCAGTTCTTACAAACGCCGGAAAAGGAACGCGGATCGATCATTTCATCGGCGCAACGGGAACTACGACTGTATCTCGATCCGGTATTAGCCCGTGCCACCGAAACCAGCGACTTTCGTCTAGCGGATCTCCAACGGCCGGGGGAGCCATTGAGTCTTTACCTCGTCGTTCGCCCGGTCGATGCCGCTCGAACGCGGCCTCTGATGCGGATGCTCATGACGCAGGTACTTCACAGTTTGGTGCGTGAGCTACGGCCGCAGCAGCGAGTCCTGTTGATGCTCGATGAGTTTCCGGCATTACGCCTGCACGTGCTCAGCGAAATGCTTCCCTATCTGGCCGGCTACAATGTCCAGACCTATTTGCTCGCTCAAGATCTCACTCAGTTGTACGATGTCTACGGCGAGCGGCAATCGATCATCGCAAACAGTCATATCCGCATTTTTTACGCCCCGAACGAACTCACGACTGCTGAGTATATTTCAAAAACGCTTGGAGACGCGACGGTGTTTGGGGAATCGACATCGACAAGTGAAGTCGAAGGAAAGGTTACGCGCAGCCGTTCTATCCAGGAGGTGGCACGTCCGCTGATGACTCCCGATGAGTTAATGCGGATGCCGCGCGATCACGCGCTGATCCAGGTAACCGGGCAGCATCCGATTAACGGGCGAAAAATTTTCTATTACGAAGATCCCGAGTTCATGAAGCGCTCACGGACGGATGGCGCGGCCTAAGACTACTCCCGCTCTCGTTCTCGCTCTGGCTCGCGAACTAACGCGCGTACCGTCACGCGCAGGTCGTGATTGCGCCGAATCTCGACGCGATCACCTCGGTGGGTCTGTTGTGCCATGTTGCGGTCCAGCTCGAAGCGCGTGACCGCTCGTCCAGTGTCAAGATAAACGATTCCACGATCACCGCTATAGATCACGCCAAGGACGCGGCCGGAATACTGCATTCCCAGCCGCACCAGCTCGCGTTCCAGGGGTTTGCCAACGTGCTTGGCGATCTCAAGTTCGCGTTCAGACAATCGCGCGTCGCGCTCACGTTCAACATCACGCAAGAGTTCCGCGTCTAGTCCCTTTGCGTCGATGGTGAAACCGCGTTCAAGCGCCGCGGCCATGCCCTGGCGCTTGAACTCCTCGCTGCCGGTGATCTGGAGTTCGGTCCAACCCTTCACCGCAGCCAGATCTAACATGCCGCGAATTTCGAGGTCGTTGCCATCACGCGCGGTGATGAGGTGCCCATGGTCTTCGAACCGGCCGCGGGCGTTCTCGAAGGCCAGTCCATCCCGCGTGCGCTCGATGTGCCAGAAACGCGCGAGCTGGCTGCCGGCCATTTTTTGCGCGTAGGCCTCGGAGAGAACCTCTTCCCGCCAGCGCTGCCAGCTCGGGACGTCGGGCGCACCGATGCCCGGCCTCTCCGTTTCGCGCCGTTCGCGTTCGAGGCGCTCTGCATCGCGCCGGCGGCGTTGTTCGCTCTCGGCGTGTTGCTGGCGTTCGGCTTCGTGGCGCCGTTCTTCTTCGCGTAGATCTTCTGCGACCCGACGTGCGTCGTCGCGCAGCCGCTCACGTTCCGCGTTGCGTTCCTGCACCCGACGGCGATCGTCAGCGGCGAAACTGCTGCGGCCCTCGCGCAACATTTTCGTGGCAACCGGCCCTTGCTTGGGTTCCGCTTCCCGGTCCATGCCGCGGGCGGCGTAGCTGCGGTGGTCGACGCGATCGGCGACCTGCGCGCGTTCGAGGGCGCGGTTGAGGTGCCGTTCCCACTGCACCCTCCACTCATCCAAAACCGTGCGATCGTTCCAATCGCGGTTTTTTTTGCCGAAGCCGTCGCCCGCCAGTTCGCGTGTCGTGAGCATGATATGCGCGTGGGTGTTGCGCTGATCGCCGCCGCGGTGCGGCGCGTGGATCGTGACGTCGGCCAGCATGCCGCGATCGACGAACTGCTCGCGGACGAAGGCGTGCAAGAGTGCGCGATGCGCGTCGGTCGAAAGCTCATGCGGCAGCGAGACTTGGACCTCGCGCGCGAGCTGCGCATCCTTGCGCCGCTCGGCGGCTTCGACTGCATTCCATAGTAGCTCGCGCGTCCACGCCGGCGCACCCTCCGGTGCGAGAATCGCACGATCAAGCACATCCGAGCGGCGCGTGTAGTCGAAGACCTCACCGGTGCGCTCGTCGTGAATGCGTTCCGCCGCCCGATAGGCCGCGGCGGCCGTGCTGCTCTGCCCGGACGCTCGGGAAATCAACTTTGCCGAAAGGCGATACGTTGCCATCTCGCTTTTGGTTCGTTCCAAGCGCGACGTTGCCCTGCAACGTATAAGCGCGCACTTCTAGCGCCAGTGGGGCGCAGCGCTCCTCGCCTACGGCTCGTCGCGATCGCGCCATAGTGAGTGCCGATTCCTCGACGGTCTGCTATACTAAACGACGTTATGGCCGATGACCGATTGGACACCCTCAAGAAAAAGCGCGATCAACTCAATGCGCAGATCGCAAAACTCAACGCTCGCAAAGCCTCCGGGCAGCGCCGGCTCGATACGCGCCGCAAGATCGTCGCCGGCGCCGTGCTGCTCGATGCGGTCGCCGCGGACCTAGCAGCGGAAAAGCCGACCGGCATCGCGGGCTGGTGGGAACAGCAAAGAGCGAAACTCGCCCGGCCTCAGGACCGCGCGCTCTTCGAGCACGACGGCTCCTCCCAAGCCACAGGCCAGCGCCGAAACGCTTGAACGGGCGGGACGCCGTTCCGGCTGGCTGGCGTGCGCAGTTTACGTCGCGAACGCACCGGCGGAGGGGCCCTGCCGAACGTCGCCTCGCGCGCTACGAGAAAGAGAAGAAAGGCCCGCGAAACGCTCGCGGGCCTTCTGATTTGACGCTGCGCGCCGATTACGAAGCGACGTTTTCGGCGTTGGGCAGCGCGTCGGTCTGCGCGATATTGAAAACCGTGTAACCGCGCGGGCCTTTGCGCAGCTTTCCCTGCCCGTCGAGCTGCGTCGTGCTCTCCACGATCTTGACGATGCGCACGCCGTGCTCGCCCTTGCGAACGCAGCGCCCGATCGTGAGCGCCTGCTTGAAGGTGACATATTCCGCGCTCGGATATCCGCCGGCGTGCATCGCTAAGATCGTCTGATTCTTTCCGCTGTACGCCTCTTGTGTGATCGCGTTGATTGCTTCCATCTTGGAACTCGCTTTCTGCGGCCCGTTGAATGGTGCCGCAATGGCTGCGAACTCATACGCGCCAAGGCTCGCCGGTCAAGCGCTCGTGGAATACCGGAGCAAGCCGCAGCGAGTGAGGATATGCCGCGAAAGGCGCTTGCCGGTGAGAAGCGCGCATGAGACGCTATGCCTGCGGTAGCCAGAAACGATGGGCTGCAGCGCGAGATCTCGGAAGCGGCAACTATCACCGCTGACACACAATAACGAATGGATCGCGGCGCTGCGGCGCCGCCCGAGGGTCGAAGGAGGGAGGGCAAGGTCATCGCAGCTCCGGACGCGGCCTCTTTTTGTTTGTAGCGGGTAGAGAGCCCGCACGGCGTGTCATCCGACGCCGATCTGCGCGAAGATCGTCTCGATTATTTCGAACATTGCCGGATCGATCGCAGCGAGCCGCTCGCGCGTCGCACGCGGCCAAAATGAGGTCGGATCATTCGCCCCGACATACGCGCGCACGCATTCGGCGAAGTATTCGTCGTGGCCGGTTGCTGCGTACGGCGTGACAAACGCGCTGGCCGATTTGAACGCCGCGCGAATCTTCGGATCGAGGCCCGAGCGATAGACTCCATCGCCGAGCGCGCAATCTAAGCCATGCGAAAATTCGTGCGCGACGGTCATCGGGGAACGGCTGCGTAGGTACACCGTGCGTTCCTCAACGACGAACAATCCAGCAGGCGGAGCGGGCCATGCATCGACGTCGATCGCCAAGCGTCGCAGCGCCGGCGAAGCATCGCCGTATCGCTCCCCGCAAGTGAGCGGGCGAACTGTAATGCCGCGTTCGGCGACATAGCCAAGGGTTCGCTGACCGAAGCGTCTCAAGGTCTTCGCGATTGCGCTGCGTGTCGCCGTACTCGCGTCGGGAACAAGTGCGCTGAGAATTCTGTCCATCGTGGCTCTCCTCTGGCCTTTGGCCGTCGTTGTTGAGCCTTAAAAGCACGGATGGAGCGGCGCGCAAGGGCGCGAAGCGGCGAAGCCCACCTTGCGGGCTGTTAGCGACGAGCCGGGCTAAAGTCTCACTTCGAACGACGAAGCGGCAGAGGGGAG
>PLLF01000104.1 GCA_003140855.1 Vulcanimicrobiota bacterium
AGCCAGGGAATCCTTATGCCGACGCGCTCCTGGCAGGACGGCCCGTGGGATTACTACTATGTGAATTATTGGGTGCTCTATCCCGACGGAACCAGTGAAACCGGCGTCGTGCCGTGGCCGGTGCGTTTTCCGCAAAGCCAAGATCCGATCAAGATGGGCTGGCGGCGTATGCCGCTTCCCGGCCCGTTGCCCGATTACGCCTTGCCCGCCGGAACGAATCTGCACCCGCTGGTCGCGTTTTGCTACGAACATCACTTCGCTTCGTGCCCGATCGCACACGACTAGTTACTGAAAGTTGCGCGAGCGGACTCCGCCGACAACATCGCTCGCATCGAAACTCCAGACCTTGCGCGCCAGCACGTCGATGCAGCCGCTCTCCTTCTGCAGCCGGCCTTCCACGATAACGGTCATCGATTGCCGGATCGTGCGGCGATACCGTTCGTACACGTCGGGCCGGACGATGACGTTCACCAAGCCGGTTTCGTCCTCAAGCGTCAAAAACACAAACCCTTTCGCCGTGCCGGGGCGTTGGCGCGTAATGACCATGCCACCCACTTTGCACATCAGATTGCGCGGCAATTCGGCGAGCCGGGCCGCCGGAACGACGTTCTGCCGCTCGAGCTCCGCGCGCATGTGCGCGATCGGTTGAACCTTGGGCGAGATTCCGGTCGACCACAGATCGAAAGCCGTCTCTTGACGCGGCGAGATGGTTGCAAAGCGCGCCGCCGGCTCCTCGACGTCCATCAGCCGGCCGAGTTCGCCGCGCGTTTCACGTTCGTCCAAGCCGCGCAACGCCCACATCGCCTCACGGCGTGAGCGGAACCACGGCGCAAATGCTCCGGCCACGGCTAGGTTTTCAATCGCCTCTTTTTCGAGCTGCGTGCGTCGCGCAAAATCGCGCAGCTCCGAGAACGGTCCTTGCGCGATCGCAGTCTGCAAGCGGTCGCGCTGCGCTTCGCCCAATCCGCGAATAACATGGAAACCTAGACGCAATGCATTCTCACCATCCACAAAACTCCAAAATTCGCTGGCGTTCACGGCCACGGGTTTCACGGTGACGCCGTGACGGCGCGCGTCGTTGACGAGCACTTCGGTAGAATAAAATCCCATCGGCTGCACGTTGAGGATCGCCGCTGCGAACACTGCCGGGTAGTGGCATTTGAGATATGCCGATTCGTAAGCCAATAGCGCAAAGCTCGCCGCATGCGATTCGGGGAAACCGTAGTCGGCAAACCCTTCGAGCATGTGAAAGAGCTGCTCGGCCGCCGCGCGGTCGATACCGTTATCGACCATGCCTTCGACGAGCTTGGGATAGAGCTCGCGCATCCGTTCGTGCGAACGCTTATGCCCCATCGCCCGGCGCAAGCGGTCGGCTTCGGCCGGCGAAAAGTCGGCGGCTTCGATCGCCATGCGCATGCCCTGTTCTTGAAAGAGCGGCACACCCAGCGTGCGCTCGAGCACCGCTTTGAGTTTCGGATGCGGATAGGTCACCGGTTCCGCGCCCGAACGGCGGCGTAAAAACGGATGGATCATCTGGCCTTGGATCGGTCCGGGGCGGATGATCGCCACCTGCATCACGATATCGTAGAAACAGGCCGGTTTCATGCGCGGCAGCATCGACTGCTGCGCGCGCGACTCGATTTGGAACACGCCGATCGTGTCGGCTCGCTGGATCATCGCGTACGTATCCGGATCGTCCGGCGGAATGGTGTGAAGCTTTAGGTATTCTCCCGACACTCGTTCGTGCAATGCAAAGGCTTCACGTAAAAGCGAGAGCATGCCCAGACCGAGCAAATCGATTTTAATCAAACCAAGATCTTGCAGATCGTCCTTGTCCCACTGCACGATCGTGCGGTCGCGCATGGTCGCCCATTCGACTGGCGCGACCCGCACCAGCGGATCGCACGTGATCACCATGCCGCCGGAGTGGATGCCCATGTGCCGCGGGAACCCGTCGATGCGCTCACACAATGCGACGAGCCGTTCGCCTAAGGGGCCCTCGAGCTTCACTCCGGTTGCGCCGGCGAGCGATTCGCGGGCGTCATATTCGCGCGCAACGGCGTCGACTTGCGCGAGCGTCAACCCCAAAGCTTTTCCGACGTCGCGAATCGCCGAGCGCGTGTGATAGGTCACCACTTCGGCCGCCATGGCCGCGTGCGTGCGGCCGTATCGATCGTAGACGTACTGGATGACCTTCTCGCGATCTTGGTGCGCGAAATCCACGTCGATATCGGGAATTTCCTGACGCCCTTCCGACATAAAACGTTCGAAGAGCAGATCCATGCCGATCGGATCGACCGCGGTGATGCCGAGCGAGTAGCACACTGCCGAATTGGCGGCCGAACCGCGTCCCTGGCAGAGCACGCCCATTTCGTTGGCGGCGCGCACGATGTCCCAGACGATCAAAAAATAGCCCGCCAGATCGGCCTTGGCGATCATGCCCAGTTCGTATTCGAGCTGGCGTTCGACGGCGGTATCGAACGGCGTGCCATAGCGTTCGGACGCGCCGCGATACACGAGGTCGCGCAAATAACTTTGTCGCGTGAACCCATCGGGTACGGGAAAGAGCGGAAACTGCCCGGTCAAACGTTCGAGCCGGAACGCGCAGCGCTCCGCAATCACGAGCGTGTTGGCAATCGCCTCGGGATAGCCCTCAAATATCTGCGCCATCATCCGCGGCGATTTTAGATAATACTCCGTATTGGGACGCAGCAGCGCATCCTCGCGCGCCTGAGCGAGCGTCGTCTTTTCCTTGACGCAGAAAAGAACGTCCGCCAAACGCGCGCCGCCTTTGGCTGCGTAGAATACGCCGTTGGTTGCCACGCAAGGAACGTGCAGCCGGCGCGCGAGTTCGAGCGCTTCCCGGCAGCGGCGTGCATCGGCCGCATGCAGATGATGCTGCAGTTCTACATACAACGACTCGCCGAAGCGTTCGCGCAACGCGTGGGCTTTGTGGCTCGCAGCCGCACCGCCCGCGAGCACCACGAGACCGCCGGTGCGGTTATCGAAATCCTCGAGCTGCAGACGCGGCTCGCCTTTGCTGCCGCGCAGCTGTCCAAGCGAGATCAGCTCGCAGAGGTTGGCATACCCGAGGCCGTTTTCGACGAGCGCCGTAACCTGGTCGCCGTCGCTAAAAGTGAGTTCGCTCCCGATGATGCCGGGAAGTTTGCGTTCCGCAGCGGCCCTGGCAAAACGCACGGCGCCGTAGAGACCGTCGCGATCGGTAAGCGCGAGCGCCGTAAATCCCAGCGCGGCCGCGGCTTCGACCAGCTCTTCAGGGTGAGACGAACCTTCGAGAAACGTGAAGTTGCTGTGCGCGTGGAGCTCGGCGTAGCCACGCACGGCTTAGCGCGCCAGCCATGCACTCAACATGGAGAGATCCAGCCGGGGATTGAGCTGCCGGCACACCGGCGAACACACGTGAACCTCGCGAATCTGCGAGCGCATCGCCTCGCGCGAACTGCGGAAATATTCGTCGATGATCGGATGCGCCAGAAAAAGTTCGTTTTTGACGCGCAAGCTCTTAAAACGGCGATGCGCGAAACGCTCGGCCGGCGGGTCGCCGACGAAGCACGCGCGTAAGCGCAGCGTTCCTTTATAAGCGGGCTGCAATTCCCGAATGCGCCGCATGGGATGTTCGGAATACCCCAATTTGTAAACAAATTGGGGACCCCTATTATTATTTAACAGGCGCTCCGTCACTTCGAGCAAATAGATAAAGCCATAGTTGAAACCGGCTAATTCCTCGAGCGGTGAGAGCATGTGCGCCGTGCGCGTAATCTCGCCGCTGCGCAGCCATTCCCAAGCTATGTGCTGAAAACGCAAACAATCAGTCATAAGCGCCGCGCAAATACCACTGTTCGCCTTGTCTATAGATCCGGCAGAGCATGCCGTCGTCGAGCAGCACGTCGTACTCATCTCGCATGACGGGCGTTTCGAACCAGCTATCATCGACGCGCCACGGCCCGGCGCAATTCACGACGGGGCGCGCATCCACGTGCGCCGGCGTATTTCCGCGCAATTCCACGGCCACTTCACGAACGGGAAGCATGCGGAGCTGGGTGGGTGCAAAGCTGGCCTCGACTTCGCTCGGCCGTGGTTCGACCGGGGCGCCTAACGGCGCCCGCTCACCATGACACGCTAACAGCTCGCCATGACACAGTGTGGGAGCAACGTAAGAGAAGCGCGATTCCAAAAGATGCGCGGGACGCACGTGCGCCTGGTGCGCCTGCGCGTCGCCGACTGCCTGCAGCCGTGCGAGCGCGATTGCGAGCGCTTGTGGATCGGGCTGGGTGTTTGCGAAAAGCGTCGTGAGCGTGCCGCACTCTTCCAGGCGCAGCGCTTGCAACCGTAATCCCGTAATCGGCGCGTCAAACGTCAGCCCTTCGAGCTTTGCGCGCAGGATATCGAGGATCGTGCGCGGATCGGCCGTCGGTTGCGCGAAGCCCGCGTCCACCTCGCGCATATCTCCATTTTCACATTCGAAAGCCGTTCGCAACAGCGCAACGGCTTTGCCGGCGCGGCTCAGATCGCCGCACACGCGCTCGGCCAAAACGCGCAACGCGAAATAGACTTGCTCTTCTTGCGCGGCGCTGCCCTCGCCGAATGCGGCAGCTTCGATTTGGAGCGCGTAAGGGCGCGGCCGAAACGGCGCGGGATCGATGCCGCGGGCGTATTCGTGCCAGCGCGCCGCGCGCGCGCCGAAACGCCGCACGAAGGGACCGTTCGGCAAACGCGCCAGCTCGCCCAGTGTCCCAATGCCCAGCAAATGCAAGCGTTCGACGACCGCCGTTTCCACATCGAGCGCCTCGAGCGGCAGCGGCGCAAGCAGTTGCGCGGCTTCATCGGGCGCGCAGATGCAGCCGTCGCGCACGTATGTCGCGGCACGCGCCGTGAATTTATTCGGTCCGACCGCAACGCGCACCGGCAGATCGAAGTGCGTCAGAACGTCGTGCGCGCGCGCGATCCAGTCGCTCGCCATGCCGTCGCAGCCGCGCATCTCAACGTACGCGGTGCCTTCGGCCGCATCGTCCACCAGCGGTGAAAGCGCGTCGAGCTCGTCGAGCATATCCTCCCACACCGCGTGCGCGTGCGCCGCATCGTGAACGAGCACGCGCGCGCCTCCGGCCGCTGCGCAGGCTTGTAAAACGGTCTGTCCCGGACGCGCGCCGAGCGCGTGCGCGCGCTCGTCGACTTCGAGCACGCGTCCGCGATCGGCCTTATCGGCGAGAATACAATGATCGCCGGCGTCATTAGAAAACGACCGCCGTGCAACGGCGAGCCGGAATGCCGCAACGTGAATGCAGAGCAGCATCAGGCGATCCGTAAACGCGCGACCGTGCCGGGCGCGCCCCGGCGGTGCTTGAAAACCTGCGTGCAGACTTCGTAGCCGGCAAGTTCGCGTAGAACTCCGCTGCCTTCAGACCATAGGACGCGGTCGATTGCGCAGCGCACGCGCGTCGAAGCAAAATATCCCAGTTCGGTGCTTGCTCCTCCGAGCGCCAGCAGCAGTGCGTCGGATTTTTGCGCGAGCGCGCCAAGCCGCGACCAGACGGTGCCGCGCACATTTACGGCCGGCAGCGTGACGACTCCAAAAGCTCGCGATCGCAACAAAATATCGGCACAGCGCGCCGTAGCCAGCGGCGAGGTTGCGCTGACCAGCAGCAGCCGGTCGAGACACACGCCCGCGCGCTCCAAGTCGGGCGGATAGAGCGTGCCGTCGTGGATGGCTGCCGCGAACCCCGCACGCGTGGCCCCTGCCAGTGCGCCGGCCAAAACCGCCGTGCGGCCCGACCCGGGGTTGCCTTCCAGCGTCGCAATGCTGCCGCGGATGAATCCGCCGGCCAGCGCCCGGTCGAGCTCGGCAAAGCCGCTCGAAACGGGGCCACAGGAGACCGCGGCGGTCCGTCCCGCGGCGCGCGCCTCCAAGCCGGCTTTGAGGCTCGCGAACGTTTCGGCAACGGCGGCAGCTGGCACCATGGGCTCTGATCCTAATCGAACGTATGTTCGATGTCAACAGGGTCTTCCGGCAGGGTGCCATTAACTCATCGGCGTGACCACCAAGCACGCCACCTTGCGCGTAGGCATCGACGTCGGCGGCACGTTTACGGACTTGGCCGCGGTCGATACTTCCACGGGCGAACGCATTTCACTGAAGGTCACGTCGACGCCGCAGGCGCCCGAGCGCGGCGTCATCGCTGCAATCGAATTATTGCTGACCCATTTTCTCGTGCCGCCGCGGTTCGAACACATCGCGCACTCCACGACAATCGCGACCAACGCGCTCTTGGGACAGATCCATCTCGAACTTCCGCGCGTCGTCTTGCTCACTACCGCCGGGTTTCGCGACGTCATCGAAATCGGGCGGCAGAATCGCAGCGAAGTTTACAACCTGTTCGTTACCCGTCCCAAAGCACTGGTGGCGCGCGGCGATCGCGTCGCGGTGCGCGAGCGCATCGATTATCGCGGCGAGGTTCTTCTTCCACTCGAAGAAAGCGAAATCGATCGCGCGATCGCGCAAGTGCGCGACCGTAACCCCGAGTCGATTGCGATCGGGTTCCTTCATTCGTATGCCAACGCCGTGCACGAGCGCAAACTGGCAGCCGCGATTGCCACCGCTCTTCCCAACATCCCGGTAACCCTTTCATGCGCGATCGATCCCGAGTATCGCGAATACGAACGCTTTTCGACCGCGGTCGTCAACGCGGCGCTGATGCCGATCGTGCGCGGATACATCGAACGGTTGGCGCAGGCGTTGAAGGCGCGCGGAATTTTTGCCCCGCTCTACGTGATGCAAAGCAACGGCGGACTCGCGGCCGCGGAGCGCATTGCTGATACGCCGGCCGCGATCATCGAAAGCGGGCCCGCCAGCGGAGTCATTGCCGCTGCCGAGCTCGCATGCGACGCGAGCATGCCGCGCGTGCTTTCTTTTGATATGGGTGGGACCAGCGCCAAAGCCGGCACGATCGTCGACGGCGTCGCGCAAGTCGCCGCCGAATTCGAAGCGGCCGGATCGACGCACAGCGGACGGTCGATCAAGGGCAGCGGCTATCCGGTGCGTTTTCCGTTTGTGGACCTAGCCGAGATCAGCGCCGGCGGCGGCACGATCGCTTGGATCGACGAAGCGGGCGCGCTGCGCGTCGGTCCGCTGTCGGCAGGCGCAGATCCAGGACCCGCGTGTTACGGGCGCAGCGATCGCGCGACGGTTACGGATGCGAACGTCGTGCTGGGACGCTTGAATCAGCAAGCGCTGGCCGGCGGGACGTTTCCGATCGACGCGAAGCGCTCGCATGCGGCGATCGCACTGCTCGCGGAAGCGATCGAACTTTCCACGCCGGAAACGGCCGCCGGTATCGTCCGTATCATCGATGCGCAGATGGCAAAAGTGCTGCACATCGTCACGACCGAACGCGGGCTCGACCCGCGCGACTTTGCGCTGGTCGCCTTCGGTGGAAACGGTCCGCTGCACGCGTGCGCGCTAGCTGCCGAGCTCGGCATGCGGCGCATCGTTATCCCGCAGAGTCCGGGCGTTTTCTCCGCACTCGGCCTGCTGGTGGCGCCGCTGCAGGCGGCACTCGTAAAGACGTTGCTGCTGCCGGCCGAAGAGATTGCCGCGGCACAACTCGATGGGATCTTCGGCGAATTGGAAAACGAAGCCAACTCGCTCTTACACGCGCAAGGCGCGGCGAACGGAAACATTGCGATGCGCCGCCACTTCGATGCCCGCTACCGCGGCCAGAGTTTCGAACTTGAAATTCCCGCCGGTAAAGGCGCCGCGCGAGCTTTTCACGACGAGCATCGCCGGCGCTACGGCTACGCCGCCGAAGAGGAATGCGTCGAACTCGTCAGCGCGCGCTTGACCGCGACGGCCAGACTCGAGACACTGCCGCAAGATGCCGGCGCGCGAAGGAACGGCGCATCGGCCGCAGCGCGCAGTATCTGGCTGAACGAAGAATACACGCCAGCTGTGGTCTACGATCGCAATGCACTTTCCCGCGGAGCGTCCATAACTGGGCCCGCCCTGATCGAAGAGCCCGACAGCTGCACCTACGTCGCACCCGGCTGGATCGTGCGCGCCGAGGGTTCCACCCTGATCCTGGAGAGCGCATGAGCCTAAAACTCGACCCGATCACCGTCGAGGTCATCAAGAGCTCGCTGATCTACGCGAGTGAAGAGATGGGCATCGCCGTCCGCAAGAGCGCATATTCACCGAACATCAAAGAACGGCTCGACCACTCATGCGCATTGTTCGACCGTCACGCGCGGCTGATCGCGCAGGCCGAACACATTCCCGTTCATCTCGGCTCCTTGCCATGGGGCTTGCGGCGGACCCTGGAAACGATCGCGCGCGAAGACGGCCCGCTGCACGAAGGCGAGATGTGGGTCGTCAATGATCCGTATATATCCGGCACGCATCTCAACGACGTCACCGTTATCCGTCCGATCTTTTTGCACAGCAGCCTGGCCGGTTACGCAGCCAACAAAGCTCATCATGCGGACGTCGGCGGGATGGTGCCGGGCTCGATGTCGGCCGATGCCCAGGATCTGTTTGCCGAGGGCCTTGTCGTTCCGCCGATCCGCTTGGTGCAAAACGATCGCGACGTCGCCGCGACCATCGCCTTGTTTCGTGCAAACTCGCGCACGCCGAGCGCGCGCAGCGGAGACTTGCGCGCGCAAACGGCCGGGAACTACACCGGCGAGCGTCGCTTCTTGGAACTCTGCGACCGCTACGGCTTCGAAACGCTGGAGAGTGCGATCGACCGCATCCTCGACCACAGCGAAACGCGCATGCGCGCGGCGCTTCGCGAAATGGGTGACGGCGTTTTCGCAAGTGAGGACGTGCTGGAAGACCGCGACGGCAACCCATCGATTCGCATTGCCTTGCAACTGACGCTCAAAGGTGGAACCGCACACTTTGATTATGCCGGTACGGCGCCGCAGCTGCCGTTTCCAATGAATGCGGTCTTCGGCGTCACGTTGTCGGGAGTGTACTACGCCCTGCGCGCGGTTACCGATCCGACGATCCCGATGAACGAGGGATGTTTCCGTCCGGTTACGGTCGACGTGCCGGAAGGCACACTGCTCAACCCGCTCCGGCCGGCGCCGGTCGGCGGCGGTAACGTCGAGACCAGCACGCGCAACGCCGACGTCGTTTTGTCGGCGCTCGCGCAAGCTACGCCGGATCGCGTGCCCGCGCAAAGCGGCGGCACCATGAGCAACGTCATGATCGGCGGCACGCGCGCGGACGGCACACCCTGGGCTTTTTATGAGACGAACGGCTGCGGCATGGGCGCGCGTCCGACGATGGACGGCATCGACGCCATCCAATGCCATATGACAAATACGCTCAATACGCCGATCGAAGCGATAGAACGCGAGTATCCGCTGCGCGTAACGCGCTATGAGATTGCAGAAAACACCGGCGGCCGGGGGCGCTTCAGTGGCGGCAACGGATTGGTTCGCGCGTTCGAAGTCACCGAAGGCCGCGCGCACGTTTCACTCCTGGCCGAGCGTCACGCCGTTGCGCCGCGCGGCGCCGCCGGCGGAGAGGACGGCACGTGCGGCCGCCACCGCCTCATATCTTCAAACGGAGAGCAAGAAACGTTGCCCGCGAAAACGACGCTGCAGCTGGGTCCTAGTGAAACGTTAGAAGTGCAAACGCCGGGCGGCGGCGGCCTAGGGGACGCGTTGGCCGCAAAGGGGTAACGCTTTCACGACGAGATTGGCCGCTTGTCCTTCGCTGGACTGCAGCAGCTGTTGATACTGCGCGATGGCCTGATCGAATGCGTCCAGCGGATTGTGCCCGACCGTCATCCCCGTCTCTTGCAGCGCGGGGTCGGACGCCGGCCCCGGTAAGTGCGGAAGACCGGCGCTCAAAACTCCGGATGGCGGCGGCGTGGCCGCCGCAGCGGCTGACTGCGCAGCTGAGCTGCCGCCCTGCGCGCCGGGAATCTCATGCGTCTCCGTAAGTTTCTGCGCGTCATTGCCCGCGAGTTGCAGCTGGCCGAGTTGCTCAGTGTTCACGAAACCGCTGATCACGTCCAGCGCGCCCTTTTGCTGCGCGACGACTTGCTGCAGGTAGGCTCGAATCTCCAGCAGCTGCCGGTCCGACTCCGAGACGGGCTTGCGCGGAAAAACGAATGGATCGTTCGATAGCCGCAGTGTTCTTCACCAGCGGCGTGACCAAGCGTTCTATGCGCGAAACCTGCAAATCTCTCGACGCGCTGTTCGTCGCAACCGCTTTCACATAGCCGCGCAAAAGCGGGCGGCTGTCGGCAATCGTTTTATCGTTTTGCAGCACCTTGCCGATCGCCGGACCAATGTTTTGCCGCAAGCCTGTGCAGAGGGGCGAAACATGCACGTGGATGATTGTCTTGGGGGGCGTAGCGGCGGGTGCCGGGCTGGCCATTGCGACCGCCATCGCGAGCATCGTCCACATGCTCCCCCATGTACGACGCGCGCGGCTTACGTTCCCTTATCCGCCCCGAAATAATGGACGATCTTGAAGATCAGTTGTGGCGACGTAGCGAACGCGCTTGCGCCGCCGTACACCAAGTAGATCTCGTTATGATCCAGCAACTTGTGATACGCGAACGAAAGATTAAACGCGCTCGAAAATGACGGAATCTGATCGAGCATCGGGGGCGTGCCTATGATCGTTCCAAAAAGGCTGAGAAGGCGGGCATTAGTCGGCTTCCTCATACTGTTCGATAAGCGTCTTGAGCCGTTGCAGTTCGGCTTCGCCGGGCCGCTCGTTCTCGATCAACTTGAGCGCGAGTTCGGCGGATTTGTTTCCGAAAAAACGGTTAAGCAGCAAGCCGACAGCCGATTGTGCCGCTTCTTCGCGTTCGACCAGCGGAGAATAGACGTAGGCGCGCCCCTCTTCTTCGTGGCTAACGTAGCCTTTCTGCTCGAGGATGCGCATAGTCGTGAGCACCGTATTGTATGCGATCGGCGGCGGAGGCAACGATTCGGTCACGTCGGCGATTGTCGCGCGGCGCTTTTGCCAAAGCACTTCCATCAAACGCAACTCCGCCTCCGTGAGAGTCGGGGATTTCTTGCGGGCCACGGCTACCTCCAGCCTTAGATTCCGATGTATTAATTCTTTAATAGACCATAAGGGGTCGGCGTCCGGTTGTCAACTATAGAATTAATACATAATCAGGGGTGGCGGGCCTCATTTGGCGAGAGGACGAATAGCGCCGATTCGTTACCCCTTCCAAGGAGACTATTTGTGCGGCGTCCGTTCGTCCTTCGCCAGGCCGGGTTAGTCCCGGCCGCCCTGGCCCTGCTCGTGCTGAGCGCATGCTCTAGAGGCGTGCTCATCGGCAGCGGGCCGTTGCCGACCCCCACCCCAGTCGTGCCGCACGTTACGGCGGAGTTCACGGTGCCGACTGCAGCCAGCGCGCCTAACGGCATCGCGCTCGGCGCCGACGGCTTCATCTATTTTGCGGAGACCGCCGGCAACCACATTACCAAGATGACGACGGGCGGCGTGTTCACCGAAACGGCGGTACCGACTGCAAATGCGGGTCCGTTCGATCTGATCGGCATGTCCAACAAGAGCATCTGGTATACCGAGAGCACCGCAAGCAAGATCGGCGTGCAAACCGGGACGAAAACCGTCGAATATCCGTTGCCGACGGCAAACGCCGGACCAACGTATATCGCCCGCGGACCCGACGGCGCGCTGTGGTTCAGCGAAACGACCGCCAACAAGCTCGGACGCATCGACAGCAACGGCAACATCACCGAATATCCCGTGCCGACCGCTAATGCCGGTCTCGCCGGACTGGCCGGCTTCAGCGACGGCGGGGTTTGGATTGCAGAGAGCAATGCATCGGCGATCGTGCGTTTCGATGTCGCCGCGCACACCTTCGGTACGCCCCACCCAACGCTAACGGCAAATGCCGCACCCACGCAGATCGTCACTTGCCCCGATGGCCAAACGCTGTGCTTTACCGAAAACAATGCGGCGAAGCTCGGACAAATCACGCCGGCCGGCGTGGTGACCGAACATTCGCTGGCGCCGGCGACGTCGGCATTCGGTTTGGTCGGCGGCGCCGATTTCAATCTGTACTTTACCGACCGAGCGCAAAACAAAGTCGGCCAAATATCCGGCGTATCGTTCGGCGTGAGCGAATTTGCGATCCCGACCGCCTCCGCGCAAGCGGCATTCATGTCGCTCGGCCCCGACTTGCAGATTTACTTTACGGAGACCGGAACGAACAAAGTCGCGCGGCTGACGTACTTCTAGACGCCTTCGCGCGGGCCGTGCGGCAGGCTCGCCAATAACAGAATGCAGTTGCCCGCCGATCCGACAAGGTAGCGGCGCCCTTCGATGCTGACGACGTGCAGCGCAAATCCCATCGGCCTGCCTCCCATTTCAAATGAAAGAGCCCGCGCGGGCTCCTGGCAGGCCATCATTTGCAAGCGGTCAGCTTCGGCTTGAGTTCGAGCGTGCCGCGCAGCGCTTCGAGCC
Organism: Vulcanimicrobiota bacterium; assembly: GCA_003140855.1. Classification (GTDB taxonomy): domain Bacteria; phylum Vulcanimicrobiota; class Vulcanimicrobiia; order Vulcanimicrobiales; family Vulcanimicrobiaceae; genus Rubrimentiphilum. The sequence continues at coordinate 12,482 of PLLF01000104.1, forward strand.
GGCGCATGAGGCGCAAGAACGCTTCAAAATCGAGCGCCTGCTCCGCATCGGACAACGCAACGGGCGGCTCCGGATGAACCTCGACGATCGCGCCATCCAAACCGGCCGCGGCGGCCGCCAGCACGAGCGGTTCGATTAGGCTGGCGCGTCCGGTCGCGTGACTCGGATCGGCGATCACCGGCAGATGCGTCAGTTCCTTCAACCGCAAAGCTCCGCCTAGATCGAAGAGATTGCGCGTCTGCGGATCGAAACCGCGTACGCCGCGCTCGCACAACACAACGTTCGGATTGCCTTCCAAGAGAATGTATTCGGCCGCATACAGCACCTCGTCGAGGGTCGCGAACGGCGCGCGCTTGAGCAGGATGGGTTTCATGGTGCGTGCCGCGGCTTGCAGCAACGCGAAATTCTGCATGTTGCGCGCGCCGATTTGAATCATGTCCACGTACCACTCGAGCACCAGCAACTGTGCTTCGGCGAGCGCTTCGACGACCGCGGGAAGCCCCGCGTTCTGACACGCGCCGGCCATAAGCTTGACGCCTTCTTCTCCCAGCCCCTGAAATGCATACGGCGACGTCCGCGGCTTGAAGGCGCCGCCGCGCAG
>PLLF01000090.1 GCA_003140855.1 Vulcanimicrobiota bacterium
TATCGGTGGACGTCGTGCTGCGGGAGCTCGCTGCCGTTTAAGCGATCAGTTCGCGTTCGACCAGAATCGTGCGCGGATCGATCAAGTGCTTGTTCAGGCCAAGCTTTTCGGCGGGAACGCCGAGCGCGAGCGCAACCAGCTGCGGAAGATGGAACGTCGGCAAGTCGGTCCGTCCCCAACGCGCCGCGGCGTCCTGCTGATAGCCGTCGAGCGCCAAGTGGCAAAGCGGACACGGCGTGATGACCGCTTCCGCGCCGCGATCCTTGGCGATACGCATGTTCTGCCCGACCATTGAGGTCGCGACGCCGTCTTTTTCCAACTGTATATGGAAACCGCAGCAGCGCGTCTTGCCGGCATAGTCGACGGGCTCGCCGCCGATCGCGCTGATCACATCTTCCAGCGAATGGGGATTGCGCGCGGATTCCCAGCCGTTGACGCTTTCGGGGCGAATGATGTGGCAGCCGTAGAATGGAGCGACGCGTAAACCGTTGAGCGGCCGGACGACCATGCTGCGCAACGTATCGAGACCGATGTCGTCGATCAGCAGCCACAACAGATGCCGCACCATGACGCTGCCCTCGTACTTCGCGCCGAACTTGCCCAGGATCGTATTGGCTTGATTCATGCGCTCTTCGCTCTCAAGCAATTCTTTGTTGGCCGCGCGCATGTGGCCGGTGCAGGTGGAGCAAATCGTGATGACGTCGTCGAGGCCAAGCGCTTCGGCTTGCGCGTACGTGCGCGCGTTGAGCACGCGCGCGATATCGCGATTCGTATCGTTAACGACCGAAGCTCCGCAGCACGAGGCTGCGGTGAGTTCGATCAGCTCGATGCCGAGTTTGTCGGCCAGCAGCATCGTCGAGTTGAAGAGCTCTTTGCACGACTCTTTTGCGACGCATCCGGGGAAGAAGCCGTAGCGCCGCATTTCGGAACTCTTCGAGTGCCGGTGAGAGTCGGTCGCCTGTTCTTCGGGCAGAAGAGTGCTGCTCATGTCGGTACCTCTAAAGACTCAAATATCGTGCGGACTTCGTCGACTTTGGGGATGGGCTTGAGGAACGGCGGCGGCATCTTGCCCTTCGCGGCCATGCGCAATCCCAGAGGGCCTACTTTCATCAGCCCGACGATGTTAAAGCGGCCAACGGTGCCTAAAATGACCTCGGTCTCGGCCAGCATCCCGGTTTTCTTGATCGTCTTGTTGACGACCAGGGCGTGTCGCGGTCCCGGATGATTCATCATCACGCCTTCTTGAATGGTGGCACGCTTTACGTCAACGATGCGATCGTGCGGGTCGACGTGCTTGGGACAATACGAACAGGCATAACAATGGGCGCACAGCCAGAGGTAATCTTCATTGATCTGCGCCAAACGCTCTTTTTTCTTGCTGTCGCGAACGTCTTCGATGAAGCGGTAGGCATACGCGATTGCGGCCGGGCCGGCGAAAGACGGATCGACGCTAACGACCGGGCATAGCGCATAGCACGTCGCGCACATCACGCAGTTGGCCGCGGCGACCAGTTTCTTCATGTCCTCAGGACTGACGCGGCGCTCGCGTTCGTGATCCTCGTCGCGATCGGCGGGCTGAAGATAGGGTTTCAGGCGCGTGTACTTGTCCCAAAACGGGTCCATGTGCACGACGAGATCCTTCATCGGCTGAAAGTTCGGCATCGGATCGATCTGGATCACGCCCTCGTCGTTCATTACGCTCTTGCAGGGCGTCTTGCATGCGAGGCCCGTTATTCCGTTGATATTCATCGAGCACGAGCCGCAGATCGCCGACCGGCACGAACGGCGGAAACTGATCGAGCCGTCGATTTCGGCTTTGGCCGTCTCGAGCGCATCGAGCACGGTCATCGTTACGGGAACGTCGATCGCGACGACATCGCGGTGCGGAACGGCGTCGACCGCTTCGTCGTAGCGGAAGATGTCGAGTTTCACCTGAGCCATGTCAGTACGATCTCACTTGCGGCGCCCACTTAGTGATCGTCACTTTGCGGGAGTAGTCGAGGCGCGGGTTCTGATCCTGCTGACGCCACGCGAGCGTGTGCACCATCCAGTGTTCGTCGTCGCGCTCCGGAAAATCCGTTCGCGCTTGGGCGCCGCGCGATTCTTTGCGCGCGAGGGCGCCGTTGGCGACGCACATGGCCGCGTCGATCAGAAAGTCGACCTCCATGACGTGCACGAGATCGGTGTTGAACGTCTTCGACTTGTCCATCACATAGACGTCGCTATCGAACCGCTTGCGGATCTCGAGCAGGTCGTTGACGGCTTTCTGCAGCTCTTTTTCATTCCGGAAGATAAACACGTTTTCACTCATCGTCTTGTTCATCTCCGTGCGCAGCTGGGGTGCCCGCATGCCGCTGTTCTTGGAGAGCCAACGCGCGATGCGCTCTTGCTCGTGTTTCAACGTTCGTTCGGACGGCCGCACGTCGCCGCTTTCCTTTATATAGTCGCAGGCGTGCTTGGCCGAACGCGAGCCGTAAACGATCGTTTCGAGCAGCGAATTTCCGCCCAAACGGTTCGCGCCGTGTACCGAGACACAGGCCGCTTCGCCGGCGGCGTAAATCCCCGGAATTCGGGTCGCGCCCCATTTGTCGGTTTCGATGCCGCCCATCGTGTAATGCATGCCGGGCAAAATCGGAATCGGCGTGTCGATAGCGTCTTTGCCGGTTGCGTCGATCGCGAGCTCGCGAATCTGCGGGAGACGTTCGAGAATTTTTTCGCGGCCAAGGTGGCGCAGATCCAAAAGCACGCACCCGTCGATGCCGCGGCCTTGCATGATTTCGGTCCAAGCGGCGCGCGAGACGACGTCTCTCGAGGCAAGCTCGCCTTTCTCGGGCGCGTACTTGAACATGAAACGCTCGCCAAGCGAATTGAGCAGGTGCGCGCCTTCGCCACGGGCGGCTTCGGAGAGCAGCACCCCGTTCTCTTTGAGCGACGTGGGATGGAATTGCACGAACTCCATGTCCATGATCGGCACGCCCGCACGAAATGCAATCCCGAGTCCGTCGGCGGTGGACGCGTAGCCGTTGGTCGTCTTGGCGTACATCCGTCCGCACCCGCCGGTCGCCAGAATCGTGGCTTTGGCGGTAATCAGTTCGAGTTCGCCGTTGCGCATGTTGTAAGCGACGATCCCGGTGCCGACGCCGTCTTCCACGCACAACGCGGTGCAAAAATATTCTTCGTAGACTTTGACGTTGAAGCGCTCGAGCTGCTCCCAAAGCGTGTGAAGAATTACCAGGCCGGTGACGTCGGCGCTGTAACACGTGCGTGGGGAGCCGGCGCCGCCGAAGGGACGCTGCGCCAGCCGGCCGTCTGGCAGCCGCGAGAAGATGCAGCCGCGGTGCTCGAGCCAGATGATTTGGCGGGGCGCGTCGTCGCACATCGCCTCGATCGCGTCTTGGTCCCCGAGGTAATCGGAGCCCTTGGCGGTGTCGAAGGCGTGGTTTTCGGGCGTGTCTTCGGCCGTATTTCCTAAGGCGGCATTGATGCCGCCCTGGGCGGCGCCTGAATGGCTGCGGACCGGGTGCATTTTGCTGACAATGGCAACGTCGGCGCCACGCTCGGCCGCTTCGACGGCGGCGCGCATGCCTGCCAGGCCGCCACCGATGACCACGACGTCGTGCTTGATCACGTAACCTTCTTTATACTACTCCGGCCTGGCAGCTCCCATGACCTATGTCTTGCCCAGGGCAAGGCGGGCAGGCTACACGGTTTTGGGGGAGACGCGACGAACTGCGCCAGCAAGTGAGCCAATTCGTCCACCTGCACGTCCACAGCGAGTACTCTTTACTGGACGGCGCGTGCCGCATCGAGCATTTGTGCCGGCGCGCCGCCGAAAACGGAAGCCCCGCGATAGCGTTGACCGATCACGGCGTTATGTACGGCGCAATGGAGTTCTATTACGCCGCGCGCGAGCATGGGCTCACACCGATCCTCGGTTGCGAAGCCTACATCGCGCCGCGCGGGCGTCTCGACCGGACGGCGCGCGAAGAAGCTCACGTCACGCTGCTCGCCGCCGACTTCATCGGCTACCGCAACCTGAGCGCGTTGGTCTCTAAGGGTTTTCTCGAAGGTTACTACTATAAGCCGCGCATCGATCTCGATCTGCTGGCCAAGCACAACGAGGGATTGATCGTACTTTCCGGCTGTCTCTCCGGAATGGTCGCCGCGCCATTGCTGCGCAACGACTACGACACGGCCAAAAAAGCAGCCAAGACCTACGTCGATATTTTCGGCGACCGGTTTTATCTCGAGATGATGCGCCACGGCATGCCCGAGGAAGAGTCGATCAACCCCGGCTTGTTGCGTATCGCCAAGGAACTGCAGATTCCGATCGTCGCCACCAACGATTCCCACTACCTCGAGCGTAAGGACGCGGCCGCGCACGACGTGCTGCTGTGCATCGGTACCGGAAAAACCGTCGCCGATACGAACCGTATGCGTTTTTACTCCGACGAGTTTTACATCAAGTCGAACGAAGAGATGCGCGCGGCCTGGAGCGACCTCCCCGAGGCCTGCGATGCGACCGAAGAGATAGCCAGGCGCGTCGACATTCGCATTCCGGAGCGAGTTTTCAACGTGCCGGCGTTTCCCGTGCCGCAAGAGAGCCTCCTGACGGAAACAACGGCGGAAGAATATCTGCGGCAGCTGTGCGAGCAAGGTCTGATCGACCGGTACGGAGCGGAACGAGCCAAAGACGACCCGTTGCTGCGCGAACGGCTCGATTACGAACTCTCGGTCATCACCAAGATGGGTTACGCATCGTATTTCCTGATCGTTTGGGATTTCATCAAGTACGCCAAGGATCGCGACATACCGGTGGGCCCGGGACGCGGCTCGGCCGTGGGATCGATCGTCTCATACTGCTTGCGTATCACCGATCTCGACCCGTTGAAGTTCAACCTGCTGTTCGAGCGTTTTCTGAATCCGGACCGCATCTCGATGCCCGACATCGACACGGATTTTTGCGTCGAGCGGCGCGACGAAGTGATCGCGTATGTCTCGGAAAAATACGGCAAAGATCGCGTCGCCCAAATCGTGACGTTCGGAACGATGGCGGCGCGCGCCGCGGTTCGTGACGCCGGCCGTGCGCTCGGGATTCCACTGCCGGACGTCGATCGGGTCGCCAAGATGATTCCCTCGGGGCCGACGGGACTGACGATCGGCCAGGCGTTGGAACAGATCCCGGAACTGAAAACGCTATACCGCGGCTCTCCGGAAATGCGGAAGTGGCTCGACACGGCGAAATCGATCGAAGGTTTAGCGCGCAACGCCGGTACGCACGCGGCGGGCGTCGTGATTTCGGCGGGTCCGTTGATCGACTACGCGCCCCTGGCAAAGAGCGATACCGGTATAAACACGCAGTACGACATGACCTGGGTCGAACGCATCGGCCTATTAAAGATGGATTTCCTCGGACTGCGCAACCTGACCGTCATGAAAAACGCGGTGGACGAAATCCGGCGCACGTCGGATCCCGAGTTCGACATAGCAAAAATTCGCGACGACGACAAGCGAACGTACGACATGCTCAGCCGTGGTGAAACGGTCGGCGTATTCCAACTCGAGTCGGAAGGGATGGTGCGCGTCTGCACCGAGCTGCGGCCGAGCGAATTCAACGACATCATCGCGTTGGTAGCACTGTTCCGTCCTGGCCCGATGGAGTGGATTCCGCAATATATCAACACGAAGCACGGACGCACCAAACCCAAGTACTTGCATCCGAAGTTGGAAGCAATCGCCTCGGAAACATACGGAATCATGGCGTACCAAGAGCAAGTGATGCGAATGGCGCGCGATGTCGCCGGCTTCTCGATGGGCGAGGTCGACGAGCTGCGCAAGGTGATGAGCAAGAAAGAGAAAGCGAAGATTCCCGCCTATCGCAAAAAATTCATCGCCGGGGCCAAAGAACACTCGGACATCGATGAAAAACTCGCGGCGGAGATTTTTGCCTACATCGAACCCTTTGCCGGATACGGCTTTCCAAAGGCGCACGCGACCGCCTATGGGTGGATCGCTTACCAAACGGCATTTCTAAAGGCGAATCATCCGCTGCCGTATTTCAGCGCGCTGATGACCTCGGTTCGCGATCGCACGGACAAATTGGTCGAGTACATCGACGAGGCGAAGAAGATCGGCATCGCGGTGCTGCCGCCGGACGTGAACGCGTCGCTCATCGATTTTGGCGTTGCGAACGGCGAGATTCGCTTCGGGCTCTCCGCGATCAAGGGCGTCGGAGAGGGCGCGGTACGGGTGATTTTAGAGGCCCGCGATACCGGCGGACTCTTTATCGATCTGTTTGATTTCGCCCGCCGCGTCGACGGAAAACAAGTGAACCGCAGGGTCTTCGAGTCGCTCATAAAATGCGGCGCGCTCGACTGTCTGCCAGGAAACCGCGCGCAAAAACTGGACGCGCTCGACGTTGCGCTACAGATTGCCGCGGCCGAGACTCGCGACGCGGAGCTCGGACAAGCCTCGCTCTTTGGCGACGCCGACGCCTCCACAGTCGAAGGAATGGCGCCGTCATTGCGCGTCGTCGCGCCGCCTTCAACGCTGCAGATGCTGCAGTGGGAAAAGGAGACGCTCGGTATTTTCGTTTCGGGTCATCCATTGGCTGACGTAGCGGAAGCGCTGACGCGCACCGGAGCTCTGCCTATCAAGGATTTACGCCAGGGGGAAGACGAGAGCTTCGTTTGCATTGCCGGGATAGTAACCGGTGTGCGGCGCACGTTGACCAAAGCCGGTCAGCAGATTCTGATCGCTACCATCGAGGATACGACAGGGAGCGTCGAAGCGGTCGTGTTTTCTAAAATCTATCCGCAAGTGCAAGCGTACTTTGATGCCGACAAGATCGTGATCGTCAAGGGACGGCTGCGTATTCGAGAACGGGTTGGCGGACCGGTCGGCCAGGAGGGTCCCCTCGAAACCTCGGTCGCCGTGAGCGAAGTGACGCCCTTCGACCGGCCGGCAAGCGCGGCACGGCCGCCGGGCTGGCATGTGAACGTCACCCAGCGCGATCAAGTGGACCGGCTCGTCGCCATTCTCGACGAATGGCCCGGTACTGTGCCGCTCGTGCTGCGGGTCGGCGATCGCGAGCAGCGTCTCTCGCGCGGCATCGCTTCGGATTATCGCGCAAAGCTCGAGCTCGAACGCATCGTGGGCGCCGGAAACGTACAAGAAGGCCTCCCGACCTGACGCCTCCGCAGCTGGTTGCCTTCGACCTGGACGGCACGCTGAT
>PLLF01000115.1 GCA_003140855.1 Vulcanimicrobiota bacterium
GCCTATGGCGCACTGCTCGGGGTCCTTCGACAAGCTCAGGATGACATATGGGGCCACCATGACACAATGTGGCATCATTCTTCGCGGATTGTGTAGCCCGCGCCGCGCACCGTGTGAATGAGCCGCCGCTCAAAACCTTCGTCCACTTTTACGCGCAAATAGGAGATATAGCGCTCGACCGCGGCGTCGCTGACGTCGCTTTCGCCACCCCAAACGAGTTCGATCAAATCCTCGCGCGTGAAGACGCGCTTGGGACGCCGGAGCAGCGTCGTCAACAATTTGTATTCCAAAGGCGAGAGATCGAGGCGCCTTCCCTCGCGATGCACTTCGTGCGTCTGGAGATCGACGTCGATGCCGTCGTAATGCAGCGTGTCGGGATGCTCGATATGGGGACGGCGCAGTTTCGCTTCGATGTGCAATTAGCTCGGAGATCTCAAATGGTTTGCTCAAGTAATCGTCGGCGCCGTGACCGAGTCCCTCGACCTTGTCTTCCAATTCACCCTTGGCGCTGAGCATGACTACGGGCGCTTCCGTGATACGCCGGAGCATCGGCAAGAGCGTGATGCCGTCGATTTTCGGCATCATCACGTCGAGCACGATGATGTCGGGCGGCCATTCGCGCACGAGCGCGAGCGCCTCTTGTCCGTCGGCTGCGCTGCGCACCTCGAAGCCGTGATGACGTAAGCTCAATTCGAGCAGTTCGCGAATACGGCGCTCGTCGTCGACTACGGCGACCGCGCCGGCGTGGAGGTTGTCATTCGAAACGGAGCGCTTCGATTGGCCGCAGCTGCGCAGCCTTCCGCGCAGGGTAGTAGCCGAAGAACACGCCGACGGCGGCCGAGAAGAGGACGGAGAAAATGACGCCGGAGAGCGGCACGACCATCGGCCACTTCGCGAGTAGCGCAACCAACATAGTGCCGACCATTCCAATGAGCACGCCGATGATCCCACCGACGGTCGAGAGGACGATTGATTCGGTCAAGAACTGCCGCAGGATCACGCTACCACGGGCGCCCACCGACATGCGCAAGCCGATTTCTCGCGTGCGCTCCGTAACCGACACGAGCATGATGTTCATGATGCCGATACCGCCGACGATCAGTGAGACCGCGGCAACGCCGGCGAGTAAAAATTCGAGAATCGCACCGGTTGATGACGCAGCCGCCGCGATATCTTGCAGGTTGCGAACGGTGAAATCATCCTGCTGCGGCGGAACGATGTGATGGCGCTGCTCGAGCAAGGCCGTAATCGCGGTTTGGGCGGGTTGAACGCTCGCCGCATCTGCGGCGGAAACCATAATCGTACCAACGGTGGCCTGCCCGGTAAGGCGCTGCAGGGCGGACGTGTACGGCACCAGGATCGTATCGTCTTGATCCTGTCCCGTGCGGCTCTGTCCCATCGCGGTCAGCGTGCCTACGACGGTAAACGGTACGCCCTTGACGATAATGGTCTGACCGATCGGCGAGCTGCCGTCGGGAAAAAGATTTTGCACGACGGTTTGCCCGAGCACGGCGACTTTTGCCGCCGAGAGCACGTCGTTTTGCGTGAAGAACGCGCCCGCCGCCATCGTCCAACTACGAACGAATGTATAAGTTGGCGCCACTCCCGTAACGGTCGTCTGCCAATTGTTGGCGCCGGCAACGGCTTGCGACCGCACGGTCACCGCCGGTGAAACTGCCGCGACGCCGGGGAGCTTGGCAATCGCCATCCCATCTTCCGGCGTCAGCGTGGAAGCGCCGCCCGAACCCGATCGCGCACCGCCCTGCGTGACGCTGCCCGGAATGACGACGATCAGGTTGCTTCCTAAACTTTCGATTTGCTTCTGAACCGACACACGCGCGCCGGTGCCGATGGAAACGGTCACGATGACCGCAGCGACGCCGATGATGACGCCGAGCATCGTCAGGAGTGACCGCGCACGATTGCGCAAGAGCGCATCGAGCGCAATGCGTAATGTAGCCATGTAGCTCATGCGGCTTGCCGTTGGTTTTGAAGCGTGTCGGCGACCACGTGGCCGTCGCGGAATGAGATAATTCGCTTGGCATACGCCGCTACTTCGGGTTCGTGCGTGACGAGCAATATTGTGATGCCTTGCTCTTGGTTGAGGCGCGTAAAGAGCTCCATGACTTCTTTCGAAGATTGCGTATCGAGCGCTCCGGTCGGTTCGTCGGCGAGAATCAAAGCGGGATCGTTCACGAGCGAGCGGGCAATGGCTACGCGCTGCTGCTGTCCGCCCGACATTTGGTTGGGAGTGTGATCGCGTAAGTGATCGATGCCGACCACGGCTAGCTTCTCGAGCGCGATCCGGCGGCGTTCGATTTCCGGAACGCCCGAATAGATCATCGGAAGCTCCGCATTTTCGAGCGCGGTCGTGCGCGAGAGTAAATTATAAGACTGGAAGACGAAGCCCAGCCGGCGGCTGCGGATGTCGGCGCGCTCGTCTTGGGTGAGCGACGAGACGTCGTGGCCTTCGAAGCGATAGGTTCCCGAAGTCGGCTCGTCGAGCAATCCGGCGATGTGCATGAACGTGGATTTTCCCGAACCCGACGGCCCCATTACCGCCACGAACTCGCCTTGTTCGATCTGCAAATTCACTCCCCCGAGAGCGGCGACGGTGCCGCCGCCGCCGAGGTCGTAGATCTTTCGCAGATCGCGTACGTCAACAACGGGTTCCATTAGTGCAACGCTCTTCCGAGGCTGCCCATGCCGCCGGCTGCAGCGCTGCCGGTTCGCGTTGTGGAGGCGGCCGGCGAAGTGCTCGATCCGCTGCTTACGATCACGTTGTCGGTGGTCGCAAGCGTTCCGCGCAACGGCGTTACCGCTGCTTGTGTGCCGCTGAGAAGATTCACGGTCACCGGAATCGGAGTCGCTTTCCCACCTTGGTCAACGAAGATCAGTCCGCGCCCCGACGCCGTTGCGACCGATC